>NZ_QUHY01000034.1:0-23437 GCF_003479865.1 Blautia sp. AM47-4
GGCTTGCGACACCATTCTCATTCTATCACAGGAGGCTTTATTTTGTTATCCTCACCACTTCCGACTACTCTATTCTCCCCAGCATAGCTGGGGGATTAGACTTTTCATTCAATTCATTCAGTTTTGCCAACGCTCTTGGCTCACTAAAATCTAAGTAGTTCGTTGTAAGAATTTGCCCCGGGATTCTCTTTCGCTCGAGTTCTTTTAACGTCTGCAGGAGGGGCGTAATTCCTCCCATTGTGATAAATGCCACACTAATCTGGAATTGTTCACAGCGAAGTAGCTCTTCTTCAATAGAAGAAATAACTTTTTTACCCTCTTCTGGATTGTTTGATATAAAACTCGGTTTATATTCCAGATTTGAAGCAAGATTTCCATTGATATAGGCTGCTTCCAACCCTTGATTTATGTTTTGTATTATTTCTTCTTTCACCGTTTCATCCTCTCTGTTCTAACTTTAAATTGTAACGTATTTGACTTTACAATTCAAATTTTTTCATCATTTTCCAGTTTTTACCATGCTTTATAACGTCTCCTGATACGCCCGATCAATCAGCTTCTTTGCCTTCTGAAAGTCTTCTGCCGTCTTGATTGACACTTCCAGCTCCCCCGTTCCGTAATGTCCAATCCCGCGGGTATCTCTTGTGAATCCTTCTTCCAGTTCAACAGTGTCCGGGTCGAGTTTCATTCGGAGCAGGATCTGTTTGTTATAAATTTCAATGCAGAAAATGTTCTGCACTTTCTTATAGGCCAAATACAGCTTCAATTGGTTTGGAACAAGATCGTCTCCTAGCGATTCGATGTAGTCACAAAGCGCCGTATATAATGTTTTGAAATGGCTGCTTGCTGATGACAGCTTCTCTAAATGTGTTTTCTGTGTGTATGTACTACTTGTTGTTGAAATGGTTGATGTTTCCGTTACTGGCTTTGCCACCGGTGTGTTCAGATGTTCAAACAGCAACAGATCTTCCCCATATTTCCGATATTTCACCAACTTGATATTCCTCTGCATCTGATTCACTGCATGTACATCATACCGTGTGAAATCATTTGCAATGCAGATAACGCAAGGCACGGACCAGTCGATCTGGTTGGCGACTTCCATTCCAAATTTTTCTATCACAAGCAGTTTAAAATCCGCTTTGTGATCCAGAAGCCAGTCCAAATAGAATAATCCCTGATTGATTACATTTTCACTGGTGCTTCTCTTATATTCAAAAATCACCGGACTGTTGTTTTCGTCAATTCCGATGCTGTCCATTCTTCCGGATGTGATCATATATTCACTTTTCAGAAAACGAACGCCGAAAAATGTCTCCATGTTCTGCTCTATCGTTGTTTGCAGTTGTTTCTCCAATACTACCGTGGAAGAGGTGCGCTCTTTCACAACCGTTCCGACCTCAAAAAGTTTTATTTCCGACACTGCAGTTTCTCCTTCCCTGTCGCAAGATATATGTTCATTATATCGTACCTTCTTACAAAATACTATTGTAAAACATTCTTTCCGCAGGCATTCCCATCAAAAAAAGGCCGCAGCTCCGCAAAGCTGTGACCTTTTCCCAATATTACCAATATGCTATTTCCGATACACCGTCTTCCCCCGTGCAACGACTTCCTGAATCTCCAGTCCCTGATCCAGTACGCAAAGATCCGCATCATATCCTTCCCGGATCTTCCCTTTTCCTTTCAGTGACAGGATCTCTGCCGGGTTTGCCGTAATCGTTGAAATTGCGGTTTCCAGCGGAATTCCCGCTTTCTCCACGCATTCTTTTACTTCTTTCAGCAAACAGCTCGACTGGCCCATGCCCATCCGCAGGAATTCTCCCTTCTCATTAAAGATCGGCAGACTGCCCTGGCCGTCGGATGAGATGGTGATGTGTTTCGGGTTGACGCCTGCATCCAGCATGCGGCGGATTCCTTTGCACACGCGTACTTCATCGCAGACGGTTTCCCAGTAATCAATCTCTTCATTTCCGGTGAAATCGACTGCGCCGCCCTTTACGGCGTATTCAATTGCCTTCTGGAACAGCTTCTCGTTCCGGTTGACATGGGTCGGCAGGAACTGGCTGGCCGGGATTTCGGTTTCGCTGATGACGCGTTCGATCAGCTCCATACATCTTGCACCGTTGCCAAGGTGGACATTGATCACTCCCGCTTTCCCGGAAAGAACGCCGCCGAGGCGCGTGTCTGCTGCCAGTCGGGCGAATTCTTCGAAGGTCGGCTGTGAGGATCGGTGGTCCGAGATGGCGATTTCGCCGGTTCCGATGATTTCTTCGATCATCATGATATCTTTTGTAATTCCATCCGTCAGTGTGCGCACCGGAACCTGGTAGCTGCCGGTGTAGCACCAGGCGGACATGCCCTGCTCCCGGAGACCTTTTGTTTTTGCCACGAGCGCGCACATGTCACGGCCAATGCCGTCAGTTCCGAGGCAGCCGACAACGGTTGTCACGCCGAATTTGTTCAGGCCTTCCATTGTTGCCTCCGGGGTGCGGTTGGCAAAGCCGCCCTCACCGCCTCCGCCGAGCACGTGAACATGGCAGTCGACAAAGCCAGGTGTCAGGACAAGTCCGGTTCCGTCTACGGTCTCCGCGCCAAAGAGCAGGCCGTCTGCCGTTATCGTGCCGGCATCTGCGATCTTGACAATTTTATCATACACAGTAAGAACGTCTTTTCTTCCGAGGTATTCCGGCGCATAGACGTCTATGTTCTGAAATAATATCATTTTCTCTCACTCCTCTTAAAATCCAATGGCAACCGCAATCAGAATCGTAATGACTGCTCCAATCATCAGTATCCCTAAGAATTTCCACATGAATTTGATCCAGTTCGACCACTCGATTTTTGCAATCGCCAGGGAGCCGATCAGGCAGCCGGAGGTCGGGACGATCAGGTTTGTGAAAGCATCACCGAGCTGGAACGCAAGGACGGATGTCTGGCGGGATACGCCGAGAAGGTCCGCGAGCGGTGCCATGATCGGCATGGTGATCGCCGCCTGGCCGGAGCCGGACACGACGAAAAAGTTGAAGACCGACTGGAACACGTACATCAGCACGGCTGCGGCTGCACCGGAAAGACCGGCCAGTGCCTGTGAGATGCCGTACATAATGGTGTTGATAACGGTCGGTGTGGTCGGATCGGAACCGCCGAGCACCTGCATGATGCCCTGTGCCATCGCAACAACGAGTGCTGCGCCGATCAGGTCTTTTGCGCCGTCTTTGAAGGAAACGGCAATGTCGTTCACTTTCATGTCATTCAGATGGAAAATGACACCGATCACACCTGCCACAATTCCCATGATGAAGAACTGGGTTGCGATTTCGGCCATGTAATAACCTTTTGCCATAACGCCCCAGATAACCCAGACAACGGTAACAGCCAGTGTCACCAGAACTAGGATATGGCCGATGCCGAAGGAATGGCCCTCGTCGATGCCTGTTTTTTCGTTCTGATCACGGAAATACTGGTCACTTTCGTAAGCAACGGAGATTTCCGGGGTCTTTTTTACTTTTGCTGCATAGAACATGGTCATGCCGCAGCCAAGAGCGGTGAACACCACCCACATCACCATACGGAAACCTGCGCCGGAGAAGACGTCAACGCCGGCGATTCCCTGTGCGATTCCGACAGAGAACGGGTTCATCCAGGAGGATCCGAAGCCGATCTGTGTTGCGACGTACGTGACAAGCACGGCAATGACCGTGTCGTATCCGACAGCGACGAACAGCGGGCAGAGGATCATGGTGAACGGAAGGGCCTCTTCTCCCATTCCGAACACGGCTCCGCCGAGGGAAAACAGGACGAAAAGGACCGGGATCAGCAGTTTTTCGGCTCCTTTTGCTTTACGGATCAGGCCGATCAGACCGGCTTCAACGGCTCCGGTGCGGATCATGATGCCGAAAGCACCGCCGACTACCATCAGAAATGCGATGATTTCGATAGCGGAGCTGCTGATAATTCCGTTATACATGTAATTGAAAAATCCGGTTCCGCCGTCGCCGCTGAACAGTGCAACGCCTTCTGTGACCGGTTTTCCGGCAGCATCGGTCAGATACTGGAAGCTTCCGTCTTTGATGACGGTACGGGTCTTTTCTACCCCGTTCATCAGGTACGTGACATCCTCCGTCTCGTAATAGCCTTTCGGGACGAGGAAGGTCATGACGGCCGCGATAACCACCACAAAAAAGATGATAATGTAGGTATCCGGCACGTTAAATCCCCTGTTGAATGATTTCAGGCCTTCGCCTTTCTTTTTGCTCATATTTTGAGATTTCCTCCATTTGATATTCTATTCTCGTTTTTAACGCGCTTGGATTAGTGTACCATAGATCATAGAGGAAAGTCACTGAAAAAATCAAAAAAGTGACAGAAAAATTTTCCATTCGGATTTTTCTGCCGGCTGTGTGCAATGTCATGCATAACATGATTGTATAGAAAGGTAAACAATTCCTTTTAAGGTTTCCTGCTTCCCGTCTCTTATGCTATACTTGAAAGGTTCTTGCTTCCGGCGCTTCATCTGCCGGTTTTTGACATGAAACTGATTCAGTCGGCGATTCCAAATGCGTTTACGATCGCGGTGCTTGCGGCGATTGAGTCGCTTCTCTCCTGTGTTGTTGCGGACGGCATGATCAACAGCAAGCATCGTTCGGATACAGAGCTGATTGCACAGGGTGCCGGAAATATTGCTTCTGCGCTTTTCGGCGGTATTCCGGCTACGGGAGTGATTGCCAGAACGGCGGCAAATATCAAAAACGGCGGACGCACGCCGACAGCTGGGTCTATGTGGACGATGATTCCCCGGCGGTGGATGAACATCTGCAGAAGCTGCCGCTGGAAGTCCGTGTATACGAGATCACAGGACCGCTCTTCTTTGGCGCGGCGGATGCGATTGAGCACATCGTGGTAAAGGATTTCACAAAATGTCTCGTTCTCCGGATGCGGAGCGTACCGGCGATCGACAGTACAGCCATGAATGCACTACAGAATCTGACGAAGCTCTGCGAATCGAAAGGGATCACCCTCGTCTTCTCTCATGTGAATGAGCAGCCGATGAAGGTGATGAAAAAATCCGGCTTTGTGGATCTTGTCGGGGAAGAAAATTTCTGTTCGAATATTTCGGATGCGTTAAAGCATGCGGAGGAGCTGATTTCGAGATAATGTGAAACTGCAGCTGCCGCAGCATCTGGTCTGTATCACCTGTGATCCTTTCTCCTTTATGCCGAATAGCTTCTACACATAAAAAAGGCCGCCGTGCTGAGTACTGACCTATGCTTTTCCGTTGATCACGCAGTTAATCTTTTTCTCATCGTAAAACATCAGTATCAGTCCGCCTGCGCCGCAGAATACAGCTGCACCGAATGCGGCAATCCGGTAGCCGGTTCCAGTTCCCGCTCCGATGGTGGAGACTGCGGTAAAAATCAGCATGGAAAGGCTCTGGCCCAGCTTGAAAGCGAAGGTCCGGGCTGCGTAGAACATTCCCTCTCGGCTGCTTCCTGAGGTAACTGCATCGCTCTGTGCGATATCCGCGACAACTGCCTGCGGCAGAATACCGAAAATCGCCATGGGAAGTGCTGCCACGACTGTCAGAATCAGACCCTGTACGGTTTCCGGGATGAATGGGATGTTTCCCATAAAACCTGTGTAAAAATATGCAAGGCTGAAAACAGCAAATGCAAACAGAATCATCTTTTTCTTGCCCAGTTTCGGTGTCAGCTTGTTGACCGGAACGTAAAAGACAAGCGACAGTGCGGTCATTCCCACAAAATACAGTGTTGTCATTGTCTCCGGGAGTTTCAGCAGACTGGTAACGAAAAACGGAAGGCCCGTCTGGAACATGGTGAGGGCGATCCAGTAAAAGATATCAGATCCTACAAATTTCCGGAATTCTCCATTCCGAAAGGTTGCTGTAAGGGAACGAAAAGCCGAATCCTTCGAGGGAACGGTATCTACGTAATCTTTTTCCCGGATGCAGAATACCGGCACAAGCATGCATACGAATGCTGCCGCTGCCATGGCTGTGAAAGTGATCCTGATTGCATTTACTCTTCCGAAGGAAGGAATCAGCGTACCCCAGATCGCCGGTGCCAGATAGGCCACAGCGGTTCCTGCAATAAAGGTGAAAGAAATGATGGTGGATATATTCAGGCGTTCCTGCTGTGTATGGCCCAGTTCCGGAATCAGGCATTGTACGGAGTACAGTATGCCGTGATCGAAAGGTAATATGCCAGAATCATACCAAACAAGAATGCCGCATTGATCCAGCTGTTTTCATTCACCGGTGACCAGAACACCAGCACGGTGGAAAGTGCCAGCGGCAGGGACGCGCCTTTTAAGAACGGGATCCGCCGTCCGTTTTTTGAAGTGCACCGATCTGACCAGGACGCAATCATCGGATCAGTGAATGCATCAAAAATTCTTCCGAAGGCTGTGATCCCTCCAATGATGGTAAAAACCCCGAAAATCACCAGACCCTGCGGTATGAATACCGTCTGTCCCTGGCTGATTGCGGTTTCATCCGGCTGATAAAAGTACACCAGCCAGTTCGATATGATACCAGACAGCAGCGCCCATCCAAACTGGCCTGCTGCGAACTGCCATATCTTTACCGTTGTTAATTTTTTCATTTTGCTTCCCCCTGTTTTGTCTTCTCCTGTTTTTATACCGTCCAAATTTTTACATTTTTTCCAGAAAAGGCGATTCCAAGTTTGATGACTTCCGTAACCCCTTCCTGCAGCAATCTCCCGGTTGGGGATAGATACCTCGCACAGATGATTATCAGCTTTCCAAGGTTCGCAGAATTTCTTCCACTCACCAGGGGAAATCAACTATGCTGATTTCTCAGCTCGCAGCTTTCCGCATCATTTTTCATCTCTGCCTTCGCTTTTCTCGCAATCCCCTGTGTGCCGTTCAGGATGCTCGCGCGGGTGACTTTGTCGTTGCCGTATTTCTGGCGGATCGCGTCGAGGGCGGCATCGAGTTTACGGCTTTTCTCCTTCTTTTCGGGATCTTCGAAGAGGGAGAGCTGTTCGAAATCGTCTTCGGTAAGACCGGTCACGGCGACGCCGATCAGGCGGAGGGGCTCGCCTTTCCAGGATTCGCGGAAGAGCTGTTTGGCGCAGCGGTAGATTTCATCTGTCACATCTGTCGCATTGGGGAGTTTGGTCTGGTGTGAACGGTTTCGAAACTCGAGAGTGCGAAACGTTACGGAAACGGAGGTGCATTTTTTCTTTTTCCGACGCATGCGGGCGGCTACGATGTCGCACTGGGCGAGAAGGATCGGATTCACCTGTTCGATGGAGATGATGTCCTCGTTGAAGGTCGTCTCGGCGCTGAAGCCTTTGGCCTCATCGGGCTGCGCTTTTACAGGGGAATCATCGATGCCGCGGGCGTACTGGTAGAGCTGATGGCCGTTTTTCTTGCCGATCAGCGTCTGGATATCCGCTTCGCGCGCATGCGCCAAGTCTCCGATTGTGCGGATTCCGGCCTCGATCAGTTTCTTTTCGGATGCTTTTCCGAGGAACAACAGCTCGCGTACCGGAAGCGGCCACATTTTTTCGGGGATTTCTTCTGGGAACAGAGTGTGTACTTTGTTTGGTTTTTCGAAATCAGATGCCATTTTGGCCAGGAGTTTATTTGTGGAGATTCCAATATTGACGGTAAATCCAAGCTCCTCGTAAATCCGGTCCTTGATTTCGTGCGCCGCCGCAATCGGGTCCGGATACAGAAGGGAAGTTCCCGTCATATCGAGGAATACCTCATCGATCGAAAAGGATTCCATGACCGGGGTGTAGGCGGCGCAGATTTTCTTGAAGGCACGGGAACACCTGACGTAGAGGTCGAAATCACTCGGGACAATGACCATGTTCGGACATTTCCGCAGTGCCATTGCCACAGGTTCACCGGTCTGGACACCGCATTTTTTCGCCGGGATCGACTTTGCCACAACGATTCCTGTCCGCTTCGTCGGATCGCCGCCGATACAGGCAGGAATGTCCCGCAGATCCGGCAGTCCCTCTTTGATCCGCCGCACCGACTCCCAGGATAAAAAGGCGCTGTTGACATCTACGTGAAAAATCAGGCGTTCTGTTGTCGCCTTCGTTTGTTCTTCTCTCATTTTTTTAACCCTCTTTCAAATTCTGCTGCTCTCTATGCAAAAAACAGCAGACCTGCTTTTGCCAGAAAGAAAAGAAGAAGGATCTGCGCCGCCAGCATCAGCGGGACTCCAATCGTGAATTTCTTTTTTCTTGTCTTGTGATGAAACAGGTGCATGCCCAGCAAGGCTCCCACCGAGCCGCCGGCTGCCGCAAGTCCAAGCAAGGTGGAAACGCGGATTCTCCATTTTCCCCGCACCGCACTTCGTTTGTCGATTCCATAGACTGCTATGGTAATGATATTAATACAAATCAGGTAACTCCACAATACTGTCTGTAAGATCGAATGTTCCATTTTTTACGCACCAGCCTTTCTTTTTTCAAAAAAGGCAGCGTTTTTCTGCGCTGCCTTTTTCAAACTCTTTTCAAAATTACTTTTTCTCCAGAAATATTTTTCTGGTCACAAAATTGTATACCATAACAATCGCCGTCGCGAATACTTTCGCGATTGTGTAGATCAGGTTATGGCCTATGTTCTGCTGCAGTGCAACATTACCGCCGTAGATCGGGCCTACGACGATCCAGATCAGGAAACTGTTGAGCAGCATGCCGATCAGGGAAAGGACGACAAAGGTGATGAACTCGACTTTTTTGTTCATTTCTTCTTTCCGCTCAAAGACAAATTTGAAGCTTAAAATGTAATTTGCAATGACCGATACGGTAAATCCGGCAACGGAACCGATGAGGGATGCCGCTTCAAAGTAAGAGCTGGAAGTCAGCGCCATCACAAGATTCAGGACAATAAGACCGGTCACGTAGTCGATGCCGAAGCTGATAACGCCGACGATACCGAATTTCACAATCTGTGCAAATAATTTCTTCATGTTTTTCCTCTTGTTTCTTCTATTATTTTCGAGTCAACGACTCTATGAGAATACCATATCACGGCAGTTTTTTCAAGTTTCCGTATTGTTTTTCCTCACGTCAAAAACGCCGGATTTCACATACAAACATGAAATCCGGCGTCTTTGAATTTCTCTAAATCTCCCGTTTCTCCATAAATCTTACACTGATCCCATACGAAATCAGCACAACTGCGATGCTTACCGCAAAAATTCCCGCCTGTCCAGGAACGTTTCCCGTGATGGTGCCAAGCAGCTCCGCGATCGTAAACTGCCCGTTGAAGCCCGACTCTGCCAGCGATACACCGATTTTCTGCAGGTCCTGCAGTGTGATCTCTGTGATCGGTTTTCCAAAGAGTTCGATCGTTCCGCTCTCCGCTTTTACAAGGCCGAGCATCAGGCGGATCGCCGTGCTCTTTCCTGCTCCGTTTTTTCCGATAAGTCCGGTGATTCTTCCCTCCGGAACTTCGGTCCGTTTTGAGCCCGGTGAAGAAAAAGAGGTGAAAAAGCTCGATTTTGACCAGCGGATTTCCGCATCCATCCACAACCATCATCACTGATGCGGTTTTTGTCCGTACCTTCGGAAGAATGGGCCGACCTCTTTTCGCGGGCAGGCTCATTCCGTATCTTATGATTTTCAGGAGACTTTTTATGTCCGAACTTAATTTTTATCTTCTTCAGATCAACGATGCTTTATTTCCAATCGGTGCGTATTCACACTCGCAGGGACTCGAGACGTAAATCTCTTTCTCTCACGATCAGAGCACGCAGATACCCTTCTGGATGAAATCCGGGAATTTCTTGCCTCCGATCCGGAAATTGACGGCGGCGCAACTATACGTTCCTGCGGTGATTTTGCAGTTCGTATTTTCGGTCTACGCGCGCAAAGGCTGCAGCAAATGGCGGAAAAAATAAAGTCTGCATATGAAAAATTTTTATAACTGTCTATTCAAGTCGTTCACTTTTCCCTTCGTCAAATTTCGCAGAAAAAATGTCAAAATAAGGGTATGACAACCTCTTCAGAATGTGATAAAATAACTTTCGTTTTAAGCGAAGATAAAACTTATTTTACCATCATTTCGAGGAGGTTTTCTCATGGAAAAAGACATGACAAAGGGAAGTCCGCTTCCAGTCATTCTGCAGTTTACGCTGCCGCTGATTATCGGAAACATTTTCCAGCAGCTCTACAACATGGCAGACACGATTATCGTTGGCCGATATGTCGGAGCGGATGCACTGGCTGCAGTTGGTTCTACGGGAACGATTATGTTCCTGGTGCTTGGATTTGCGCAGGGCATCACAGCAGGCTTTACGGTTCTGACGTCGCAGCGGTTCGGTGCAAAGGATACGCGCGGAGTAAAGCGAAGTGTGGCAAACGGCATTCTACTGGCTCTCCTTTTCACGGTTGTCCTGACGTTCTTCAGCATGATCTCCATGCGGCCGCTGCTGCATCTCATGAACACACCGGAAAATATTTTTCAGGACGCCTATTCCTATATTATGATTATCTGCGGTGGCCTGATCGCTACGATTTTTTACAATCTGCTTTCCTCCTATCTGCGTGCAGTAGGAAACAGCCAGACTCCGCTGATGTTCCTGATTTTTTCGGCTGTATTAAATGTTCTTCTGGATCTGCTTCTCATCATTCGTTTTAAAATGGGCGTTGCGGGAGCCGGATATGCAACCGTTTTCTCCCAGGGAATTTCTGCTGTGCTCTGTCTTTTTTATATTTATCGCTCCATGCCGGATATGTGGCCGGAAAAACACCACTGGAAGCTTCATGCGGCAGATTCCCGCCATCAGCTCTCGATGGGCATTCCGATGGCACTCCAGTTTGCCATCACCGCATCCGGTACAATGATTATGCAGGCTGCCATTAACCTGTTCGGCTCGGAGGCGGTTGCCGCTTTTACGGCGGCCTGTAAGCTGCAGAATCTGGTCACACAGGGCTTTTCCGCAATGGGACAGACGATGGCAACCTACAGCGGGCAAAATTTCGGAAAGGGCGATATTCCACGGATTAAAAAGGGAGTTCGCGCTGCACTTCTGACTTCCATCACATATTCGATCGCAGCCGCTGTTCTCGTCTTCCTTCTTCTGAAGCCATGTCTTTCCCTCTTCTTCTCGGGTGATGTCGATATGGCCGCCATGATGCCATGGGCAAAGACTTATTCCTATATGTGTGCTCTTTTTTATGTACCGCTCTGTACCATCTTTATTTTCCGAAATGCAATGCAGGGTTGCGGCTACGGCTTTCTGCCTATGATGGGCGGTGTTTCTGAACTCTTTGCGCGCCTTATTGTAGCTGTGATTGCCATGAAAGTCATCAGCTACCCGCTCGCCTGCTTCTGTGACCCGGCAGCCTGGGTGACGGCAGCTGTCTTTACCGGTGTTTCGTATCTGTTTGTCATGAAGGATATCGACAAAAAGTACGGGACAAAGACACCCACGGCTCCGATCAGCTGACATTTTTTCATACCAAACGCAAAACTGCGCGGAATGCACGATTCTGAAATGCATTCCACGCAGTTTTTTGTATTTACAGGATTACAGATTCAGTTTTGCTTTCTGCAGACTTACACAGGAACGATGATATGTGAGTGTCATCGTCAGATAAATGACGCCCACGACAATGACTGCGAGAATACCGGTATGGAACACCAGATGCAGGATCATCGTCGCACACAGCAGGATCTGAATCATCTTGCCCAGCGCCATATAGGCCTTATAGGCACTCTGATATACCATCTCTTTTTCTGCCTCATCGCAACTTGCCATCCAGTCTTTCTGGAAGTTTTTTGAGTTCATATCGCCTCTCTTCTCCGGGTGAGCTGCCTGAACCATTTTTACATAACGCATCTGATAATAGCCATAGAGAAAGAAGTTGATACAAAACATAGCACAGGTTGCCAGGAATCCGGCGAGCTCTTTTCCCGATGCTTCTTCCAGCCAGGAACGGGAAAAGGTAAATGTCAGCACGATGATATCGCAGACCTGCGAAATCACATTGCAGCTCATCAGCATCGCGCCGTATTTCTCTTCTTCATAGCTTAAGACTTCGTACTGTTCATCCTCTGCTTCTTCGAGATGCTTCATCGTATCCTTTAATTTCCGGCTGTAAAATTCCATCAGGACAATGCTTACAACGAAAATTACCGCAATGATCGGCAGTGCCAGCGGGCGGACCAGATCGCTCAGATCACTCATGCCATTTTTCACTCCGAACGTCATAAAAATTCCGACAAAAAAACCGCAGACTCCGCCGATTCCCAGATAAATCAGCATCCGTTTCATCAACTTTCCGTAGGATTTGGTTTGTTCCCCTGTTTTTCTTTCATGGTTCATCCTCCTCATATTGAAAAATATCTTCTACTTTTACTTCACAGATTTTTGCAAGTTTTAATGCCAGTGTCACCGACGGTGAATAGTCTCCCCGCTCGATCAGGCTGATGGTCTGTCTCGATACTCCCGCCATTTTTCCAAGGTCGGTTTGGTTGATGCCAAGCTTCGAACGGTACTCTTTTAACTGATTGTACAGCGGCATCGCAGTATCCCCTTTCACTTTGTTTTTAGATGAGCTCTCTATTTGACAACTTTTCTTGTCATCTACTACTCTACTATTGACAACTTTATTTGTCAATAGTTTTGACAAGTTTTTTTGTCATTGTCAAGCGGATATTCGCAATGGAAGCAGGGGACTTACTTGATTCGGTTAAACTCCCGGTTGATTTGTAGGCCGAAATGTACTAAACTAGAGATATCTATTTTCGTAACTATTCAAGCCGCAGAAAGGACAGAATCTATGGAACAGAAAGACAGCCGGTTTGCCGTATTGATCGATGCGGACAATGTTTCCCCGAAATACATCAAATATATCCTGGACGAGGTTTCCGACCAGGGTGTTGCCACGTACAAACGGATCTACGGGGACTGGACCGATATCTCGAAAAAGAGCTGGAAAGAGCAGCTTTTGCGCTACTCGATCAATCCGATCCAGCAGTACAGCAATACGAACGGAAAAAATTCAACTGACTCCGCGATGATCATCGATGCCATGGATATCCTCTACTCCGGAAATGTGGAGGGCTTCTGCCTGGTTTCTTCGGACTCTGATTTTACCAAGCTGGCGCAGCGTCTGCGTGAATCCGGCATGTTTGTGCTCGGCATGGGCGAGCAGAAAACCCCTTCTTCCTTCCGCGTTGCGTGCGATGCCTTTAAAATTCTCGAAATCATTTCCCAGAACGAGGACGATATCTCCCCTGCGATTACCGCTGTCTCGGAAAATCCGGCGCGCTACGGCACTTCTCAGGACGAAACCCCTTCCATTACAAGCAAGGCAGAAATCGAGCGGACGGTTTCCCGTGTACTGACAGAGAACAATGATCACGGAAAAAATACGACACTTAGTGAGATCGGCAGTATCCTGCAGAAGAAATTCTCAGAGTTTGACGTTCGAAATTACGGTTATTCCAAACTTTCCACGTTTCTAGAAAGCATGAACGATATCGAAGTGCTGAAAACCGGTCATAATTACCTCGTAAAGGAACGCCAGAACACCGTATCGCGCCAGCAGATCGAAAAATGTATCACGGATCTGATCTGCTCCAACGGAGGCCATATCGACAACCTCAGCATTATTCACGATGCCCTGCGGAACCGTTTCCCGGGCTTCGATGTGAAGCAGTATGGGTATAGCAGGATTTCAAGTTTTATCAACAGTTTCAAAAAATTCAAAATCACAAACAATACGGTACAGATGAAACAATAGCATTCAAAACATAAACCAGATTCGCCGGATCCGGATCGTGTTTGATATACCATGTACATGTTTGGTGTGCCCGCAACAAAAAGCCCCCGGAAATGTCAGATTTTCTGACACCCGGAGGCTCTTTTTATTTCGTCTGTTGTTATCTTTTTCCGGTACTTCCGATTCCGCCGCGGTCCTCGCCGTTTAAGTGGTCAACTTCTTCAAAGCCGATGGTCGGCTGGTGTTTCTCGATGCGGAACTGGCAGATGCGGTCATTCACATGAATCACGGTGTCACGCAGGGCATACGCCGGCATGTAGAACCAGTCGTTCGGTCCGCAGTAGCTCTCGTCGATGATACCGCAGTGGTTCGTCTGGATAATACCGAAGTTCTTGAAGGTGCTGCTTCTCGGCACAATATGCGCCTCGTAGCCCTCCGGCAGCTGCATGGCAACGCCGAGGTGGATCAGCTTGAATTCTCCGGCCTTTAACTCTACTTCTTCTGCCGCGCGCAGGTCGATCCAGTCGGACTTCCCGTCAATATAGCGCAGGCGCTCGATTTCATCGTTTAAATACTGAATTTTAATGGTTTCCATAAAGCGTCTCCTTTTCTTTTTGCGTGACTACTTTTCTCCGAACAGTACGATCTTGCCGCATTCCTTCGTCTTTTTCACATCAATCACTCTCTGGTTCGGACTTCCCTTCCATTCCAGGGTGACATCCCTCTGGGAAAGAATGAACCGTCCGTCTACAACCACATCCGCGTAGTCCATAATCTCCAGATCACAGACCGATTCCCACTCATAGCCTGTGTAAATCCAGATATCCTTGTCCGGGTATCTCTCCTTAATTTCCTTTGCCAATGCCGTCGCATCTTCTCTGTTTGCCGCGTACAGCGGATCTCCCCCGGAGAAGGTGATGCCGGAAATGTAGTCCTTGTCCAGCTGTTCAAAAATTTCTGCCTTTGCCGCGTCATCAAACGGGATGCCGCCATTTGGATCCCAGGTAATCGGATTCTGACATCCCTTGCAGTGATGACCGCATCCGGCGACCCAGAGCACGACGCGCAGGCCGTCTCCGTTCAGCATATCGTCTTTCGTTATATTATGGTATCTCATAGCTTTCACTCCTATTGGACATAAGAAAACACAGAAAAACGAACCGTTTTGCAGATCCCTTTTTCTGTGTTCCCCGCTCTTTATCGTCTGGCAGATCTATTTATTTCGCGTCCGCCGGAACATCCTTGATACTGAAGCTTACACGGCCCATCTTATCTTTGCCCATGCAGACTACTTTTACAACATCGCCAAGGCTGACAACGTCTTCTACTTTCTCAACACGCTGTTTGGCGAGCTTGGAGATGTGTACCAGACCTTCTTTTCCAGGTGCGAACTCAAGGAAAGCACCGAAGTCTTTGATGCTGACAACTTTTCCGGTCAGGATCTGTCCCTCGGTAAAGTCGCTTGCGATGATCTCGATATATTTCTTTGCCTGATCCATCATAGCCTGCTCGGTTCCGCAGATGGAAACTGCACCGTCATCTGTGATGTCGATCTTTACGCCGGTCTCATCGATGATGGCGTTGATGGTCTTTCCTCTCTGGCCGACAACTTCACCGATCTTCTGCGGGTCGATCATCATCTGGATGATCTTCGGAGCGAACTCGCCGACCGTCTTACGCGGCTCTGCGATCGCTTTCTCCATAACCTCGGTCAGGATGTACTCTCTTGCCTGTTTCGTTCTGGCAATCGCCTCTTCTACGATCTGACGGGTCAGTCCATGGATCTTGATATCCATCTGGATTGCAGTGATTCCGTCGTGGGTACCAGCTACCTTAAAGTCCATGTCGCCGAAGAAGTCTTCGAGACCCTGGATATCGGTTAGTACCAGATAATCATCATCGGTCTCGCCTGTTACCAGACCGCAGGAGATACCTGCAACCGGTTTTTTGATCGGTACACCGGCAGCCATCAGAGACATGGTGGATGCACAGATACTTGCCTGGGAAGTAGAACCGTTGGACTCGAAGGTCTCGGATACGGTACGAATTGCGTACGGGAACTCTTCCTCGGTCGGAAGTACCGGAACCAGGGCACGTTCTGCCAGAGCACCATGGCCGATCTCACGGCGTCCCGGTCCGCGGGACGGTTTTGTCTCACCTACAGAGTAGGACGGGAAGTTGTACTGATGCATGTAACGTTTGGAGGTCTCGAACTCATCCAGTCCGTCCAGTTTCTGTGCTTCGGAAAGCGGAGCCAGAGTCGTTACATTGCAGATCTGAGTCTGTCCACGGGTGAACATAGCGGAACCATGAACACGCGGGATAATGTCAACCTCTGCTGCCAGAGGACGGATTTCTGTGATCGCACGGCCGTCCGGACGTTTGTGGTCTTTTAAGATCATCTTACGAACGGTCTTTTTCTGATACTGGTAAACAGCCTCGCCTAATACAGCCAGCCACTCTTCGTTGTCAGCAAATGCTTCCTCGAGTTTTTCAGTGATCACGCGGATGTTTTCTTCTCTTGTCTGTTTGTCATCGCTGAAAACAGCCTCTTCCATCTCTGCCGGAGGAACGATCTCTTTGATCGCTGCAAACAGCTCTTCCGGAATCGCGCAGCTCTCATAAGCGTGTTTCGGTTTTCCAACCTCTGCTACGATGCTGTCGATGAATTTGATGATTTCCTGGTTTACTTCGTGTGCTTTGTAGATGGCGTCGATCATTTTTGCTTCCGGAATCTCTTTTGCTCCGGCTTCGATCATGATGACTTTCTCTCTGGTGGAAGCTACGGTCAGTTTCAGGTCGGATACGGCTTTCTGTGCGAGAGTCGGGTTTACGATGAACTCGCCGTCGATCATGCCAATCTGGGTCATGGCACACGGGCCGTCAAACGGGATGTCGGAAATGCAGGTTGCGATTGCGGAACCCAGCATTGCAACTACTTCCGGATCGCAATCCGGATCAACAGACATTACCATGTTGTTTAAGGTAACATCGTTGCGGTAATCTTTTGGGAACAGCGGACGCATCGGACGGTCA
Source organism: Blautia sp. AM47-4 (assembly GCF_003479865.1). Taxonomy (NCBI): domain Bacteria; kingdom Bacillati; phylum Bacillota; class Clostridia; order Lachnospirales; family Lachnospiraceae; genus Blautia; species Blautia sp. AM47-4. The sequence goes on from NZ_QUHY01000034.1 coordinate 16,776, forward strand.
ATGACACGGCTGGTCAGAATTGCGTGCTCGCTTGCTTTTCCTTCTCTTTTGTTGAATCCGCCCGGGATTTTTCCAACGGCGTACATCTTCTCTTCGTACTCAACGCTTAATGGGAAGAAGTCGATGCCGTCACGCGGTTTCTCAGATGCGGTTGCTGTAGAAAGAACTACAGTATCGCCATAATGCATAAATGCTGCGCCGTTTGCCTGTTTTGCTACACGGCCTACGTCTACGGTCAGGGTTCTGCCTGCCAGTTCCATAGAAAAACTCTTGTACATAAATAATCTCCTTTTTTTCTTCTGAGCAGAATTTCCGAAACAACTGAAAAGCACACCGGAATACGGACAAGATGCAGCTTTCAATGTGTTTTTCAGTGGTCTCGGATAAAATTCCTGCACCTCCAGAACCTGCCACTGGCAGCTTCTTACGGATGCAATGCAGCTCAGAATGGCTCCATGTCGTTTGCGTCTTTGATCTTACAAGCAAAGAAACGGGCGGAAAATGTATCCCGCCCGTTGTTCCAAGCTGATTATTTTCTGATTCCTAACTTCTCGATTAAAGCACGGTATCTTTCAATATCAGTTTTCTTTAAGTAGTCAAGCAGACCACGTCTCTGACCAACCATTTTCAGAAGACCTCTTCTGGAGTGATGATCTTTGTGGTGAACTTTCAGATGCTCAGTGAGCTCCTCGATTCTTGCGGTAAGAACAGCTACCTGTACTTCCGGTGATCCTGTATCTCCCTCAGTTCTTGCATACTCTTTGATGATTGCCTGTTTTTTTTCTTTCGAAATCATTTTAAATTCCTCCTGTTATTTTGATTGCACCGCTGACTAAGAAGTGGTCGGAGTGTCCTGCCTCTGAATCAGGGTCCGGGGATCTTTTTTGTCCCACATACCCGATTAGTATAGCATACGCTTTTCGAATTGTAAATACTAAAATCAGATGTTTTCGCGATGAATTTTCACGTAGTTACAGTTCTCCGAACTGTAACTTTCGCAGCTCTCATTTTAAGTTTTGCTTCGCAAAAGGAGAGCTGCTCACACCTGAATCACTTTCTTACGCAGCGAAACAGCGAGTGTTTCACTGCTGAGCGAACTTTTTTTCTACATATTCTTTCCCTGCCGCAACATCATGATCGAGCTGGTTTTTCAGCGCGTCGATCGAAACAAATTTCTGCTCCGGGCGCAGGAATTTTAACAGAGAAACCTCCGCCTGTTTTCCATAGAGATCCTCGCTGCAGTCAAAAAGATTCGTCTCCACGCCGGTAAATTTTTCCTGTACCGTCGGCTTAACACCGATGTTTGTGATACCGTAATAAATTTTTCCTTCGATTTTCACCTCGGAAACGTAGACGCCGAACGGCGGAAGCAGCTTTTCTGCCGGCGGGATCTGATTGATGGTCGGCACGCCGATCGTTCTGCCGAGTGCATGACCGTGGACAATCTCGCCGTGAACCGCGTAATCGTAGCCGAGCAGACCGCTCACGGCTTCCATATTGCCCTGTTCCAGCTCTTCCCGTGCCCAGGTGCTGCTGATCTCGCGGCCGTTTTCCTCTGCTTTTTCGATGATCTCGGTTTCAAAACCAAGGGACGGGCCCATTTCTTTCAGCATTTCGGCTGTGCCGCTTCTCTTGTAGCCAAAACCGAAATCCTTTCCCACAACAACTTTTTTCGCGTGCAGCTTATCCACCAGAATCTCTTTGATAAAGGCTTCCGGCGTCATGTGCATCACTTCATCCACAAACGGGCATTCCACAAGGCAGTCCATGCCAAGCTGTTCGAGGCGGGCTCTTCTCTCCTCATTCGTCAGCAGCTGATGCGGCTTGACATGCTGCACTTTCGACTGCGGCGGCACGTCAAACGTAAACACAACCGTTTCCAGTCCTTCCGTTCTGCCGATTGCAAGGACGCGACGGATCAGAAGCATATGCCCCCGGTGGAGGCCGTCAAATTTTCCCAGGGTTACAACGCTGTCCCCTCTGCTGTCAAAATCCAGTGTTTTTGTTAGATATCTCATGTTCTCTCCAGAAATAACTTGACCGGTCTGGTTAAGTTTTGTGATGGTCTGTATTGATAAATACCGACAAACGTTCCGCCATCGAGATAAAGGCGGAACTCCTCGTCTTCTGCGAAGTCCTCGCCGGAAGCAGTTTCCCCGATTTCGCGGATCTGCGCCGGTTTCAGCGGATTTCCGTTTTCCGCAAGCTTTTTCGCATGATCGTCCGCTGTCGCAAAGCTGCGCAGCGCGGCAAACATTTCATCGACCGGCACGAGGATCTCCGAAAGGCGGCCCTCACCGACAATCGCTGCGATCTCGTCAAGCGTGTGCGCTCCGTTTCGGTCAAACTGGCCGACTCTCGTGCGGATCAGCTGCTCCATACATCCGTGGCAGCCCAGTTTTTCGCCGATATCGTGGCACAGGGTGCGGATATACGTTCCCTTCGAACACGTTACCTCCATGCGCACCAGCGGAAGCTTCACTTCCAGAATGCTGATCTCGTAAAAGTGCACCGTGCGGGCCTTCCGCTCGATCTCGATGCCTTCCCGCGCCAGCTCGTAGAGTTTCTTTCCATTAACCTTCAGCGCGGAATACATCGGCGGCACCTGCTGCTGCTCCCCGACAAACGAGGCGATGCAGTCCCGCACCTCTTCTTCCGTCACGGTCACTGGCGCTTCTGCTGTCACGGTTCCGCTCATGTCCTGCGTATCCGTTGCGATTCCAAGGTGAAGCAGCGCTTCATACGTCTTCGTTTCATCGGTCAGCATATCGCAGAGACGCGTTCCCTTTCCAAGGCAGACCGGAAGCACGCCCGTCGCATCCGGGTCTAGGGTTCCGGTGTGGCCGATTTTTTTCTGGTGCAGGATGCCGCGCAGTTTCGCAACCACGTCATGCGACGTAAATCCCGCCTCTTTCCATACGTTCAGAACTCCGTTTATCATGTTGTTTTGTCTCCCTCTTTTTCACAAGAAAACCGGGCGTGGATATATTTTCTGCGCCCGGCTGTTTCCTGTTTATGCTTCTTCCTCTGTCGTCTCTTCTTCCTCTTCTGCAAGAAGCTGTTTTTCGATATACAGAGTCAGATTGTTGATTACATCATACGGAGAACCTGACATCGTGCAGCCAGCCGCACGGATATGGCCGCCGCCGCCGAATACGGCTGCGATTTTGCTCACATCAACCAGCTCGTCGGAGCGGAGGCTTACTTTGAAGACCTGCGGCTCCAGCTCATACAGGAAGATTGCTACGTGAACGCCTTCTGTATTTTTTAACTGGATGACAATGCCGTCCATATCTCCCGGTGTCAGGCCATAGAAGTCCATGACCTTCTTCCGCACGATACCGACAATACACTGCTTGTCGAGAAGCATGATGCTCTCTGTCAACGTGCGTCCCATAATCTGGTTCTGTACGTATGTTTTCTTGAAGAATGCATCCTCGATGATTCTGGTAAACGGAACTCCCTTTTCCATCAGAGCGGCCGCAACCCGCATCGTGTGCGGAGAGGTGCTGCTGTACTGGAATACGCCGGAATCGGTCACAATACCGGTGTACAGCGCCTCGGCGCACGGCTCGGAGATCTTTTCTTCCTCCAGAAGCCCGAACAGCACCTCGCAGGCAGAGCTTGCATCCGGCTCTACGTGATTGATTTCGCAATATTCTGTATTCGTCACATGGTGATCGATGCAGATCGTCTTTCCCGCTTTTGCAAGAAGCGGTGCGGCAACGCCGATGCGCTCCTCGCTGGATACATCCAGAAGGACCACAAGGTCGTACGCTTTCTCTTCACAGCTTGTCTTTACCTCAGAAAAGCCCGGAAGATAGGAAAATTCCGGCCGTGGATCCTCAAGATAGACATCTGCCTGAATCTCCGGCCGATTGTCGCGAAGATACTGGTATAATCCCAGGCAGGAACCGATGCAGTCACCGTCCGGACGAACGTGTCCGGCGATGGCCATGCAGGAGACTCCGTTTAGAATTTCATCAATTTTCTTCATTTTCCTCATCCTTTTTGTCTTCTTTGTGTGTTACTTCATCAATCAGTTTCGACATCGTAACGCCATATTCAATCGACTCATCCAGGACAAAGGTCAGCTCCGGTGTATTGCGGAGGTTAATGGTCTTGGCCAGCATACGGCGGATGAAGCCCTCCGCGCTCTTTAAGCCGCGGATGGTTTCTTTCTTCGCCTCATCATCGCCAAACACACTGATATATACTTTACACGTCTTCAGATCCGGCGCTACCTCTGCCGCTGTGACAGAGGTCATCATTCCGATGCGCGGATCCTTGATCTCGTTCCGGATGATGTTGGAAAGCTCTTTCTGTACTTCCCCGTTGATCCTGGTGTTTTTAATACTGTTTTTTCTCAACTTAATTCCTCATTTCTATCTCGGCACTTCTACCATGATATAGGCCTCGACCTGATCGAACTCCTGAAGATCGTTGAATCCTTCAAATACAAGACCGCACTCATAGCCGGAGCGCACTTCTTTGACATCGTCTTTGAAACGTTTGAGGGATGCCAGATTTCCTTCGAAGATCTGGTTTCCTTCGCGGCTGATTCGAACTTTGCAGCCTCTCTGGAACGTTCCGTCCAGTACATAGCTTCCGGCGATCGTTCCGACACCGGATGCCTTGAAGAGCTGACGTACCTCGGCATGGCCGATAACTTTCTCTTCGTAAACCGGCTCAAGCATACCCTTCATGGCTGCCTCAACATCCTCAATTGCCTGGTAGATGACACGGTACAGACGGATGTCTACGCCGTTCTGCTCTGCCATGGATTTTGCGTTCGCATCCGGGCGTACGTTAAATCCGATAATGATGGCGGAAGATGCGGTTGCCAGCATAACGTCGGACTCGTTGATCGCACCGACACCGCCGTGGATGACGCGTACGGCAACTTCCTCGTTGGAGAGTTTGACAAGACTCTGTTTTACTGCCTCGACAGATCCCTGTACATCGGCTTTGACAACGAGTGCCAGTTCTTTTAAGTTACCCTCCTGAATCTGGTTGAACAGATCATCCAGGGACATCTTCGCTTTTGTCTCCTCAAGCAGGTTCTTCTTGTTCTCTGCCACGAAGGTTGCTGCGAAGTTCTTTGCTTCTTTATCGTTATCGGTCTGAACGAGGATCTCTCCTGCGTTCGGAACATCGGAAAGTCCGAGGATCTCAACCGGAGTAGACGGGCCTGCCTCTTTGACGCGGCGTCCCTTATCATCCATCATCGCACGGACTTTACCGGAGCATGCGCCTGCTGCGATGTAATCGCCGACATGCAGGGTACCTTTCTGTACCAGAATGGTAGCAACCGGTCCTTTTCCTTTATCCAGCTCAGCCTCGATGACAAGACCTCTTGCTTTCCGGTTCGGGTTTGCTTTCAGCTCGAGCACTTCGGAAGTCAGAAGGATCATCTCAAGCAGATCGTCGATACCTTCGTTGTTCTTTGCAGATACCGGAACGAATACGGTGCTTCCGCCCCAGTCCTCCGGAATCAGTTCGTACTCGGAGAGCTCCTGTTTTACACGCTCTACGTTTGCGCCTGGTTTATCGATCTTATTGATCGCAACGATGATCTCAACGCCGGCTGCTTTTGCATGGTTGATTGCCTCAACGGTCTGCGGCATCACACCGTCGTCTGCTGCGACAACGAGAATGGCGATATCCGTTGCATTGGCTCCACGCATACGCATAGCGGTGAATGCCTCATGTCCCGGGGTATCGAGGAACGTAATCTTCTGTTTGTTGATCGAAACGGTGTATGCACCGATGTGCTGGGTAATACCGCCAGCCTCGCGGTCGGTGACATGGGTGTTCCGGATGCAGTCCAGAAGAGATGTTTTACCGTGGTCAACGTGTCCCATAACGCAGACTACCGGCGGACGCGGAACCATGTCTTTTTCATCCTCTTCGTCCTCTTTTAAGAGCTCTTCGATCACATCGACTTTCTCTTCCGGCTCAGCGATAATGTTATAATCAAGCGCGATTTCCTGTGCTTTTTCGAAATCGATCTCATGGTTTACGGTAACCATCGTTCCTTCCATGAACAGTTTCTTTACGATGACTGCCGGCTGCATTTTCATCTTCTCAGCCAGCTCGCGGATGGTCATTTTCTCCGGCAGGGTAATCTCCTTTACCTCGTCCTTCGGTGCTTCCTGTTTCGGTTTGTTGACCGGTTTCTGGAGCGCTTTCGGGAGTCTGGACTGCTGATGATGTCCCTGGTTCGGACGGTTTCCGCCTCTTCCTCTGTCTTCACTGAATTTATTTTCTCTTAAAGAATCTTTGTTTTTGTCTTTTTCTTTTCTTCCTGTATCACGGCCTGGCTTCTTGATGCCAAGGCTCATTGTATCGCCTGCAGAGCTCTTATGCTCGGTTCTGCGGCGGTCTCCTCCCGGACGGCGGTTCTGATTCTGGGAATCATCATCCTTTCCTGCGAACGGTCTTCCGCCATTATTTCCCGGTCTGCCTCCGTTTGGACGTGCGGAACGCTCACCGAATGGTCTTCCGCTTCTCTCACCGTTTCCGCTTCTTCCGCCGTTATTGCGGTCTCCTCCCGGACGGTCTCCGCTGCGGTTCGGGCGGTCTCCATTGTTTCCGCCGAAGCGGCGTTCTCCCTGCGGACGGTCTCCGCTGCGGTTCGGGGCGGTTCTCCGTTATTGTTG
>NZ_QUHY01000035.1:0-22793 GCF_003479865.1 Blautia sp. AM47-4
CATTGCATCCTACATTCTAACAGTTTAAGTAATGAGATGGATAAATCCTTACTGGAAGTAAGGGGATTACCCATAAATATATTGTAGTAGTGATGAGTTAGACGCGCAAGATTTTTGATAAAAATGAGAACAAATGTTTGATATATTCCTATGTATATGGTATAATGTTTTTATGGGAAAAGATATGTTTACAATTAATAAAAATGATCTTTCATATGGTAGAGGATATGTGTACTCTCTGCAGTATCATCTGGTCTGGTGTACCAAGTATAGAAAAAAGGTTTTAAAAGATGGAATTGATGTGGAATGCAAAGAAATGCTGGAAAGTCTTGCACAGGAATATAAATTTCAAATCCTGGCTATGGAGGTTATGCCGGATCATATTCATCTGCTTGTAGATTGTCGACCACAGTTTTATATTTCAGACATGATCAAAATCATGAAGGGGAATCTTGCGCGCCAGATGTTCCTTTTGTATCCAGAGCTAAAGAAAGAGTTGTGGGGAGGGCATTTGTGGAATCCGTCTTATTGTGCTGTAACGGTCAGTGACCGGAGCCGTGAACAGGTATTTGCTTACATAGAAGGGCAGAAGGAAAAATCCCGTTAAAACCCGGAGGAAAAAGCGAATGAAAATCATATCCAGTTATGGTGTAGAATTACGAAAACAGAATATTCCAATCCGCCAGACACTGGAGATTTACCGTTCTGCTGTCCGCTATCTGGTCGAAGTGTATGAATCTGTATGGGAAGAACTGGTCAAAATTGAGGAAAGTAAGAAACGTTTCAATGCAGCGGAACATCTGGTGCATACAACGAAACGGAATCCGGCCCGGTTTGATTTTGATTTCTGCTTTCCCAAGATGCCATCCTATTTCAGACGGGCGGCAGTCCAGCATGCGCTTGGGAGTGTATCTTCTTATCGGACGCGTCTGGAACAGTGGAAAGCAGAGGGACAGAAAACAGGAAAGCCGTATCTGAAAAGTGAGCAGTATGCCATGCCTGTTTTTTACCACGATGTCATGTACCGTGAAAACACAGAAGAGAAAGATGCGGCCTTTTTAAAACTGTACGATGGCCATGACTGGAAATGGTTTGCTGTGCGGCTGAAACATACGGATATGGAATATTTAAGAAAACACTGGTCGGGCAAAAAAGCTTCGGCACCAATGTTGGAGAAAAAGCACGACAAATATTTTCTGCGTTTTACGTATGCGGAAGAGGTAGCTTTAAACCGGACACCCGTCAAAGAACAAACGATCTGCAGTGTGGATCTCGGCATCAATACGGATGCAGTCTGTACCATCATGCGTCCAGACGGAACTATCCTGGGGAGAAAGTTTATTAACTTTCCCAGTGACAAAGACCGGATGTACCGTGTGCTGGGACGGATCCGAAGATTTCAGAGAGAGCATGGATCCCGCCAGGTGCAGGGAAGATGGGCATATGCAAAACGTCTGAATACAGAACTTGGTAAAAAGATTGCCAGGGAAATCGTTTTCTATGCATCAGAAAATAGGGCAGATGTGATTGTTTTCGAATATCTGGAGATGAAAGGAAAACTTTCCGGGAAGAAAAAGCAGAAACTGCAGATGTGGAGAAAACGGGATATCCAGAAACGATGCGGACAGCAGGCACATAGAAAAGGAATACGGATTTCCCGAATCTGTGCATGGAATACGAGCAGGCTTGCGTTTGACGGATCTGGAAAAATTGACCGTGATATACAGGATCACCGTCTGTGTACCTTTCAGAATGGAAAGAGATATAATTGTGATTTATCTGCATCGTACAATATTGGAGCAAGATATTTTATCCGTGAAAATTTAAAACCCTTACCGGCAACGGAAAGGTCTTTGCTGGAGGCAAAAGTTCCTGCAGTAAAGCGTAGAACCTCATGTGTTTATGCGGATTTGAGAGACTTAATTTCAGAAATGGAACTGCAAAAAGTAGCATAAACACAGGCAGATATACCGTGGACTACCTGTTATGTGGAGACCTGCCGTATCCGGCATGGAAGAAGCGCGTATCCGCGCAAGATCTAAGAAACAGGCGTATCCGCCGATATTTTGTCTGCCGCCTAAAGCGGTTTGAAGCACGTGACTTTAGTCATGTGAGGTTCACTTTCTGGAAACTGCTGGTGATCTTTCTGGAGAGAACCATCATTGCCATTCCGCTGATCGTATTGTTTGCAAATATGATCGGGCTGTAAATACAGGAAAATACAAGATCCCTGATTTGGCACTTTTGTGCTGAATCGGGGATTTTTTGGCGTAAAAACGCAGGTAAAGGATTCGTAGATTGACAAAACAGCCTATTTTCGCCTATTCTGAGACTGTAAAAACGCTCCGCTGGGCAACATGAGGCGGTGCGGGAACAGCAGGAGGAAGGGACACGACGTGGAAGCGAAAGAGTTCGGGCGGTTTATTGCCGGAATGCGAAAAGAGAAAAAGATGACGCAGGCAGAGCTTGCGGAAAAGATTCATGTGACGGATAAAGCCGTCAGCCGGTGGGAGCGGGGGGTTTCACTTAGATAAAGATACCACACCATTCCCACGCTGACTTTTGCTCAACCGATACAGCCGGAGGGCTGGATAACAAGAAAAGGCGGTATGCGCCCCGTGGAGGGGTAGCGTACCGCCTTTCCTTGTGGGGGTTTCCAAAGGGGGCAACGCCCCCATTTGGCACACGACTTTGCGAAGCAAAGTGTAGTGTGTTATACGCTCTGTCGGCGTTGCCGTGAAAATGCCGTTGCCGCCGGGGAGGGCAAGGGCATTTGAAGCGGCAGGAAAACAGGGCTGTGCTTGTGTGGCGTGGAGCCGTAAGCGCAGGTCTGGTTTCAACAGCAGACAGGGCGTATATGAAAGCCCCCGTTCATCGTCCTACGCTCCGACTTGTGGACAAAGTGTCCCGAAGTTGTGGCTACACTCCCGGAAAAGTAACAGGACAGCGGGTAACCGTCAAGGCTGAAATGAACGGGTTTACACCCGGCCTTGACCGCCGCCCGCCGTCCCACTGAATGGGTGGACAAGGCGGTCAATCCCTCAAAGTGCTTGTCCGCGCTCTTTCTGATTTTGAGGTATTCAGTTTTTCAAAATTGAATAATCAAAATAAATTTTTTCGATTGAAAAAATTTTATTTGTTATCATCTTCAATGCCATATTTTTTCTTTTGCCGAATCACATAATTACTGATTTTTTCATCATATAGTGGATACTGGTAATCCAACTGGCATGCCACTTCTGACGAAACCTCCCGGAACAATGCCATACATTGTTCAAAGGATTCCCACATATGGGGATAGGAATCCATATTATAAGTGGACATAAGTCGTTCCCACAATTCCTCTGGGGCATATTGCTTCATAAATTTATAGTTTTTTCCCAAACTGAAATGAAATCCCTGTTTGATACCAATCAGCCAGGAAATCATGCGAAGCAATTCTTTTCGTACTATATCATTCATATGGTCAATAGCAAAAAGAATTTCTTTGCGGCATAAGCCCTTTACTACATATGTTGTAGTATTCCAAAATTCATTACAGCAATCGTCAAACATTCTTTGAGTAGGCTTCTGCAAGTGGTAGTCTATATCCGTTGGTATTGGCGGCTTTACGATACGGTTGTCTTTATCCAACAGTAACTTTACCAGTTTATCCCATGTAAAATACTCGTCTATCAGTTCCAGCGGCAGCAAAGTTAAATCTATCTTAACATCATCAGTAAACAGCATTAAATATGAAAATCCCTTTTCTACAGCTGGAAATAATTCCATATCTTCCGGCTTTTGCAGAATCAACCTTTCACCAAATATATCTAGCCATTTATCATCACTTGTGAAGCTGTCCATATCCGTAACAAAAAAAGTAATATCAAAATCCTGAAAATCATCAGGCGGAATATTTGTATTTGTTCTAGATCCTTCCAAAGTAACCATGCGAATGCGTTTGTCTGTTTTTGCAAAATTCAAAACAATATCATAAACTTCCTTTTCTGATCTCATTTTTATCTCCTCCAATTATTGAAATAGGTGTGAAACCATTTTAGGGCTTTCCCGCCTTGATTACCCTTTAGCAAAGACGGGCGGGACTGTCAACGGCGGCGCATGAAATGCGCCGTTCATCTTGACCGTTGACTGGCTCGGCTGGCTTTGCTATTTTCTCGATGAAAAACAATTTATTCGTACTTATTTCCATCATTGTCATAGTAAACCACATGAATGGAATACTCTTTTTCTGGGTTTTTAATTGAGATAATATCCATATCATCTGTGCTGTATCTCAATGTATCTTGCACTTGTCCATTTATTGTATAAGTGATTTCGGCATACTCTGTTTTAGCACCATTAAACCAAATTAAATCATACCATTCTCCGTTTATTGCAACGCCACCAACAATAATCTCATCACTATTTCGGTTTGTTGATGTACTAAATTTGTAATCTCCATTTCCTGTTGGTTCAAAGATGGCAAGTGTAGATTTATTATCTGCACTATATGCTCCACTCACGATATAACCGCCAAGTTCCAGTTCTTTTGCAATAGTCCATTCATTCCCCTTTGAAATTGCGGTGTTCAGTATGCTTTCTCTGCTGGTAATGGTATCTCCTTTGGGAGTTAAACTAAAGAAATATAAAAAAGCGGCAGCAACGCAAATAACAGTCGCTGAAATTATCAGTAACCATTTTTTCATAACCAATACCTCCATATAATCTGATTTATTATTCTCTTACTTCCGTCCTCGCTGTGGCTTTGGATTTTTCAGCAAGTCCGACTTCTGTGCAATCTTTTTCAGCCACTTCTTTTCTTCCTCGGACAGCTTCTTATAATTCAGTTTGAGCCGCTTGCAGATAAACATCATAGCCGCCTGCTCCGGGTCGCTGTCCGGGCTGGTGGTTTCCTCTGCGGTCTGCAAGAAATCTTCCAGTGGGTTGTCCTCCGGGACACTGAAAAAATCGTCCTTATGGGCTTCCCGCAGGTCGAGGGCTATCTTGTTTATATCCTGCTGTATCACATAGCGGCAAAAGCTGTCGTCGTCAATATGGGCGGCGATAAGCTGCCTTAACTGCGGGTCAGTCAAGCCGGGATTGTGCTGTTTCATAATCGTTGCACTCACAGCGTCCACAATGGCGTTTGCGCTCTGCACCTGCTTTCCCGCTACGCCGTTCACATAGATTTCAAGGTCGGCCATGAGCCGGGGAAAATCCGGGTGGGTCGCCAGTTCACACAAAAGAGAATTGTCCACCAGCCCGCTTTTCAATAGTTCAATCATATCATCACTCAAATGCAGGTCTGCAAGATCGGCGTTTGGGTGATTTCTTGTTTGAGAACGGCCCAGCAGATAGTCGGCGGTCACGCCGTAAAACTTTGCCAGCTTGATAAGGGCATAGTGGCTGATGTCCTTGAAGTTGTCCCCCTCATAACTGCCTAAAGCAGACTTGGAGAGGTGGGTCTGCTCCGCAAGCTGTTCCAGCGTCAAGCCGCGCTCCACACGCAGGTCTTTTAGTCGTTCTTGAATAGTTAGGGCCATACTCTCCCTCCCTCTGTCCTCTGTTCTAAAATATCATCCAATCTTACCACGACTTTTTGATTTCTCTTAATAAAGCAACCGTAATATCTTTGGCAATACTTGATGCTTTTGCACAGTTTTTGTCAAAATTATCAACTCCGCTGTGTTTTTCAGTATCGGTCACACACCGAATGGCGATAAACGGTATGTCATTTGCATAGCAGACATGAGCGATACTGGCAGTTTCCATGTCAACCGTCAAGGGAGCAAATTCATCGTTTATTTTTTGCCGGCTCTCATCGGTTATAAACGATTCTCCCGTTACCATACGGCCCCAAACTACCTTTCCAGAAGTTGAAAGCTTGTCAACAGCAGACTTTGACATATCTATCAGCTTTGGGTCTGCCACAAAAAACACAGAATTCATCCACGGATGAAATTCCGTTAAAATGTCTGGCGCTACATCGTGGTAACAAACTTCTGTGGAGATAACTGTATCGAATATTTCAAGTTCTGGCTCCATACCGCCCGCTGTCCCTGAATTGATAATTATATCCACGCAAAATACATCTATCAAAAGCTGAGCGGCTATGGCGGCATTTACTTTGCACACGCCGGAAAACAGGGCGACAACTTCTACACTATCAATCTGTCCAGCATGGAATTTCAGCATAGCTTTTTCCGTTATCTTACAGTTGCTTATCAAGGGCAAAAATGGGGCGAGTTCTTCGTCACCCGCACATAAAATTCCGATTTTCATAGATTATTGTCCTCCTATGCTTGAAAGCCAATTTTTATGTTTATTATACCACAATTCCGAAAGCGTGGAAATAGCCTGTTTTTTAGGCCAATTTCCTACCTTTCGGATATACGGGACGGGCGGTCATTTAGGTGTAGACTTAGGGTAGTTCATCGATGGACAGCACCTTGAAAACAGAATGACCGTCCGAAAAGGGATACCCCGGCTGGGGAAGCACCGCAAGGAGCCGGACTTCGGGACAAAATGTCCCGAAGTATGGGGAGCGTGCCAAAGCTGGAAATCCTTTCGGGGAAAACGGCAACGGAAAACAAGATGGAGGGAACGCATGATAGATAACCCCTATAAAGACTTGCCGCCACTGGAACGCAGGCCGGACGGTTCCCTTTACCGCATGACACCGGCGCAGAGAAAACAGGCGGCCAGCCTGATACGCCGGGAGTGTTGTTGCTGTGAGGACGGCAACTGCATTGTCCTTGATGATGGGGACACCTGCACCTGCCCGCAGACGATTTCTTTCTCGGTCTGCTGTAAGTGGTTCCGCTGGGCGGTCTTGCCGCTGGACGGAACGCTGGAAGCGGAGATTTTCCGAGATAAGGACTTGAAATGCTGTGCGGTCTGCGGCGGCGTGTTCGTCCCCAAATCCAACCGGGCAAAATACTGCCCCGGCTGTGCCGTCAGAGTTCACAGGCGGCAGAAAACAGAAAGTGAACGGAAAAGGAGGTCTGCTGTGGACAGTTAGGAGCGAAAAAAGCCTTGATTTATCAGGCTCCGCAAGCCCCAAACCGGGGCAGGTGGTATAAAGTATCGTCCGCCCCGGAAAACGGGCTTTTAACCGTCCACAAAACGCACTATGACAAATACCATCTATATCCATCAGCCGGAAAAGGCGTTCAGCTTCACCCGGCTCCCCAATTTCCTCTTTGAAGCCCCTACATTCAAGCCCCTGTCCAACGAGGCAAAGGTTCTGTACGCCTTTATCCTGCGCCGGACAGAGTTATCCCGCAAGAATGGGTGGGCGGATGACTGCGGACGGATTTTCCTGTATTACCCCATCTGTGAAGTGGTTGACCTGCTCCACTGTGGGCGGCAGAAAGCGGTGAACACCCTGCGGGAACTGCAATACGCCGGACTGGTGGAAATCCAGAAGCAGGGCTGTGGAAAGCCCAACCGCATTTTCCCAAAATCCTATGAAGTGGTTCCAAACACCGACTTCAAGAAATCCCGTTCTGGTACGCCGGAGGACTGAAAACCGTACTTATGAAGTGCGGAAATCAATCTTGAGAAGTACGAAAACCAGACGGTATATAGAAATACAAAGATTAAAATGATTTATTTATATCCATTCCATTCCTATCGTATCAGAGATAATTCCGGCGGGATTTTCCCTGTGGAAAACCCCGGATAGGAAAGGAATGGGGAAAGGAGCAGAATGGCACAACACGCAATTTTGCGGTTTGAGAAGCATAAGGCAACCCGGCAAGGCCGCTGGAAGCCCATCACGAAAGACAGAAAGAACAATACGCCAGCAACCCCGACATTGACACAAGCCGGAGCAAATACAATTTCTATATCGTCAAGCCGGAGGGACGCTATTACCACTTCATTCAGAGCCGTATCGAGCAGGCCGGATGCCGGACAAGGAAAGACAGTACACGGTTTGTCGATACGCTGATAACCGCCAGCCCGGAGTTTTTCAAGGGGAAATCCCCAAAGGAGATACAGGCGTTCTTCCAAAGGGCGGCAGATTTCCTCATTGGCCGGGTAGGACGGGAAAATATCGTGTCGGCGGTGGTACACATGGACGAGAAAACGCCCCACCTGCATTTGACCTTTGTTCCGCTGACAAAGGACAACCGCCTGTGCGCTAAGGAGATTATCGGCAACCGGGCAAACCTGACGAAGTGGCAGGACGATTTTCACGCCTATATGGTGGAGAAATATCCCGACTTGGAGCGTGGGGAGAGTGCCAGCAAGACAGGCCGGAAGCATATCCCCACCCGGCTTTTCAAACAGGCGGTTTCCCTCTCCAAACAGGCCAGAGCCATTGAAGCCGCCCTTGACGGCATTAACCCGCTGAACGCCGGAAAGAAAAAAGAGGAAGCCCTCTCCATGCTGAAAAAGTGGTTCCCGCAGATGGAGAACTTCTCCGGGCAGTTGAAAAAGTACAAGGTCACAATCAATGACCTGCTGGAAGAAAACAAAAAGCTGGAAGCAAGGGCAAAGGCCAGTGAGCAAGGCAAGATGAAAGACCGCATGGAACGGGCAACGCTGGAAAGCGAATTACACAATCTCCGCAATTTCGTTGACCGTATCCCGCCGGAAGTGCTGGCGCAGGTGAAACGGCAGCAGCGGCACACAGTAAAGGAAAGGTGATAGATATAAGCAGAAATTTTCGCCGCCCCTGTGCGGCATTGTACCTTGAAAACTGAATATGGAGGACACTGGATGGCAAAAAGCGAAAGCGATATTTTTACGCCCCGGACAGGGCAGGTCATACAAACAGAGAACGGCACGCAGTATTTTGTATGTGGGAACAACCGTATAAAAATCTCCGAACACTTCGCCGCAGGCGGGAAGCCCCTCGGTGATCTGATTGTAGATGTGGTGCGGCATACCGCAGAAAAAGCCGCTTCAACCTGATAGCCCATCATTGATAACACGCCCACGCTTATGATATAATTGCCATAGAGCAAAAGTATTGTAAGCGTGGGTTGTTTCTTTAAGAAGGAGGATTTTTAACGGTGAAACAACCTTACAATACTACGATTTACAACACGGCGCTTTATATGAGATTAAGCCGGGACGATGAAAACTATGGTGACAGCGTAAGCATTGAAACACAGCGGACAATCCTGCAACAGTACGCAAAGGAACAGGGACTTCATGTAGTCGGTGAGTATGTGGACGATGGCTGGTCGGGGACGAACTTTGAACGCCCGGATTTTCAGCGCATGATGGACGATGTGGAAGCCGGAAAAGTAAACTGCATTGTCACGAAAGACCTTTCCCGTTTCGGGCGGGAACATGTGATGATGGACTACTATCTGGAATTTCTGTTCCCGGAAAAACGGGTGCGCTACATCGCCGTTGCGGAGAATGAGGACACAGAGAAAGGGCTTTCCGATTTTGTCCCGTTCAAAAACCTGTTTAATGAATGGTTTGCGAAAGATACGAGCCGCAAGGTAAAGGCCGCTTTCAAAGCGAAGTTTGCCACAGGACAGCGTATCGGTGCCTATGCTCCCATCGGGTACAGGAAACACCCGGAAATCAAAAACAAGCTGATAATCGACGAGGAAACCCGCTGGATAGTGGAGAAGATTTTTGACCTTGCCATTCATGGCAGAGGGGCGGCCAGTATCACAAGAATACTGATTATGGAAAAGGTTCCCACACCGGGATTTATCAATTTCCAGCGTGACGGGACTTTTGCAAACATCTATGCGGGTGCGCCAGAGGAAAAAAGCTACGCATGGACGATAGCCCAGGTCAAGAGCATTATGAAAGACGAAACCTATATCGGCCATACCATCCACTACCGGGAAACAAACATTTCCTTTAAGAACAAGCGGAGGATACGCAAGCCCCAAAGTGAATGGGTGCGGGTAGAGAACACGCAGGAGCCGATTATCAGCGAACAGGTTTTCCGGCAGGTACAGGAGCAGATAGCAAACCGCCGCAGAAAGTGCAAGGATGGTACGACGCAGATTTTTTCCGGATTGGTAAAATGTGCGGATTGCGGCTGGTCGCTGTCCTATGGGGAGAACAGGCAGAACAGCAAGCCTTACGGCCATTATCATTGTAGCAAGTACGGACAGGGCACACGCCAATGCTCCATGCATTATATCCGCTATGATGTGCTTTACGCCTATGTCCTCTCCCGTCTGCAATACTGGTCGAGGCTGGTACAGCATGATGAAGAACGGCTTTTGAAGCGGCTGTTAAATGCCAATGACAAGGGACAGGCCGCCGCAAGAAAGAAGCAAGCCGCAGAGTTGAACAAAGCGGAGAAGCGGAAAGCCGAAGTCGATACCCTGTTTGCCCGGATGTATGAGGACTGGGCGGCGGGGCGTATCACAGAATACAACTTCTCTATGCTGTCCGGGAAGTACCAGAGCGAACAGGCTGAACTGGACACAAAGATTGAACAGCTTCAATCCGCTATCGCCACTGAAAGCCAGAACGCCGCAGACGCAGAAAAATGGATTGCCTTGATGAAAGAGTGCGTCAATCCAACAGAACTGACCGCCGAACTTTTGAATACGCTGATTGAAAAAATCGTTGTCCATGAAGCGGTCAAAGGTGAGACGGAAGCCGGGAACAGGAGGTAGAAATCTTCTACCGCTTTATCGGCAAAATTGATTAAATGACACCAATATCTTTAACTATGTGATACCGGACTTGGCTTTCCCGATATCCAGACGATTGAGCCGCTGGCTCAGGCACTTGGGATTTCTGTGCTGGAACTGATGCGCTCCGAACGGCAGGAGAAGGCGAAGGAAGAGGCGGCGCCGGAAATTCAGTATACTCAGAAGGAGGTGGCCGAAATGCTGCAGAACGCAGGTGATATTTCAAGGCAGCAGAAAAAACAGGACCGGAACGCAAACGTGATCGCGGGATTTCTGGTGATCGGTGTGGCAGCGGCAGCGTGGGCGGCAAAGATCGTAAACGTGGGCGGCGGCCTGATTCTAGGCGGTCTGGTGGCAGCAGCGTTTGTATCGCTGTGGTATTTCTTCCAGAACCTCGATGATGAAGAAAGCCGGAAAGTCTATGGGGCAGCATCCATTCTGTCTATCGGCATTCTGGCATCCCTGGTAAATTTCGTCTGGGGCGATCAGCTGGCAGAATTCATTCCCGGCGGTCTGGAACGAAAAGAGCAGATCTTCTGGACCCTGTGGTATCTGTTTGTTCTGGTAATGATGATGATCGGAACCATTCGATGTATCCGCCGGCAGAGACAGAAAAAAGAAAAGAAATACAAAACCGTTCTTTTCACGGCAATTATGGCGACGATCATGTTTGTAACACTGTGGCAGTATCAGAACACCATGCAGAACCGGTACAAAAACACAGGAATCTGGAGCGGCGCACAGCAGTACGCCGAGGTGCTGCTGAAAAGAAACAAAAACCTCGAAAACGACTGGCTGATCGGCGATGAGTCCTGGCGCGAAGGAAACAAAAATACTTTCGAAATTCGCCTTACCTATTACGCTGATGCCGATGACGCAAAAGAGGGACGTGAAAGCGAATATCAGTACAAGATTCATTTTGATGATGTTGACGGCTACGTCATCAAATCAGAAGGCGTACCAGAGAAAGAGATTGTTTTCCCGGAAAATAAATAAGAAGTGAGAAACGGGATTCCATTCTTGCGCCTCCCACAGAAAAAGACTATACTCATAGTATCAGCATGTACTCTTAAAATCTTTCTGCACTTGCTTTTGTGACTGACGGAAAAGCATCTCACAAAATCAAGCACAGAAAGATTCTGAAAGCACATGTAGCATAAGAAGGAGGCCGTAAAACATGGGACAGTTTTTAAACAGCAGGGAACCATACGATAAATACAGAACTGTTATGAACGGAACTTATGGTAGATCATACACCGGAAGAAGCGATTGCGCAGATTAAAGAGAAAGAATATGCTTTGCGGTTCAAGGGAAAGATGGCGGAAAGGGAACGATATACCGGGCGCATACTGGCGTTTGGAATCAGTTATGATAAAGAAACAAAAGAACATGCCTGTAAAATAGAAGTATTGTGATGATTTGCAAGCTGTGGAAAAGGGATATCGTGTGTGTAAACGGAGGAGAGCAAGTAAAAATAGTAATCTTTACTATTTTACTTGCTTTTTTCTCCATCATAGGATAATATAAAAATATACGGTTCGGAGCAGGTTCCGGGCAGGAAAAAACAAGATGGAAAGGATATGGATTTTTATGAAGATTACAGAGGATATTATCTACGCGGGAGTCAACGATCATCAGGTAGACCTTTTTGAAGGTCAGTACAGAGTGCCGAACGGCATGGCATACAATTCTTACGTAATTCTCGATGAAAAAACGGCAGTTATGGATACCGTAGATGCAAACTTTGCGGATGAATGGCTGGCAAATGTTGCGAAAGCACTGGATGGCAGAAAACCGGATTACCTGATCGTACAGCATATGGAGCCGGATCACTCTGCGAATATTGAAAACTTCGTAAAAGCATATCCGGAAGCAACCGTTGTTGCAAACACAAAAACCTTTGCCATGATGAAAAACTTTTTCCAAAAGATGGATCTCGCCGGAAGGAAACTGGAAGTAAAGGACGGTGAGTCCCTTACGCTCGGAAAACACGTTCTGACCTTCGTGTTCGCTCCGATGGTACACTGGCCGGAGGTTATGGTTACATACGACAGCACGGACAAGGTTCTGTTCGCAGCAGAC
The DNA here is from genome assembly GCF_003479865.1 of Blautia sp. AM47-4. Taxonomy (NCBI): domain Bacteria; kingdom Bacillati; phylum Bacillota; class Clostridia; order Lachnospirales; family Lachnospiraceae; genus Blautia; species Blautia sp. AM47-4. Next base: position 12,693 of record NZ_QUHY01000035.1, read on the forward strand.
GGTTTTGGAAAATTCGGTGCACTCGACCGCGAGGAACCATGGGATGACGAAGCACGCCGTTATTTTATCGGTATTGTCGGAAAATACGGTTTGCAGGTACAGAAGCTCCTGAAAGTAGCAGGTACGCTGGATATCCGGAAAATCTGTTCCCTGCACGGTCCGGTTTTGACGGAAAATCTTGGCCACTACATTGAAAAATACGATATCTGGTCTTCTTATCGTCCGGAAGAAGAGGGCGTTGTGGTTGCCTATACTTCTGTTTACGGCAATACAAAAAAAGCTGCCGAATTGCTTGCGGCTAAGCTGAAAGAAAAAGGCTGTCCGAATGTTGTTATTTACGATCTGGCAAGAGACGATATGTCCGCCGCCGTAGCGGATGCTTTCCGTTACAGTAGCTGGTTCTCGCAACGCTGACCTACAATGCAGGCATTTACCCGTTCATGCAGGATTCATCAACCGTCTGACAGAGCGCAGCTTCCAGAACCGCACCATCGGTCTGATCGAAAACGGAAGCTGGGCACCGACCGCAGCAAAAGTGATGAAGGGCATGTTTGAGAAGAGCAAAAATATCACCTGGACAGAGAATAATGTAAAAGTAATGTCCGCTGTGAAGGAAGAGAACGTAAAAGAGATCGAGCACTGGCCGAAGAACTCTGCAAATAAAAAATTAGGAAGAGAAGAAAGAATATGGGAAAAATGCTCCGCTGGACTTTGCGAAAGGCAAAGACAGCGGAGTCTTTCGTTCTACTCTTTTGGAAAGAAGATTCTGTGGAGTTCCGGAGGGAGCAGGATCGCCCTGCGGTGGGTCAAAAAAAGCCGGGGGTTGAATTTTGCGAAAGCCTGCGGCCGCCTCTTTGTAAGTGAGACTGCATCAGGTTTCTGATCTTTCGATCTTGATGTCATAATATTCTGAAAATAATAAAATGTAAAATAAATTAAAAGAAAGTATTGACAAAATGGAGAAGATGAGTTAATATAAGATCAACAAAAGAAAAGAGAACAAAAATAAAAACGAAAAAGAAACATCAAGACGAAATCTAAGAAAGTAAGAGGTACAGTCCAATGGCATAGTTAATCTGAACATCAAAAAAATCTCTGAAGAGTTTACATATAGAACCTAAAGGAGATGATTCCAATGAAAGGCAGAGGCCCATAGGGAAAAAATAAAAACAAAAAAATCCAGGAGGTACGGTCCAAAAGGAACATAACGAAATACCCCGAAATCAATGAAAGCAGTAGGTGTATAAAATGAAATTACTGGAAATTCATTAAAAGCCCGGTCGAGAGAAAAAACAATCGATCGGGCTTAAACTATGTCTGCTGAAAAATCTGTTTGACTGCCCTGCGGTCTGCGCGAGCCGTGAAAGCAGAAAAGACGCTGCAGCCCCGAAAGAAACGAGAGCATACAGCGTCCTTTTTATTTTATGAAATTGGATGAGATTCTGCCTATATAATACGATTCTACCATTAAGGGGTGTACTTTTTGGGACAAAATAGATACTATAATTCTGAAAGGGGGAAGTATTTATGGACCTTGTGAAAATCGGAAGCTATATTGCAGAAAAAAGAAAAAAACTTGGTATGACTCAAAAACAGCTTGCTGAGAAACTGGGTAAGAGTGATAAGTCAGTTTCCAAATGGGAACGTGGGATTTGTTTACCAGATGTGTCTGTGTATTTAGAATTATGTGAAATATTAGGCATCAGTCTAAATGAATTTTTGGCAGGTGAAGATATTGAGGTAACTAATGTAGAAAAAAAATCGGAAGATACACTGATACAGATATCAAAAGATAGTAGTCATAAACAGCGTTATTTAAAGAAGATTATTGCTGTACTTCTTATTGCTGTGGGAGTATTTGCTATTACTCTTGGAATCATGGTATGTAATAAATTGCGGCAACCACAAAATTATATAGAAGCAGTAGATCCGGATAGTGTAGAAATGAAAACGGCTGAATTGTTGTCCGGAATTGATGGAACCATGATGTTTCGATACAATTCAAAAGATACATTTCAAGCATTATACGTTTACTTGTCAGAATATCATTCTGGAAAACGAGTTTCTCATAAACGAGTTTTGGAACTTTCCTATGAGGACGTGAAATCTGCAAAAAATGGATTGATCGTCATCACTCCGGATTTTGATAATTTTACTGCAAAGCTTATTGTAGCAGATGAATATTCAAAATATATGACAGAAACGCCAATCTTGAAAGGTGTTGCAAACAGAGAATATTATGGAAGATCTGCGACCTCTATAGAGAACAAAAGCACGATAGAGTACGGAACAGAGCAAGGATTGGCAGCACTGATCTATGGCGAACAAGGAGTGAGTTCGTTGCCGATACAGGACATTACAGGAGAATACATAGATACAGATAATGAGTATATGTATTATTATTCGGCTGAGTTTGTAAAATAAGAATAGCAAAAGTGAGAAGAGGATATCACAAATCATTGTTTTGATAATTCGGTGGTATCCTCTTTGTGGATTTCAGAATTTGTTTCTCAGCTTTCGGTATTCTCTCGGCGAATATCCTTTCAACTTGTGAAAAAGCCGACTGAAATAAAGCTGGTTATCATATCCGATAATCTTAGAAATCTCATTGATGGAATAAGTTGTTGTTTCAAGTAACATCTGAGCATTGTTGATGCGGATTCCCACAATAAATTGCATTGGTGTAGAACCGGTATATTTTTTGAAATTTCGGATAAACCAGCTGACACTCATGCCTCGTGAGGCAGCATAATCATCAATATTGATATTTTGATTGTAGTTTTCACTGAAAAAGGTAACAGCATTATCCATCTCATGATCAAGATATTCATTTTTTAATATGTGCTCTCTTGTCAGTTCCCGGTGGAAACTGATCAGAAGATGACGTAGCAAAAGGACAAGCATTTCCTCATAATTGTCTTGACAGCGTTGGAGCTCGATAATGATACGTTTGAAAATTTGTTCATATTCATTAGATGTACCCACTTGAAAGACACGTTCTTTATCCGGAAACCCATATTGACGTAAGATATTTTTCACATTGCTTCCTGTGAAGTGAATCCAGTATACTTCTGCCTTATCTTCTCCGTAATATTCATATTTCTGAAGTTCTTTCGGTCTGTACAGTACAATGTTGCCGGCTGGAACAATCGTTTCGTTATTTACATTATCAAAATGAAAATGCCCACAACCAGCAGTGATATATATAATCTGATAATCCAGACGACCCCTTGGACGGTAGGTAGGAAGTTTGGGATGTCTGGAAAGACGGTAAGTACCACAGCTACCTACAATCAGCGGACGACTTTTGTCTTTGAAATCCATATGTGAGTGGTTCAAATAACCGGTGTTCAAGTACATAGGACAGCACCTCTTTTCGCACTTTTTATCATTGTATCATTTAGTGCATATTTTGTCTAATCCAATTTATAGACATATTTTGCGGATTAGGATAAGCTATATATATAGCATAACTAAGGAACGTAAACAAAAAAGTAAAGTATAAGGTTTGCTTTAGGGAAACAAAGAACAAAAAAGTATATGTATTGGAGGAGAGTTATTTATGATCGTACCACGTTATTATGAAAATCTAAGCGTACTGCACGAAAACACAATGCCAGCCAGAGCCTATTATATTCCGGCATCCAAAAGAATGGATAACTTGGTGGAACACAGAGAAGAATCAGATCGTATGCAGTTATTGAATGGAACTTGGAAATTCCAGTATTTTAACAGCATCTATGACATTCAGGATTCTTTCTTTGAGAAGAATTATGATACAGAAAATTTTGATGAGATTCAGGTTCCAAGTGTATGGCAGATGGCAGGATATGATACACACCAGTATACAAACATCCGGTATCCGTTTCCGTTTGATCCACCATATGTGCCACAGGATATTCCGTGTGGAGCTTATGTACATAATTTTGAGTACAGCAGAGATGAGAAAGCATCAAAAGCTTTTTTGAACTTTGAAGGAGTAGACAGCTGCTTTTATGTATGGATCAATGGCTCTTACATAGGATACAGCCAGGTTTCACATATGACCAGTGAGTTTGATGTTACCGATGTACTTCAGGATGGAACGAATACGGTGGCAGTGTTGGTAATGAAATGGTGTGATGGTTCCTATTTGGAAGATCAGGACAAATTCCGTATGAGTGGTATTTTCCGGGATGTGTACATTTTGAAACGCCCAAAACAGGCAATCAGTGATTATCATATTAAAACAAGAATTGAGGATATGCTTGCGAAAGTAGAAATTGAAATGAAATTCTACTTTCCCTTAAATGTAAAAATTTCGATTGAAGATAGAAACGGAGCAGTTGTAGCACTAGGAAGTATTGCTGAAGAAGGAACAGCTGTATTAGAAATTGCAAGTCCGGAACTTTGGAATACAGAAAATCCATATCTATATAAACTGATTCTTGAAACAGAGAATGAAGTAATTGTAGATCACATTGCATTAAGAAAGATAGAGATTAAAGACCAGGTCATTTACCTAAATGGACAGAAGATTAAATTCCGTGGTGTCAATCGACATGATTCCGATCCGGTTACTGGATTTACAATCAGTCTGGAACAGCTCACAACCGATCTTACGTTAATGAAGCAGCATAATTTTAATGCGATCCGTTCCAGCCACTATCCGAACGCACCATTTTTCTATGAAATGTGTGACAAGTATGGATTCATGGTGATAGATGAAGCAGATATTGAAGCTCATGGTCCATTTATGATCTACAGAAAAGAAGACACCGATTACAATCGGTTCAAACGATGGAATGAGATGATTGCAGATGATCCGGCATGGGAAGAAGCAATCGTTGATCGCGTAAAACTCATGGTGGAGCGTGACAAAAACCGTTTCTGTATTGTTATGTGGTCAATGGGAAATGAGAGTGCTTATGGCTGCAACTTTGAAAAAGCACTGGAATGGACAAAGAATTTTGATCCAGACCGCATCACACAATATGAGAGTGCAAGATACCGTAATTATGATGAAACATATGATTACAGCAATCTGGATGTGTACAGCCGGATGTACCCGGCGCTTTCCGAAATTCAGGAATATCTGGATAAAGATGGAAGCAAACCCTTCCTTTTGGTAGAGTACTGTCACAGCATGGGAAACGGACCTGGAGATTTTGAAGATTACTTCCAGATGATTCAGGATAATGATAAAATGTGCGGCGGCTTTGTCTGGGAATGGTGTGACCATGCGATTGCTCATGGAACTGCTGAGAATGGAAAGACTATATATGCTTATGGGGGCGACCATGGCGAAGAAATTCATGATGGCAACTTCTGTATGGATGGATTAGTATATCCGGACAGAACGGTACATACAGGACTTTTGGAATACAAGAATGTTTATCGCCCGGCAAGAGTTATTTCCTATAACAAAGAAAGCGGAGAACTGGTGCTTCATAACTACATGGATTTTGATGACTTGAAAGATTATGTGAAGATTAGTTATGAGCTGACACAGGATGGTCTTGTGATCAGCAAAGGCATACTTCCGGAGTTTTCTGTGGCACCACACGGGGAAGGAAAAACAAACCTGAAGATCAATGTTCCAGAGAATGGGAAATGTTATTTAAAACTTATTTACCATCTGAAAAAAGAATTGCCACTGTTGGATGAAGACCATATTCTTGGATTTGATGAAATTGAGGTAAGTAAAGAGGATACAAAATGTAAACTTGCAGAGAAATGGATACCAAAAACAGTAGTGGACTCTGAATTACAGGTAAATGAAAATGATACACAGATTCATATCAAGGGGCGTGAATTTGCTTATACCATAGACAAACGTACTGCACTCTTTACAGAGATGAAATTCGCAGGGCGGGAATACTTGAACCATCCGATGGAATTAAATATTTGGAGAGCTCCAACAGATAACGATATGTACATCAAGTCTGAATGGAAGAAAGCCCACTATGATAAGGCTTACACAAGAGCCTATACGACAGAGGTTGTGCAGGGAAAACATGGTGTGAAGATTACAAGCCATGCTTCCGTTGTGGCAGAGACAGTACAGAAGATTCTTGATGTGACGATTACATGGAAAATAGAAGCTGCTGGAAAGATTGATGCAGATATTGCAGTAACAAAAGACGATGAATTCCCGGATCTTCCGAGATTTGGTGTGAGGATGTTCCTGGATAAAAAACTTTCAGCTGTAAGATACTTTGGAATGGGACCACAGGAAAGTTATTGTGATAAACATCAGGCTGCGAGCCACGGTTTGTACCGGGCAGATGTAGGGGATTTACATGAGGACTATATCCGTCCACAGGAAAATGGAAGCCATTATGATTGTGAATATGTAGAGCTTAACAACAGCCGATATGGAATTGTGGCATCCGCAGAAAAGGCATTTTCATTCAATGCTTCTTATTATACACAGGAAGAACTTGAGAAGAAAACGCATAATTATGAATTAATAGAATCAGATAGTGTAGTATTCTGTGTTGACTACGCATTAAATGGCATTGGTTCTAATAGTTGTGGTCCAGTTGTATTAGATCAGTACCGATTTGATGATGTATTATTCCGGTTCCAGTTTACGCTGATACCGTATGTAAAGGGATAATAAAGTTTCATGTAACCCGTAAACAAAGAAGGATAGTCTGATTGCAATGTAAAGTCCGGATATACAGAGCAATCAGACAAAAACAGAGAAAAAATTAGAATTAGACATCATACGGTTAGACATATTGAGATTCTAAGTGTGATGAAGATGAGGAGCAAAGAAATTCGATGGAAGAAAAAAAGTATTTGAAATGGTATAACAAAATTGGATACGGATCAGGTGATGTTGCAGGTAATGTAGTCTATGCGTTCCTGACATCTTTTATGATGGTCTATCTGACGGACTCGGTAGGACTTGCTGCAGGTGTCGTGGGTACCCTGATTGCCGTATCAAAACTATTTGATGGTTTTACGGATATATTTTTTGGATCAATGATTGACAAAACACACAGTAAAATGGGAAAAGCGAAACCCTGGATGCTATACGGATACATTGGTTGTGCCATTACGCTGGTCTGCTGCTTTGCAGTACCAGTCAGCTTTGGAACAACGGCTAAATATGCATGGTTCTTTATTTCTTATACACTGTTAAATGGTGTGTTTTATACAGCAAACAATATTGCTTATTCAGCACTTACGTCACTGATTACAAAGAACAGCAAAGAGCGTGTACAGATGGGATCTTACCGTTTTATTTTTGCATTTTCAACAAGTCTTCTGATTCAGGCGATTACAGTTGGATTTGTAGATAAATGTGGTGGAGATGCTGCGGCATGGAGAACGGTTGCTATTATCTATGCAATCATTGGTCTGGTCGTAAATACGATTTCAGCACTTTCTGTTAAGGAACTTCCGGAGGAAGAACTTAATGAAGGAGAAGTAAAGAATGATAATGAAAAGTACGGAATGGTACAGGCATTCAAGCTTCTTGTTAAAAACAAATATTACATGATGATTTGTGGAACATATATTTTACAGCAGTTATATGGTGCCATGATTGGAGCTGGCATTTATTACATGACATGGGTACTGAAAAATAAGAATTTGTTTGGACAATTTGCATGGGCAGTAAATATTCCACTGATCATTGCCCTGATTTTCACACCGACATTAGTTGGTAAGTGGAAAGGTATGTATAAACTGAACTTAAGAGGTTACGTCTTAGCAGTCATCGGTAGAGCACTTGTTGTTGTTGCCGGATATATGGGCAGTGTTCCGCTGATGATGGCATTTACAGCTCTTGCAGCCTTAGGTCAGGGACCATGGCAGGGAGATATGAATGCAGTTATCGCATCTTGCTCTGAATACACTTATCTTACGCAGGGAAAGAGAATTGACGGAACGATGTACTCTTGTACTTCTCTTGGTGTAAAAATCGGTGGAGGTATTGGAACCGCTGTTGTTGGATGGATGCTTGAGTTCAGTGGATATGTCGGAACAAATGCAACTCAGCCACAGTCTGCACTTGATATGATGCAGTTCATGTATCTTTGGCTTCCGTTAATCTTTGATGTATTGATTATGTTTGCACTTTCAAGAATGAATGTAGAAGATGCAAATAAAAAACTGAAAGCAGAAAAAGGAATTGCTGCAGATGAAGTAACGGATGCATTAGACATAAATTAGAATTGACAGGAGAAAGCGTTGTCTGGTCGTTGCTCGATGAGACAGTGCTTTTTTCTATATATAAAGTGATAGAACTGTATTTTGAAAATAAAAAAGGACCACTTCATTTTTGTGAAATGGCCTTAAGAAAATATTCAGTTTTCACAAAATAGTCCTTTTAGTATTTATACATGGTAAGGATGCTCAAAATATTCAGTGTAGAATACTAAAAGGTCATTCAGATATTTTTTTAGGTTGCTCATTTGCAATTCCTCCTTTCCTTATTTACAAGTTGATTATAAGATAGGTGTAAAAGGATTGCTTGCCAAATCGAAAGAAGATATAGACAAATGTTGCAAAGGGGAGTATTTCATGCAGTTAAAATATGTTGACACAAAAGAGGAGATTATAGCAATAAATAGGAAGTCAAAACATATTGAACCACATCTTCATAATGCACTGGAGATCGTTTGTGTAACAAGTGGAGCATTAGAACTTGGTGTCGGACAGGAACTATACCATATGGAAAAAGGAGATATAGGCTTTGTATTTCCAGATGTTATTCATCACTATCAGGTACTGACACCCGGTGTAAATAAAGCGACTTATCTGATCGCATCGCCATTTACGATAGCTAAATTTGCAGATATCATGCAATCCATGGCTCCTGAATACCCAATCATCAAAGCGGAAAAGGTTGAACCGGAGGTATATAGGGCTATAAATGCAATTTTAGAGACAGAACAGTCGGATATTACTGTTGCACAGGCATATCTTCAAATTGTGTTGGCACGCTGCATAGGAAAATTAAATTTGGTAGAAAAGAGCAGTGTGGGGAGCAATGATCTTATTTACCAGACAGTTTCCTATATATCAGCAAATTTTAAGAAGAAGTTTTCTCTGGAAGAGATGGCAAAAGACCTGGGCGTGAGCAAATATGTTTTATCCAGACTCTTTTCCAAAACATTCCATAGAAACTTTAATCAATATCTTAACGATGCAAGGCTGAACTATGCATGCCATCGTTTGGAAAATACGAGTGATTCTATTACAAATATTTGTCTGGATAGTGGATTTGAAAGTCAGAGAACGTTTAACCGAGTATTTAAAGAAAGATATAAAATATCACCAAGTGATTATCGAAGTACTTGTGTGAAAGAGATGTTGTCATAAAAGGTTCTGTTGATCGAAATATTTACTTTGATTTTACAGTGCTATGTATTTGATTTCATGTGTGGATGATATAATATAAAAATATTTGTAGAAAAAAATATTGATGAAGTCTACCAATCAGTGTTTTTTGTTGTATAATGTTTTTGTCGTACAGGGTCACTTTCCTTTGTAATGTTTTGGGTCAAATTCTACCCCGATGATGTGCAGAAAGTTTTGTTTGCCAGAACGTTCGGCTGTGTCATCGCTTCGGCATCTTGATCAGCTGTACCTCAGGTAAATGGAGAAGAGAAGCTTAACTTGAGCATGGTAAGCGATGAGATTCCTGCAGGCGCAAAGCTTTACTAAGAAGCGATGAGATCAAAAGCAAAACGATGTCCTGTCTGTGGTGGTGCTATGAAACAGCAGTTCATTGGATTAAGACATTGCAAATGCGGTATCAGTTGGAAGATATCCGGACAAAGGGTGATATATCCAGTAGAATAGTATAAGAAGGTATGATGGTATGAAGATATTAGTAATTCCTGATGTTCATCTTAAACCGCAGATGTTTAAACAGGCTACAGCTCTTATGCATCAGGGAATTGCTGATCGAGCGGTATGTCTGATGGACATCCCTGATGATTGGGACAAGCAATATAATGTCGGACTTTATGAAGAAACTTATGATGAGGCTATTCGGTTTGCAAAAGCATTTCCGGAAACAGCCTGGTGCTACGGGAATCACGATTTGAGTTATCTGTGGCATTGTCTGGAGAGCGGTTATAGCTCCATGGCTTCAATGAC
>NZ_QUHY01000036.1:0-22615 GCF_003479865.1 Blautia sp. AM47-4
CTACATCGCCGGGGAAGCATATCCCACACAGGCTGGTCATTCGATTGGAATAATCCATCGATGAACTACCTGTATCATAGAACATTTTTGTGCCCTGTGCCGTATGTCCACAAAGTAGGAATTAGGGGTAAAAATCAGAAATTTCCACGATTGCGGAAAGTGTGATATAATCCAGATAAGCGGCAGCAATCAACCCACCGGAAAGGAGCGTGCGCCCATGAAAGGAGCAACAAGCATACAGGAACGTCTTTGGGAACTCCGCAAGGACAAAGGCTTAAATCTGGAAGAATTATCAAAGCTGACGGGCATTTCCAAATCAGCTCTTGGGAATTATGAAAAAGAGGATTATAAGGAAATCAATCATGGCAACCTTATCACGCTGGCAGACTTCTATGGAGTTTCCGTTGATTATCTGCTGTGCCGGACAGAGAACAGGGAGCAGATCAACACGCCATTGACGGAGCTGCATTTGAGTGATGAGATGGTAGCACTTCTGAAAAGCGGTCGGATTAATAACCGTCTGCTATGCGAACTTGCCACCCATAAGGACTTTATCAAGTTTCTTGCGGACATTGAGATTTATGTGGATGGGATTGCCACCATGCAGATTCAGAACCTCAACGCCCTTGTCGATACCGTCCGGCATGAAATCATTGAACGGTATCGCCCTGGCGAAGACGACCCGCATTTGAAGGTGCTGCAAGCTGCACATATCAGTGATGATGAGTATTTCAGTCACATGGTTCTGGATGACCTCAACCTGATTATCCGGGATATTCGGGAAGCCCATAAAAAGGACAGTGAGAGTGCGCCCCAGACCACCGTTGCCGATGAATTGAAAGAAAATCTCGAAGCAGTCGAAAATTTCAAGGGCAGCCGGGATGAAAAGCTGGTTGTCCTTTACTGCAAGCAGCTCGGTATCAACTATAAAAATCTGTCAGACGAAGAATTTCGCTGGCTGATTCGGATTCTCAAAAAATCAAAGAAAATGGGAACGCCTATCAGCCAGAGGAAAAAACGGTAAAAAAAACCGCTGTTGCATGGTTGGGGTGCCTTCCATGTAGCAGCGGTTCTTGCTGTGGTTATTATTTCATTCGTTTTCTTAATATCCGGCGATAATTTGTTTCTCCCTTTGGTGCGTCCTGTATAATTTCCAACACACCATCTTCAAGCATTTTATCAATGCGATTAGAAATCCATACATCACTAATTCCAAGTTGATATTTTCCTAAAACATTACCTATAACAATAGCCATTTTGAATTGCTCTGGCTGTTCCGCAATTTCACGAAGAATGAAACTATCATATATATCTTCTGAAACACTTTGCAATTTACCATTTAGCATTGCACGCAAAGGTGCATTTTCATTTTGAAGTTGATTCCATTTCATAGCACAAGCTGAAAGAAATACAGGCTTAGCTTTTTCTTGTAGAGTTATATATTTTCCCCATTCGCCAGGAGAAACCTCACCCCATGCTATTTTGGATGTCATAGTATTTTCTTTTCCATATTCCCAGGCAGGTAACTTAACCAAATAAATTGTTGTCTGACAGTTTAATGGTCGAAGTTGTTTCATAAGCCAGTACATACCGCAAAGTTCATCCGGATTATAGCTATACCAAATACGAACTTCTTCCCCAGCTACATATCGTTCAATAACCGAAGACAATGTAGTTTTAATTTTCTGTATTTTTTCTTCAACCTGATAGTCTAAATCCTCTACAAACCAGACAGACAGCATTTTCTTGAGAACATTTTTCCGCTGTTCGCCAATTCCATTATCAGAAATATCTCCCACACTAAGAGCCATATCAAAACAATAAACATCACTGCTCTTGCCTCCCAATGGAATAGCATTCTCCCAAGCAATATGTTCTTGTTCCTGTGCTTGAATTTGTGCTTCTTTCATTTCATCTGAAGATGGAACACTCCCATCTTCGTGCCTCATAAAGACCGAAACTGCACTTCCTCTATACTTTCCCTTACCGTAAGTTTGGGCAATTTTCAAACTTCCACAGGCACTTTCACCAAATACAATTTCAATCATCTTATATACCTCCGATTTAATTACTCCCGTATGAATAAATTATATCATGCAAAACAATTTCTTCTGCCCGGTTGTGAATGTTATTACAACGCTGCACCCATTCCATTTGTTGAGTTCGCTTCAATTCCTCTGTCACGCCCTCGGTGGCTTTCATCTGCTCCATGATAGTGTCTAACCGTTCCTGTGCCTGTTCGTTCAGGTCTGCAAGATATGTCCACAATTCTCCGGTCAGTATCAATGTATTCAATCTGGCTGGGTGGACTTCCCTTAAATATTCCCGGTGCATCCGTCCGTACTTTCCGATAGGGCGGTGTTCCTCCGGCAGTTTCAAGTCCGGGATGTAGTATCTCCGACAAGGATATAATCAATTCCGTTTTCCGTTATTCTTGGTTTCAATTCTCTCATGTTCCTTACCTCCTGTGGAAGCAGGCTCGTCTGGTACTAACTCAATCACATCGGTAATCTCACAATTCAGCGTTTCACAGATACGGGCTAATGTGTCCATGCTGATGTGCTTTCCCTCTTTGCTCATGTTGGCAATCATATTCGTTGTCATACCAGCGGCAAGCCTTAAATCCTCTTTCCTCATATCACGCTCTAACAGTGTGTGCCAGAGTGGTTTATAGCTGATGTGCATATTGTTTTCCTGCCTTTCTATCCATACCACCGAGGCGGCTGCCCCGGCAGGAACTTTTCTCTTATTATAACACCAATCTTGTGAAATCACAATTTATTCTTGTAACCTGCCGCTGATACCGTCTGGATTGTGCTTTTCCTTTCTTTTTGCTCCCTTTAATTAGCCATGAACTGTTTCATACCCTGGCTTTTTGCTGATGTGTGATAAAGAAGTAGTAGAAGTGTAAAAAATTTTGCCGTTCCTATCCGGCGTTTGCGCATTGCGCCGGATAGGTCGGGCGGTCATTCGGGCAGGTCTACCTTGCCAACGAAAGAGTAATAAATATCAATGTCCTGTCTGCGTGTGCCGTTCTCGTCATAGCTGCACTCATGCACAACGATTTTCTCCACAAACTCACGCAAAAGGGTAGGGGTAAGTTCTTCAAAGCTGGTGTACTTGCGGACAACATTCATAAACTTTTCTGCGTTTACCGTGGCTTCCTGCGCTTTGGAAAGCTCTGCCCGGATAGCGGCGGCTCTCTCTTTCAGTTCTTTCTGCTCGGCTTCATAGTCTGCCGACAGCTCCGTGAAACGCTCGTCTGAAATGCGCCCGGTCACGCTGTCCTCATACAGCCGCTTGAAGATAGCGGATAACTCGCTGATACGCTTCTCGGCGGCTTCCAGCTCCTTTTTCCTTGCGGCGTTCCTGCGCTTGCCCCCGTCCTCGTTCTGCTCGATCAGCAGCTTCATAAACCGGGCTTCGTGCTTCGCTGCATAGCTGGTGACTTTCCGCAGATTGTCGGTCACTCCGGCGGTCAACAGGTCGGTGCGGATAAAGTGCGCCGTACAGTCACGGGTACGCTTCTTGTAGCTCCCGCAGATATAACAATCCTGCTTGCGGGTGGCGTTCTGGTAACGCTGCTGGTAAAGGACGCTGCCGCAGTCGGCACAAAAGAGTATGCCGGAGAATAAGCCCACTTCATCATAGCGGTTCGGGCGTTTGCGCTGCTTGCGTAACTCCTGCACACGCTCCCACATCTGGGTGTCAATGATAGGCTCATGGTGGTTCTCGAAAATCGCCTGTTTCTCAATGGGGTTCTCTACGCTGTGCTTGGTCTTGTAGGACGGCTTCTCCGTCTTGAAGTTTACCAGACAGCCCGTGTACTCCCTGTTTTCAAGGATATGTACCACGGTATTGGTCGCCCACTTGCACTCATAGCCGGGGTGGTAGCGGCGGGTGCTTCCCGTCCGACGGTATTCCAGCGTTCCCGGCGTGGGGATCTCCTGCTCTGTGAGCATACGGGCTATCTTGGTCGGCCCGTTCCCGGCAAGGCACAAGCTGTAAATCTGCCGCACAACAGGGGCGGCTTCCCCGTCAATGATAAAATTTTCGTCCTCGTCCATAAAGTAGCCGTATACGGGTTTGCTCGTGACGGGCTTCCCGCTCATACCCTTAGACCGTTTTACTGCTTTGATTTTCTTGCTCGTATCTCTCACCAGCCATTCGTTAAAAATGTTCCGCAGAGGGGCAAAATCATTGTCGCCCTGTGCGCTGTCCACTCCGTCATTGATAGCGATAAAGCGGACGCCTTTCTGTGGGAAAATCATTTCCGTATACATTCCCACTTGCAGATAGTTTCGCCCTAACCGTGACATATCCTTGACGATAACGGTGCCGACTTTTCCGGCTTCAATGTCCGCAAGCATGGCTTGAAAACCGGGTCTTTGGAAGTTCGCCCCAGAATAACCGTCATCTGTGTACCATTGCAGATTGGAAAAGCCGTTCTGCTTCGCATAGGTTTCAAGAATACGCTTCTGGTTTGAAATAGAATTGCTCTCACCTTGCAGCTCGTCCTCGTGGGATAATCTCGGATAAAGGGCGGTAATAAGGTTTCGGGTGGTCTGTCTTAACATAGTGTCCTCCATTTCCGACAGCCAGCCCCACTATTCCGTATGACTATCATACCACACGCCGGGGCTGGCTGTACAGTCCTTTCTGCTTCTTTACGTCCCGTCAAATTGCCGATTTTTGTGTAGCAGCTTCCGCTTCCAGCACTTTCAGCATTTTATCGGCGGCGGTGGCGGTGGTGTCCTGCTTGAAATAGCCGGAAACGACAAGGACAGAATTACCTATGCGGATTTCCGTCACGCAATCCGGGCGGCGGGTGCTGCGGTCATTCTTTGGGGTGTTGGTCATAGGCGGCTCTCCTTTCTGTTCATCAGCTTTTTCAGTTGTCCCATTTTCTCCTGCGCCGTGGCTTTTCGGAAGTTGCTCCCGGTAAAGCGGACAGGAGAACACATTTCAATCAGACGGTCATAAATGCGGGCGTGGGCGGTGTCCTCCGGGTGCTGCAAGTCCTCCAGCGTGAGATTAGTCGTGACGATCAGCGGCCTGCCGCTGCGGTAACGGCTGTCAATCACGTTGTAGACCTGCTCTAAGCCGTATTCCGTTCCCCGTTCCATTCCAAAATCGTCAAGGATAAGCAGCGGGAAGCTGCAAAGTCGGGAGATATATTCATTCCTGCCCTCAAAGCTGGCGGCAAGGTCACCCAATATCAATGCAAAGTTTGTCATGCACACGGGGATTTCACGCTCCATAAGGGCATTTGCGATACAGCCCGCAAAATAGCTCTTGCCTGTGCCAACGCCGCCCCATAGCAGATAGCCAATGTTGCGCTCTTTCATGGTTTCCCAGTTCTCCACATAGAAATGGGCGTGTTCCATTTGCGGGCACTTGCCGTTGTCGTTCTCAAACGTCCAGCCCTGCATAGCCGGGTCTGTAAAGCCCCGCCGCTTCAACCGCTCGACAGTTTCAAGGTGACTGCGCTGTTTCTCTGCGGCTTCCCGTTCCTCACGCTCTGCCCGCTGGCAGTCACATTCTGCCGGGTGGCGGTCACGCCCCAGCCATGCGGCGGTTTCTTTGGGGAAATAGCCCTCTTTGGGCTTGTGGCACTTCCCGCAGTATAAAAGCCCGTCCTCGCCGGTGTAGTCCTCCGGCTCCGGCGTGGTGTCGGTCATATTCAAAATCATTTCATCAAATCCATTCGTCATAAGCTCTCGCCCTCCTTACAGGTATAATCGGGTATGCCCTTTTTCGGGGCTTTCTTGGCTGCGTCCTCCTGCGCCCACTTGAAAATCGTGGCTGCATGGCTCTTGTATTTCCTCCCGCTGGAAGCGATATGGCAGGATAGGCGGTCAATGTAATACTCCCACTTGCCGGGAAGCTCTGTTTTCAGCCCGTCAAGCTCCGTATCGGAAAGAATGACATTGTGGTATCTGCCATAGGCGGCGGGGGCGGGGTGTCCCGTTTCTAACTCTCTCTCTTTTTCTATTTCTATATCTATCTCTTTCTCTATCTCTATCTCTGGTGGACAAATGTCCGCTCGATATGGTGGACATTTGTCCGCCCCTGTCTGCGGCAGGGCTTTTTGTTCCTGCAAAGCCAGCCGCGCCCTGCGCTTGCGCTCCCCCTCGGTAGAGGACTGGCCGATTAAAAGCTCAATGTTGCTCATGTAGAGTGCGCCGCTTGGCAAAGGCTCCACAAGCCCCAGCTTCATAAAGATTTTCAAAGCTCTCTCTACGGTACCTACCTGCTGGCGGGTAATGGTCGCAATCATCTGGGCGGTGTAGGGGATATTCTCGTCAAGCTGCAATTTCCCGCCGTTTTTCAGCGATTTCAAGTACAGCTTCAAGAGAATGTTGGAATAGATAACGCCGTCCTGCATACTTTCCAGCAGAACGATTGCATCATCGTCAAAATAGCTCTCTTTCAGCTTGAGGTAGTAATATTTGCGGTTATCTGCCATAGGCTGCGTCCTCCTTTTTCCAGCGTTTGGAATAATAGCGAGGGCATAGTATGATAACCGCCCGGAAGCTCTGTTTGCAGTCACGGGTGCAGCCCCGGCATAGGTCGTTGTAAGTGATACGGTTGCGGTGGTTGAGGAAGAAAGACCATTCCAGCCGCCGCTTCTTGCTCATTCTCGGCAATGGTAAGCTCCTTTCTGCCGTTCCTATCGGTGTAGCGGGATAGGGGGCATTTTCTGTATGTTCTCGGTATCATTTTCGGGCTTTTTCTGCCCTGTAAGCCCCGTTTGGAAGTCGGGGAGTATTGCGGTAAGGGTTCATATCATACCTGTATTTTTGTAGGGTTTCGGTATCATTTCGGGGCGGTCTTTAACGCTCCTGTTCACGCTTTTTCTGCTGGCTCGGTGCGCCCCTTAAAATCTGGTCGATATTGCGTCTGACTGTCTGAAGCTCCTGCGCCCGCTGGCGTTTCTCCCGGTAGTCGTTATATCCGGCGTTCTTCTGGACGGTAAGCTGCTCAATCTCCCTTTGCAGGGCTTTGCTGGCTGGCAGCTTGGTTATTCCATGCTCCCGGAAATAACGGGCGGCTGTGTCCGCTATGATAAAATCGCTTTCGTGCTGTTCCCGGTAGGCTCTCCGGGCTTTCTCCGATTTCTGCGCTTTCAGACCGTCACGGGCGGGCTTCGTGCCGATATAGCCCAAAAGGTTGCGCTGCAATTCCTTTTTCTCCCGGATAGCGGCTTCCAGCCCTTTCAGTCCGGCAAGGCTCTCCTGCGTGGCGGTGTTGGCTGCGGAAATGGCAGCGTCCAGCTCGTCCGGGGAAGAAAAGCCATACTGCTGGTAGAGCATGAGGGTAGCCGACATCTGTTTGAGGTTGTGCATGGTCGCCCACTTCTCATAGCCCCGTCCTTTCCCCTCGGCTCGCTTGGCGGCTATGTCTACCATGCGCTGTACAGCGTCATTGTTCGGGGCGTTTTTCGCTTCTTTTTTCGTCCGTAAGCGGTCTTTGATACTGCCGGGGTATTCCGCTATGGCTGCGGGTTTTTCGGCGGCTCTGGCGGCGTTCTGCTCCAAAACGGAGAGGACAGCAGCCCGGTCAAAATCGTCCCCCAGCTTCCGGGCGGTAATTGGCTTCGTCCTGTCCGGCGTGAGGTAACTTAGCCGCCCCCGGCTCTCCTTGACGGTCACACCATGCCGGAGAAGCAGGGCGGCAAACTCATCAAAGCCGGAAGCAGCGGCAAGGGCTTCCCGGATAGTCCGGCGCAGCTTCGCCTTATCCGTTTCAAACTTGGTCTGCCGGGGCGCGATACCGTCCGCAGCAATAGGGGCGTTGGCTCTGTCAAGGGCAGCCTGTCCTTTCTTCTGCGCCCAATACTCACGCTCGGTAATGCGTTCTTTGCTGCCGTTCAAAAGGTCTATCTGGTAAAGCCCCTCGCTGTGGCACATCTCCATGACTTCGGCTTTCAGATAGTTCATAGCTGCGTCCGTACAGCGGTGCTTGCAGCCTGCTTTCCTGTCCGCTGGCCTGTCCATGTGGGGCAGCATGGGAACCTCCGCAATCCGCAGACTGTTAATGACGATATGCACATGGATATTTTCGGTGTGGCTGTGTCCGTCCGGGTGGGTGCAGACAAGGGCCTGGTGTCCGGGGAAATGCTCGGCGCAGAACTTCTCGCCCAGCTCCTGCGCCCGATCAACGGTCAAGCCGTTGTCCGGGCCGTCCCGTGGGTCAAAGCTGATGATGTAGTGGTGGCTCTTTACGTCCTCCCGTTTCTGGTTCTTGCCGTAGCGGAGATTGGAGCGCATACAGGCAACGGCAAAATCCTCCCCGCCACAATTCAGAGAGGATATGCGGTAGTCTACCCTCGGTATGAGCCGCCCGTCTGCGTCAAGGGTGGGCTTCATGGTAAACTCGTCATGCTCGAATGTGAGGTATTTTTCAGCGTCCCCGTAGTTGGCATTTTTAGAGCTGATATGTTTGAGTATCGCCAACGGCTTCACCTACTTTCTGCAAGACTTCAAACTTCAAGGCGGCAAGGTCGGCGGCGGCTCCCCGCACTTCCTTTTCCAGCCCCCGGTAGGGGCTTCCGTATTCGTTCAGGCTCCGGGCAATCTGGTTTAAGTTGCCGCCGATTTTCCCGTACTCTGCCGTGAGCTTGGAGAGGGCGGCAAGCAGCCCGTCATTGACCGGGGAAACGGTGACAATGGGGCGTATGGTCGCTTTCCGTATGGCTTGCCGGATAAACTCGGACTGGCTGATTTCATAAGCCGCCAGCCGCCCGGTGAAGTCGGCGTATTCTTCATCGGTCATGCGGGTCTTTACCACATGACGGCGGTGGGGCGTATTGTATTTCTTTCGCATGGTCTGTGACCTCCTTTCTCGCCCGACAGGGCGCATAGCAGGGTTTGGGGAAGGCACTCCCCAACAAGATTCCCGCAGGGGCAAAAATAAGCGGAGAGCGAATTTTGGCACCTCGGTAGAATCTTGCTCTGAAAAACTCCGGCGTTCCCCGGCTCCCGTCCTTTCCGCTAACAAAACGTTTCAAAAGGGCTTTGCTACCCGCTATTCCGGCTTATCTTGAAAATTTTCCTTTCACTACCTACAACACCACGCAAAGCAAAATGGACGGAGATTTTTAGAATTTCCCCTCTATTCCCTACAACACCACGCAAGCCGGAATAGGCGGACAATGGCAGTATTTTTTTCTTTGATACCCTCTACGGATAAGTAAGGGATTTTGCCAACTGCGGCGGCTATTTTCCCTTTTGTTTTTTCATACTGGGGATTTTCAAAAATGCCAAACAGGAACGAAAAAAAGCAGCAAATCTGTTGAATAGATTTACTGCTTTCTGGTTGCCGGCGAAGCGGCGGTTATTCAGTTGTAGGCGGTAGGGCTATCTCCCAAAGCGGAACTTGAAAATAGCTGTGAGAAGCGTCTGGGTGATGTAGTCCTCTGTATCTTGGTCTACCCGTCCATTCACACGGGCGGCACATTGTATGCGGCGGCGGTAATACTGCAATACAGTTCCCACCGCTTCCGGCTCCCCGCTGGCGGCTTGGACGATTGTTTCATAGGGGAGAAGCCTATTATTTCTCATATGCCATTCCCTCCATTTCCGCTTGGAGCTGCCGTAGGGCTTTTCGGATATGGTAGCCCGCTGTGCTGCGGCTGCGCCCGTACTGTCTGCCAATTTCGTGCTGTGGAATACGCTTGAAAAAGGACAGGTAAATCATTTCCCGCTCCCGTTCGTCCAGCCGTGACAGGGCTTCCGCAAGTAAACCGCTGCTGAAAATGACCGTATCGCCGCAAAGGGTAAGTATGTATTCCTCGTCCGGCTCCGGGGCTTGGAAATATTCATCTGTCGTGCCTAAAGGGTAGTGCTTTTCGTCTGTGAGGTATTCAAGGGATATTTCTCTTTTGTGCTTCCTGCTCCGTGTCCTCGCTGCGTTGATCGTTGCATTTCGGATAACGACTTTGCAAAAGGCATGGAAAGTGTACTCGATATGTTCCCGATATTCTTCTGTACAGGTCATGGAAAATCCCCCTTTCCTCCCAAAAGGGCTGTGGCTGGTTAGTAGTTGCTTTTTATGATAGTAAGGGGCGGCAGCACTTTAGGCTGTCGCTCCTTGACTGCCTAACTGCAAAACCGGGCGGGGCTGTCAACGGCGGGCGAAGCCGTTCATCTTGACCGTTGACTGGCTCGGCCGGGTTTGCTATTTATCCGGCAAACTTGAATTTATTTTAAGCTATCACGTTTTACCTTTTTAAGCCTTACTATCATTACCATAGGAATTTCTTTATTGTTTTTGAAACATTCTTCATAAAATCCATCAATGACAAATCCAGCTCTGAAACAAAGGTTAAAAATATCTTGTATGGAACGATGATAATAAATCTGCTCCTCCGGCTGCCCTTCGATCGCTATATCATAGTAACTGTGCGGTGTCATATATTTTTCAGTCAATGTGATAAAACAAGGGTGCTGCGTTGCAAAGACAAAAATCCCGTTTTCCTCCAATAGTTCATAAACAGCCATAAAAAGCGGTTCAATATCCGTAATATCCATAATTGCCATATTAGAAACTGCTTTCGTAAAGGCTCGATTTCTTTTTAATCCTAATAAGCTTTCTCTATTGGTCGCATCCGCTACGCAAAACTCAATTTGTTTTGCATATTGTGATCGCCGTCTTTTAGCCAATTCTATCATTTTTTTGCTGTAATCAAAAGCGACGACCGAAGCGCCTCTCTGTGCAAGATACGAAGAATAATTTCCATTGCCGCACGCAATATCCAAAATGTAATCCGAAGGATCAGGAGAGAGAAGTTCCGTTACTTTGGGACGTACTACCTCTCTGTGAAATTCATTGGATTCGTCACCCATTGCATCATCCCAAAATTGTGCGTTTTTCTCCCAGATCTTTTTGCTTTCCTCTGTTCCCATGTTCTCTCCCACTCCCAAAATTTGCCTTTTTGCTTCCATTAAATCTTCCTTACTATATTCCATTGTTACCCTCCATAACTTCTGATTGTTGCCGTCTTGACTATTATGTATCTTTTCTTTCCAAAATGGTATAGGCTTTTATTTTTATAATGCTGCAAAACTTTTCTTCTGTAAGGTATTCAAAGGATATTTCCCTTTGCCGCCGCTATTGGAAAGCCAAAAGCAGCGGCTTTTTTACGCGATATGACCGAAAAGACTAGAAAGCAGGATATGTCATCATTTGTCATTTCTTCTCAATGTAATAACTGCATGGCATATCAAGCCAAATACAAGAGAAAAACAGCCACCGCCAAATAGTGATGCTCCCCACCCTGCACCCGACATTGTCATAAAACCGCCAACAAAGAAAATACCAATGCCAAGAAATATCCCGACACCATAAAAAAGTCCAATTGCCATATCATACTTATTAAATTGTCGTTTCTCTTTTTTTCACATGTTTCCATTTTTGTTATTACCTCCTTCGCAAAATCGTCCATGTGGACTCCAAAAAGAAAACAAATTTTTTTCAACGTATTTAAATCGGGTTCATTAACATCTCTCTCCCAATTCGATAGCGCCTGCCGGGTAACATTCAATTTCCCAGCCAGTTCTTCCTGTGTCATTCCCGATTGTGTTCGCAGATGACGTATTTGCTTTCCTGTTGTAATATCCGTCTGTTTCTGGTTCAAAATGGTTCCTCCTCTCTGATGCTGATTTTATCAATGATATTTCGCAATAGCCAGCAATGAACGTTTGCATTGCGCAAGATGTTACATTATCTTCTGAAACATATGCCGGATCTTGTCTAAACGGCTGTTCGGGCGGCGTGGCTGAAACACAGGCTCGCCGGAAGTTTCCTGATACCCTTTTAATTCTGTAATGCAGACACTTCTTCCATTTGTATAAAAATTCAAATCATTTCTATATTCACCAATACAACGGGCAGGGATTTCCCCCTTAAAAATAACTTCATCTTTTTCAAGTCTGGTTGATTCAATGATTGCGCAATACTTTGGTGCGTCATTATAAGCCCGTGAAAGATATTCCTGCGGTGCAAAAAGGGTAAAGGAAAGGTATGGTTCCAACAGTTGTGTTCCTGCTTTTTTCAATGCCTGCTCCAACACGACAGGCGCAAGAAAACGAAAATCAGCGGGGGTGCTGACCGGGCTGTAATAAACTCCATAATCAAAACAAATTTGGCAGTCTGTCACTCCCCAGCCATATAAGCCCTGCTCCATTCCATAACGCACACCCTCCATGACGGCATTTTGAAAACTTTGGTTTAAATAGCCGAGAGATACCTCGCTTTTATATTGTGTTCCGCTTCCAACAGGAAGCGGTGTTACAGTCAAACCAATAGATGCCCAAAACGGATTCGGCGGCACTTCAATATGAATCGTGTAGCTCGCTTTTTTTTGCGGTCTTTCCAGATAAATAACCGAAGGCTCTTTCATAGCCACGCCCACATGATATTTTTCTTCTAATAGCGAACAAATAACTTCTAACTGTACTTTTCCCAAAAAAGATAATATAATCTCATGTGTAACAGTATCAATGTCAAAATGCAAAAGAGGGTCTGTATCAGCAATCTCTGTGAGGGCATTTAACAGGGCTTCCCTTTGCTCCGGCTTTTGCGGCTCTACCGTTGTCCGAAGTAATGGCATGGGATTATCAATCCGTGTTTTGTGAGGCAGGAGTTTTTCATTTCCCAGAATGTCGTTCAGTTTCAAAGTATCATCAGCTAAAATAACAATTTCTCCCGGACAGGCATGGTCAACCGGGACGATTTCACCATTTGACGGAATACACATTTCTGTAATCTTTATTTTTTCCTTTTTTGACAGCAGCAGGGTATCCCGTAAATGGAGCGTCCCATGATACAGGCGTAAATAAGAAAGCCGTTTTTTCCGCTCTGTATACTCAACCTTAAAAACATATCCACATAATTCAGACTGAATATCGTCTGTTTCTGTAATGAAAGTTTCTGTAATCGCTTCAATCAGTTTTTCTGTTCCTAAATTGTCTTTTGCACTCCCATGATAAACAGGAAACAAAGAGCAGCATCTGGTTCTTTTGCACTTTTCATATTGTAATTCCTGTATATCCAAAGAATCCTCTGCAACATATCGTTCTAATAGTTCATCGCTTCCGGAAATAATCATATCCCATTTGTCCAAATCAGAAATATCGGTCATGGTTATCTTTGGCGACAGGGAAACCTCCTGCATGACAATCATATCACTGGTAAGTTTATCTTTAATGCTTTGGTAAACACGCCGCAGGTCGATCCCATTTTGGTCTATCTTATTTATAAAGATAATTGTCGGAATGTCCATTTTCTGAAGCGCATGGAATAATATACGGGTTTGTGCCTGTACGCCGTCTTTTGCCGAAATGACTAAAACAGCTCCGTCAAGGACAGATAAAGAGCGGTATGCTTCGGTTAAAAAATCCATATGACCGGGAGTGTCCACGATATTGATTTTATAATCATTCCAGCAAAAAGAAGTAACCGCTGTCTGAATGGTAATTCCGCGCTGCCGTTCCAAAATCATAGTGTCTGTTCTTGTAGTTCCTTTATCCACGTTTCCTTGTTCCGCAATCGCTCCACTGGTGTACAGCAGGCTTTCCGTCAATGTTGTTTTTCCTGCGTCTACATGGGCGAGAATTCCAATATTGATTATTTTCATGTGATTGTCCTCCTTTTACAGCCCCAAAAGGGCATAAAAATCCCCAGCAGTAAAATACTTTTACCACTGGGGATTATAATTTGCGGACATACACATATACAGCATACACCTGTTTGTGATTGCTGTTTTTCGGATATGTCAAAATTGATAAGGCAAAAGTATTCTTAAATTGGGTACAAAAAACCAAGCCCCCACAAAAGGGACTATCATAATCCTTTGTTCCCACTATTTGATTATAGTTTTATTTAATAATACCTTGCCGCATATTTTTTACTCCTTTTTTGGAATGATGCTATTATATCACATTAGTTTTAGGAAAGAAAGTACCTAAAAGAAATTTTTCTTCCCCTTATATGTAACAATCATACCGACTTTCTGGCGTTCAGAATGGTTTCTGCTGTCTGCTGTGGTGTTTGGTTGGAATTGTCCAGCCAAAAGCCGATCCGTGGTGTTGTCTGCATAAATGTATCGTATAAGGTTTCAACCGTAAAGCCGGAATAGCCTGTTTTCTCCCTGTATCGTTCCCTTCCTTTTATTGTTTCCACATCTGGACAAAGAACGACAACCTCAACAGGGTATTTATGCGGCACAAAAAATATGTACATGTAACTAATTCAACACATTTATAATTTGAATAGGGACATTATAGCATTTACTAAATACAAATTCAATGTATACGGAAATAAAGATATAAGGAGTGGGAAGGATTCCGCCGTAGTCGGCATTGTAGGAAAATCCAAAAGTTTAGATTTTCCCACAATGCTTATCTTTTGGTCTTTGGTTCGGAATAGTGTAGTGCTGGCGGTCTATCTCTTGTTTTCGGTTGCTTGCTTCCTTACCGTACATGAGCATTGGAAGCAGGGTTGTCCTGGCCATAACCTTCCAGAAGGTTGATAACGCCCCAGATACCAAGACCTGCGCCCAGGGCCACTACGAGAGTCTGCAAAACACCAACAGCACTGTTGAAAAATTCCATAAAATAATCCTCCTAAAAAATGTTTTTGATTTTGGGTTAAGTTGTTGCGTCAATCTCGTACACATCGAAGGTGTCCGTGGGTTTTACCACGGCACGCTGCTTCTTCATGTACCGTTCCATGTCAAAGACATTTTTAGGGTCGGCGTCGGCCGTGTATCTGTAATTCGGGTGCCGGGTGAGGTCGTACTTGTCCGAAAGGAACGGGCGCACGCCCCGCAGCATGAAGATACACTTGCCGCCGTCCATCACTGCCAATTCGTCTTGGGTCATCAACTCCTTTCCTAATTTCTGATAACTGAGGCCATGGGAAACCTGACTGCCCCGGTTTTCAGACTGGTTATAGAGATCAATGGTCTCTTTCCCCAGCAGCTCCGAAATTTCCTTGAGCGTGGATTTCTCTTTGCCTCCCAAAAACAAGGTGCTGTCACAGTTACCGACGATGGTATCTGCCGCGTCCTTGTAGATGGTCTTTAGCTGACTCTGCGACTGCAAAATAATAGAAGCCGATATTTCACGGCTTCGGATGGTGGCAATCAGCTTATCGAAGTTCGGTATCTGGCCGATGTTGGCAAACTCGTCCAGGATCAGACGGACATGGACAGGCAGCCGCCCGCCGTAGAAGTCATCCGCCTTGTCGCAGAGCAGATTGAAAAGCTGACTATACATGAGGGCGGCCACGAAATTGAAAGTGCTGTCTGTATCTGACAGGATCACAAACAGCGCCGTCTTTTGGTCGCCCAGGGTATCCAGTTCCAGTTCGTCATACTCCATCAGGTCCCGCAGCTCCTTGATATCGAAGGGAGCAAGCCGGGCACCGCAGGAAATGAGGATGGATTTTAAGGTCTTGCCAGTAACAAAATGTCAATAGTTTTTTAATCACTTTTTTCAAAAAGGCAAAAAAAATAGAACGTATAGATTATTTCCATACGCTCTATCTCACATTTCATATTAAATTTTGAATGCTACAAGCTGTAATTCTCTTCCTTTCTTATTCCCAATTGTTTTCTTGTAATACTAAATGAAGTAAGTGAGAATAATTAGCCATTGTATCTTTTGCACGGTTTCCATATTCGTTTTCTATAAAAGACAAATCATCCTTATCGGAATGCATAATCAATCCATGATTTTCTGTTTCTACTGGTAAACCATTGAGCCAATTATTTGCTTCAAAATAAATATAAGGAATTCCTATATCACTAAATGGAGCATGGTCACTTCTCTTTTGCCCTGTTGGATATGGATAATCAACATTTCCTTTTGGTGTTAATTGCATTGGTAAATTTGCCTTTTTTGCAATTTCAAATGCCTTATTTACAGCTTCTACATCTTTAACAACACCTTTATCATTTATGCGTCCTCCATACAAATAAAGATTATCTCCTGCAAGAATACTATCTATGTTTATCATTAGCACAATATTGTCTTTTTCTTTCTTTGTAAGAGAATTAACATATTCTTTTGAACCATGCATTCCTGTCTCTTCTGCACCAAAAAATACATATTTAATCGTATATGGTGTTTCGACATCTATCATTCGCAATGCACTTTCTAATGCAACAGCTACACCTGAGCCGTTATCATCTACGCCATGTGTTCCTGCACTATCATAATGAGCTCCAACAATAATAGTTTTTTTCGATTGCCCTTCTTTGATTACTTCAATATTTTGACTTGATTGGCTATCTTCACCACCATCAAAAATATTTTCTCCAGATGTGTCCATCATAGGAACACCTTCCTCAATATCAAAAGAATTTAATTTTATATCCTTTTCTGAATATCCACCATTTAACAAAATAGCAGATATAAACGAAGCCATTTCCTTTTCCTTTTCTGTACCCGCAATTCGTCCTGGCAAGTTCTCTTGAATATATTTTAAAAATGCGTATGATTGTATTCCATAGTTTTCTAGCTTGAAACTCTCTGATATTTCTTGTGTAAGAGTAAAATCTTTTGCATTTTTCATTATTATTGCTGTATGCTTATCACCACATCCTGATAACAAAGAACATACAATAACGATAGATAAAATAATAATGCATATTTTTTTCTTCATAGTATTTCGATTAAATTTTATATCTGATTTTTGATTATCCGCATAAATACAATACTTTCAAGCATTTTGACGTATAGGAAAACATTCATTTTACCACGAATTTACCACGATTGAATAAGCCTTGATATGACCTATAAAATAACACTCAAAAGACATCATTATACCTAAATGGTGTCTTTTAAAAAGCAGTCAATCCTAAGACCAACTGCTTTGTATAATGGATATGAAGTTGTCAAACTGGAATTTTTTGCTAACATTATACTTCATCATCCCAAATCAAAGAACGCCTACTCATATACTAACAAAATAGCATTTTATTATATGATATAGAATTTACAACTTTTAAAAGTTATCATCAAACTCTTTGTTTTCTGTATTCTTTTTTAAAGCGATCCATAAAACTATAAAAAAGAGGACATATACAATCATTCCCACCACAGTTGATTCCTGAGCATATTTTGTTGACAAATTTAGCAGTCCTTGTTCTTCTCCAATCTCTTTTATAATATCAAAATCTGCAAACTTCTCCATCCAATGTCTTAACTGCCATAGGTAATAAATGATTACAGCAAAATATATACCCGCAATTCCTCCTAATCCCAAAGTACAATTTTTCATAGATTTATTCCACAAAATTTTTTTCTTCGCAACACAGACATATAAAACAAAAATAATAGCACTTCCAAAAATAAGGATTCCCATTTCCATCATAAATGCTGTAACAATCAAATTTCCTGAAAATTTCGTAAAGTGTTCTATAATAGCGTCCAGCCCCATTTTTAAACATGCTGAAATTAAACCGAACACAACTCCAGTAAATCCAAGTTTTAAATAATTTTCATTTTCTATTTTAATAGCTAAATACAACATAGTGCTATAAAGCATCCACAAAATAAAAGATGCTATAAATAATTTATCAAAATACCCCCACGCCATATAAGGCACACCTACCAACCACTTTGAAAGCAGTCCAAATAAAATGGTTGATATGGTTACGATTGTTAAATTTTTACTATTTACCATTTGCCAAACCTTCTTTACTTATTTTGATAATTGCTTAGTGACATATTGCTTCATACTTTTTGATAAATTGTAAAGCAATATTATTCTCCTGTTTTTTTGTTACAAGTCACTTCTATCCAATATACTACATAAGCACATAAAAATATTGCAACTGGAATAAAAGATAACGGTTCAACATAATTTACAAGCTCTGATATGCCCGTAAAAAACGCATATTCTGTTTCAGACTGTGGGAAAATGACAGCATAACCATATGAATGTGATAAAAGTGTAATAATAAATGGTATTACAACACATACTGAAACTGCCATAATCGTATTCAAGACACCTAAAATAGTAGACTTGCTTGAATGTTCAAATATCTTCTTCTTTGAAAGAAACCACAATAAGATAAATACAATTCCGATTACAATAAATTCTCCAATTTGGTAAAAATTAAGAACGCTATTTTCTAATATTATTTCCCCATATCCGAGCATGGACTTTAAGAAAATTTTGGGTTGTAAACAAATAACCAACCCTAGAACTATATAGAGAACAAAAACAGCCATAGAAACATTCAGCATATTCGATTAAACCTCCTTTATAATTTCAGATTTATTACTCACATGATATCATATTTTTTCTTCATTTACATCCACCTAATTTTAATAAACTGCCATTCGGCTTGCTTCTGTAACCAGCATCCGGTTAATCTTCTCCTGCATTGTTTCCTTTGCATCTTCATTGAAATGATAACGGACAACATAGACTGTCTGCCCGATTTTCTTTGTAAATGTGTTCCCCTCTGTTTTTGTATTCATCATTTTTTCCATAATCATTTTTTCCTTTCTTTCCTGTGCCCGACAGAGAGAGGATTGTCTTTGTCCCTGCCGGAAGTTTATCTGTACACTGACAACATAAGTGTCAACATGGGGTTTGAAACTTTTTACTGGTTGTTTTTTTATTTTCCAAAATACTACTGGAAAGTTTTTTGAATGTTCTTGTTGACACCTGTAAAAAAAGCTGAAACGCCAGTAAATATAAGGGTTTTAGGTGTCAACAAATCTGTCAACAAGCGATAAATTTACAGAAGATTTGTAGCCTTCCGATATCAAAATCAGCCTTTCTCTCTGTCGGGCAGGTCAAATGGCAGCTCCAACTGTTCTGCCTTCGTCAGCTTCGTAAATCCGTCTTCGTCCGGTTCGTTGCCACCCTCTTCTGTTCCTTCCCTGACCCAGCTTCTCTGTCTGCCATATCCTTCCTTTGAAAATCTGTGGATTCCATCCCTCTTCCAGCCGGTGATCTGTGTATCCATAATGGAACAGATCTCATTTGTCTCGAATTTTTTCGGCTCCCGTTCAAAATGGTCAAAGGCTTCTTTCCAAATCTGGACGGAGCATACATGAGTTCCCTTGTAGGCATCTAGCCAGCCCTGAATCATTCCTGCCATCGTATCTTCCTGTGTGAACTGTTTCCGGTATTCACTGATCTTCTGTTCCATTTCTTTTGAGAATTTCAACAGACTGCTCTTATTCTCCGTTGACCAGTAGATTTCCATTGCTTCTGCCCATAGCTGGTCAAAATAGGCTCTGGCTTCTTTTTCATCATCAAGGATATGCTTCTCTGCCTTGCTGCTGTCTATGGCAATCGGCAGGAACCGTCTTGCCCCGGTACGGTCAAAGGGAATAAACTGCCTCGTGTTCGTTGACCCGGCAAAGATACACTGACGCTTCCGATCTTCCTCATATTTATCATAGGGATTCCGGTAAGTGTCTTTCTGCCTGGTCAGGAATGATTTGATCTCTTCATTGCTTTTCGCACTGATTGCTGCAATCATCTCTGACATTTCCATGATCCAGTGTCCCCGGAGATGCTCATATATCTTACTGTCGTTCAACTGTTTCAGGTCATCAGAAAACCAGTCATCATTCAGTGCAAGGAAACGGAAGAATGTGGATTTCCCGGCTCCCTGCTGACCTACCAAACAGAGCATTTCATCTGCCTTACAACCCGGACGGTAGATTCTGCTCAACGCTTCCATCAGGAAATGTTTCACAACCTCATAGACAAAATCCGAAGCATCAGCTCCCATATACCGTTGCAGTACATAACGGATTCTCTCCTGTCCGTCCCATTCCAGTTGTTCCAGATACTCACAGATTGGGTGGTATGCCCGGCTGTTGGCTTCTATGCGGAGTGCCTTATCCATACATTTTTCACTTGTGAGCTTGTAATACCGTTCAAAGAAATAATAAAAATAAGTCCTGCCATCATCGTCCAGTTTGCAGATTTCCTCATTCCACCAGAGTTTTTTCACAATATCAATCCTGCCTGTCAGCTTGTTGTACTTCATGCTCTCACGCACAAGCGGATCATTTCTCAGCACGACCATATAATTTCCTACCGTTGCTTTCGCAGTTCCCTTTTGTGTATATTCCAGCATCTGTTTCACTTCATCGACTTTACTTTTATCTGCCATCCGGAGCATTTCTTTCATGGCATCTTTCTGTTCTTTTGTAGCAATCTCCTTTATCTTCTCTTTCGCATTGCTCAATCTTCTCCATCTCCTTCCATTTTTCTTTGACAAGGACTTCCTTATCTGCCCTATCCCCGAAGAGCAAAATATCCAGATAATACTCAACAACCGTCAGTTCACTGAGAGAAATCATAAACTTTTCATTCCATTCTTCTGTCCATGTTTTTGGTGCATACTGCTCTTTCCATTCCAGAAGTAGGCTACGGTAATTCAGATATGCTCTCAGGCATCTTAGATATTTTTTCTGCCAGAGTTCTTCCGGTGTCGGCTTCGGCTTTTTTATTGGAACACGTCTCTTGTTCTGCAGTGATTCCCTGTCCTTGCCGGAATAAAGAATCCTAAAATCATCTGCCAGCTTCATAGCAGCATCTTTCAGTCCAATGCCAAACAGTTGTGCTGTAAAATCAATCGCATCTCCCGTACAGCCACACCCGAAGCAGTAATACCTCCGGTCAACTTTCATACTGGGTGATTTGTCATTATGAAAAATACAACGGATCAGTCCGCTCCTGTTGGGCTTCAATCCATACAATTCAACAGCCTGCCGGACAGTCACGTTCTGTTTTACTTCATCAAATAATCCCAATTCATTTCCTCGCTTTCTTATAACTGCTTCCCAAATCCGGGAATCACTTTTTACTCAAAAACAAAAAGGCACTTTGTCCTGTCCTTACGGAATCAACAAAATGCCCTTATAGTTCCAGATCACTAGAACATGATTTTCCTTTATTCAGTTGTTTTCTCTCTGCCTCTTCTCTTTGAATCTTTGCTACATTCTGTGCAAGTCTTTCCCTGATAGATGGCTTCACTTCTTTTTTGATTTCTTCTACAACAGCTTTTTTCTTCTCTGGCTGTTTTAACTGTTTAGTAATCCGTATGACCACTTTTTCCATTGCAGTTTCTATTTTTCTTATCAGCCCGTCCAGTCTTTTTATTGCATAATCCTTTTCTCTTTTGGAAGCCTTGTGTTTCGGATCCTGAATCCACTTTTTAGAATCTTCTGCCAAACGGATATCATCTCTTCTGGTAGCCAGCATTGCTTCTTTTGCTACTTTCTCCACTGCCTTGTCATAAGCTTCACTGGATACTTCATCAAGCAAGGTTTCCACATCTTCAATACGGATGGTAAGCTGTTTCAGTTCCTCTCTCTGTTCTTCAATTAGATCACCCTGCTTGAATATACGGTCTGAATTATTTGCAAATTCTGTATCCTGCTGTTTTATTTTTTCTTCCTGTGACTGAATAATTTCTTCATTTGCACGCACATACCTTGACTGTTTTGCAAGCTCCAGACGATTCTCGTTCACCTTATCAATCTGCATAAGAATTGTTTCCTGTTGATTCGCAATTTCTTCTTTCTGCTTCATACGGATATAATCTTGTTTTTCCAAATACTTTCTTCCACCATACGATGGTTCTTCATCAAGTTCCAGTCCGTGACGTTTA
Source organism: Blautia sp. AM47-4 (assembly GCF_003479865.1). Taxonomy (NCBI): domain Bacteria; kingdom Bacillati; phylum Bacillota; class Clostridia; order Lachnospirales; family Lachnospiraceae; genus Blautia; species Blautia sp. AM47-4. The sequence goes on from NZ_QUHY01000036.1 coordinate 21,662, forward strand.
CAGATATCTAAAAACATTGTCCGGCAGGCAGAATCAAAAACAACCTTGCGGTTATTTGTCTTTGATCTCTTCTTTTCTGGATCTGGAAGTTCAAATCCAAGTTCTTCCAATGCTGTTTCCTGTTTCGGCTCAATTTCTCCATATCGGTTTGTAGCATCGAAAACATGACGCTCATGAATATGAGGTGTTGCTTCGTCCATGTGTAGCGACCAATCAATAATATGCACGTTAGAGCCAAACCGCTTATCGAACTCTTTCTTAAACTCGTCAAATACTAAAATCAGGGTTTCCACAGAAGCATGTTCATCTATTGTTCCAAGCTGATAGATACTTTCTTCCGGACAGGTCTTTTTGTTTTTCCAAACATCTTCCACTTCTTTGCATCTGTCTGGGTGTCTGGCTTTCACATGTCTCTCATTTTGCTTCATAACGTAATTTCCATAATGCTCTTCATAGAATGCCAGCTCAATTTGTTCAAAAGAAAAATTATTCTCTTTTCCCTGATCTTCCATTGTGGTATATCCCTGATAGCAATCCCAGTAAATATTTTGCCGGACTCTTTCATTGTCGATATGCTCACTGTGTTCCGGATTAAATCTCCGATCATTATGAAGCGGATTGTAAACTCCATTTTTCCCAGATCTGCCATTATGCCTTGTTCCTTTCATTTCACATTTCTCCTTTCTTTCAAGTTGTTTCCCCGAAGGGATTGCAGCGAAGCTGCTTAAAGGCTCTGTCGCCGTTACAGATAGTACCCAGTACCATATGGCGAAACGCCATATCACTGGGCAATGGCTGCCGCCCTTAACCTGCTAAGGGCTTCGCCCCTTAACCCCAGCAAGGTGCTGCCTCCCTTTGCAATCCAGGCACAAAGGACTTCCAGTCCTCTGTACTCCCGGCAGACAAAACGTAATTCCTGCCGCTGTCCCTTCGGCATGATCTCCGTTCCGTCTG
>NZ_QUHY01000037.1:0-21981 GCF_003479865.1 Blautia sp. AM47-4
TTTGAGCAGGTTCATGGCTTCTTTTTACAATATAAGCATATCAAAAAAAGCAGAAGATATCTAATCCATTTCGGAATAAATATCTTCTGCTTTTAAGTTAATGACATTGCATAAATACAGGCTTTCGGCATTTTAGTCCGTTACTCGAACTCCTTTGCGGACTGCGTTTCATGACACGCAAAGGCTGTTATTAGAGGTTTATATTTCGAACATGTGTTCTGTTTTTGCGTTTTTCGCACCGCTTATGAAGAAATAAACTCCAAAATAACTCCATTTTACTCTTTATTATTTTGTTGTTCTTCTCTTGCGTACAGGAGATCCAATGCCTGACATACAACACCACTCATGCTCTGATAGTGTCTTTCTGCATACTCAACAAGTCTCTGTTTTTGTTCTGGAGTCACCCGTACTCGTATGTTTTCTTCTTTGCCATCTTTTGGTGTTTTTCTAGCCAAACATATCACTTCCCTTCCACAAGTACAGTTTACTACTGATTACTACAAAATGTCAATCTATTTTTGTTATTTATATATATATTCTCTTGGACTAATCTTGAGTTATCTTGGACTAATTTACTTCTCACTCCTGTAGATCTTTATCTACAATCTCCCAGTAACCATTCTTTGGAGATCCATGTCTTATAAGAATACCATACTCTTTTAACTTCTTAATATTGTTCTCAATATTTCGACTGGCAACCCCAATTTTTTCAGCTAACTTAACTGCTGATAATTGATGATCTTCTGAAAGTAACTTTATAATCTTTTGCTGTGTATTGTTGAGGTCTGTTCTCCACACTACCTCCGATGCTTCTCCGATGCTTTCTTTTCCATTTGTCATCGGAAATGAACTACGGAACAGCTCTACCCGAAACATATTATCGAATTCCTGAAATCTCGGCTTCGAAAGTCCATACTCTTCTGCAGCATTAAGGATTCTTTTTATTCCGCTTCCCCATGCTTCTACAAGTCCCATCTGACTGAATATATTGGCAATGCCTTTATTCCGGATCTTCGAATGACCATTCATGACTTCCTCATAAGTTAATCCGTTATATAATCCACCCGTAGAAGTCACCTCCAGTCTTTCATCATAAACTGCGACCTGAATACAAGATTCATCCAACAGGTTACGGTGACAATGGGCGTTAATGATCATTTCCCTGATTGCTTCCGGTGGTAGCTCATATTTCTCTTTTCGCACCAATCCGTCAATTGTTGCTCCAAGTCGAATATTTCTCAATACAAAATCTACTGCTTCTTCGATTTGTGTATAGATTGGTCCTATAAATTCTCTCTTATCAAGAAATACTGCACGATCTATTCCCTTGAATACCGCACATTGGGTTTTAGAAAATGAGAAATAATCTGATGTCAGCAACGCATAGGCATTCGTTGCCAGAAGCTGTCCCTCACTCTGCTTTAAGATCTTCCAGTTTATCAGCTGCTCTTTCTTCACAGAATGCTCTGACATTCCTGCTTTTTTCCGGAACTTTTCAATATCCTGGCAAAGTTTCTCTGTAGCTTCTTCTGAAACTGGATATCCTACACAGGTAAGTTCATCCCAGGAGATTCTGTCTCCTTCCATCTCCAATTCTTTTATTTTCTCTGAAAATGCCTACCTTGATGTACCTGCAACACGGATATAAGTACCATTATCTTTTCCCTTTGATTTTAGATAATATGGTCTATTCTTTCCTGCTTCTACTGATACAACAATAACTGTTTTCCCGTTTACCGTCTGCGGCTCAATATCAGGAATGATCTGTGGCACACAGGAATCAGAAACTGCATTGGCAATTCCATCCATCAGCTGAAACAACACATCATTTTCCACACCAACAATCTGGTGTGTTTTATCATCTACTCCAAAAATCAGCTTGCCACCTTGTGTATTGGCAAAAGCTACGATTGTCTTCATGTACTTTTCACTTTTATCAGGTAAGGATACCTTGTACTCAATATTTTTCGATTCCCCGGAAAACATAGTATCTTCTACCATTCTTTCACTCCTAATCTATACTCGCACCATTGGTGCGAATAATTCTATTTCCAGAGTAAACCTCTCTGGATCATTAACACTATTATACATTCTATCCTTCTTTTCTAGCAAGCAAGAAAACAAAACAGTTCATTTTTTCTTACCATTTTCTTCTGTTCTTTTTAGATGCCAGATAAAGTCTCGTCATCTCATCCATGAAAGTAGTTTTGTCCTCATTGTTCATAGTTCCACTGGCAAATAAAGCAGCTGCCTGTTCAAGAATCTTCCTTGCCTGTTTAGCACCAGAATATTCACTTGGCTCATCATTACCCAAGCACACATTTCTCATATAATTCTTTAATACAAGTCTCCCACATATCCATCTGCTTCCAGATGCATATAGCACTCATCCACCTTCTCTGATTCCAGAATCCGCAAAACGTGTTCCATACCTGTAGCAAGTTCTTTTGTTTTTAACTCTTCCAGCGGAATCCAATAAACTCTTCCTTCCTCAGAACTCTTTAATTCTCCGGTAAACTTATCCGCTTTATACAGGGTAATAACATAGTGCACTCCGCTCTTATGCCAATGATATAATCCTCCAAGCTTCGGTGCTTCAACCCTAAGTCCTGTTTCTTCCCAGACTTCCCGAATCATAGATTTCTGAAAAATCTCATTTGCTTCTACGTGACCGCCTGGAAAAGTTGTACCGGTATAGCTATCATTTACTTTATCCAGAGCCAGTACATTTCCTTTATGATCCTGAATCATACACATATTCATAAAACAGACCTTCTCAATCCGACTCTCTTCTTTTTCATTCAGAGATTTTCTGACATGTTTGTTGATATCCGATCGTTTGGATTTATAATGCTTGAAGACCTCTCCATACGGAATCCAAATTTCTGCATCTTCAATTTTTTCATAAACAGAATCCACCACTTCTTCCAGATGTTTGTCACTCGGAAAAGTACATTTTTTCATATAATAATCTCTGGTTACCTGAAACATCCATTCTGCAATCTTTTCTTTCTGCTTCATTTTTAATTGGGAATACTTCTTATTCGTTTGCAGTAGTCTCCCATCTATCATCTTATGGTTTTTCCGTGACATCGGTTTGACCTCTTTTCTTCTTTTTCATTCAGATTTTACTATACCACAGAATCATGCCTGCGTCATACTTCTGAGCTTCGATGTCCTCTTTTTCTTCTCTCAGTACCTTATTTATAGAGGAATCTTTTTAAGGACTCTCTTCCGGCGGCTGTGCCACCGGTAAATAGCAAGGACAGGAAGTGAGGATACACTTCCGGGAAATCCCAATTTAGGGTACCCTGCCCTAAATTGAAAAACGCTGAAAGCAACGATACTACTGCCCTCTCAGAAAGGAGAAACTGCTAATGGCTGAAAGAAAAAGAAACAAAGAAATTCATTTTTATGTCACCGAAGAAGAAAGGAAGCTTATCCGCAGAAAGATGATAGAGTCAAAAACTAAAAACATGGGAGCTTATCTGCGAAAAATGGCAATCGACGGTTACATCGTCAACACCGATACCACTCCACTGAAGAAACAGTATGAGGAAATGCACAAGATTGGTGTAAATATCAACCAGATTGCAAAAAAGGTAAATACCACCGGAGATCTATATCCGGAAGAAATGCAAGAATTGAAAGAGATGGTAAAAGAAATATGGCATATCTTAAAATCTTCCCCATTAAAGTAACAGACAAGAAAGCTCTGGACTATATTACAAATCCAGATAAGACAGATGAAAAACTTTTAGTTTCCAGTTTTGGCTGTTCCCCGGAAACTGCAGATCTTGAATTTTCTATGACAAGAGAAATGGCAAAAAAGAATGGAATGGACAAGGGCGATAACTTGGCATTTCATCTGATCCAGTCATTTAAGCCTGGAGAAGTTGATGCCGAAAATGCCCATCGCTTAGGGCAGCAATTTGCTGACGAAGTACTGAAAGGAAAATATGAATATGTGATCAGTACGCATGTTGATAAAAATCATATCCATAACCATATCATCTTCAACGCCGCAAGCTTTGTTGACCATCACAAGTATGTTTCCAATAAGCGGAGCTACCATAAACTCTGCAGAGTCAGTAATCGTATCTGCCATGAAAATGGACTTGCCACAAGCATGCCAACCGGAGAAAAAGGTAAAAGCTATAAAGAGAATATGGAATATCATCGTGGCACCAGTTGGAAAGCCAAGCTACGTGTTGCAGTTGATAAGGCAATCTGGACTTCCATCAACTATGAGGAATTTCTACAAAAAATGCAGTTAGCCGGATATGAAATCCGGCAGGGAAAGCACCTGTCATTCCGTGCACCGGAACAGCAGAACTTCACTTATATGAAATCTCTCGGAAGCTATTATTCCGAAGAAAATGTTCGCATCCGTCTGGCTAAAAATCGTAGCAAAGTAAAAACTCCAAGACATCTGTCCAGAGAAGCTCGCTTGTATATCAATATCTCCACTTATGTCACAACTGGAAATCGTGAAGGTTTTGAACGATGGGCAAAACTCAATAACCTGAAAGAAGCGGTTCGTACCTTCAACTATCTTTCCGAAAATAACTTGCTGAATTATGACGATTTCAGGCAGCATGTATCTGACATTGAAGCTTCTATGAAAGTTGCCGACCAAAGAATAGCACAAATCAACAGTGAGCTGAGCACGCAGAAAGTCATTCAGAAACACTGCGATTCTTACCGGCTTTGTCGTAAAGTAATTGAAGATTGTAAATCTGCTAAAAATCCAAAAGCATACCGCACCAAACATCAGGCAGAATACCAGCTCCACGATTCACTAAAAAAAGAGCTTCAGGATCTGGGTGTTACCAAAATCCCTAGCTCTGAGAAAATCCAAAAGCGGATTGAACATCTTGAATCTGAACAGGCTGCTACTGTCCGAGAAAAACAGGAATTGCAGAAAAAACAGAAGACACTAGATATCATCCAACAGAATTTCACAGCACTGCTCAATGCTCCTCAAATATCAAACAACGATATCAATCGTACCGTTGCACCACCACTTCAACATTAATATTAGAAACGTTTTAAACCATATAACACAAGAAAACTGATTCCACCGCAATGGATCAGTTTTCTTTAAATAATGCCTACTTCATTTTTCTCTTTTTATATAATCCTACAATCAAACCAAGACTAACAATCGCTATTAAAAACCATGCAACTATATTTGTTATATCTCCGGTTTTTACCGTATTTATTATTTTCTGAATAGTATTTGGTTTATCTGGTTTTGAAGGTGACGGATCCTTTGGCTTATCTGGATTGCTCGGTGGTGTTTCTGGTGAAACCCATTCAGCCTTTGGTTCTATCGTTACATTATATTCTACATTCCCATTGATTTCAGATGGAATATTAACAAGGAATGGCGCAGATTCAAATTTATCTGTACCACTTTCCACATTTCCAATCTGTGCAATCAGATAAATTCCTTCATCCAATCCTCCAAAACTCGTGCGTCCCGAACTATCTGTTTCTTGCATTAAGCCGGAAATATCATTTTCCTTCGCAAATGCAAACAATTGTTTTGCCTGTTTTTCTCTTGCTTCTGCACTGGTATCTTGTAATGATATACCTGAATCTTTAAAACTATCTTCCCAGACCAGCTCATCATTTTTCATATATTGAATTGGAAATATTGAGAACTTTGCTCCGGAAAGAGTCACTTCTTTATCCGAACTATTTCTCCCCTTGTAAATAATTTGAATGCTTCCTGTTCTGCTTCCTGCTTCAGCATGGATTGTTGAAATATCTATAAAACTACCGACAAGAAAAAGCATAACGAATAAAATAATGTGAATACTTCTTATCTTCTTTCGCACCTTACTTTCCTCCTTTTTCTATCTCGTATACTATAAATTACAGCAATCAGCAACCCTATAAAAATTACTATAATTGTTACAATCAGCACTTTAGCAGTAAAAGATAACTCCGGTTTTATATTTGTATCCGGCTCTTGCTTCGTTGCCTCTTCATAAGGTATTCTCTCTCCACGTACTAAAAGTCTGTGTGTATTGATTGCAAATGGTGTACAAGTAACAAGTGTTGCATAATCCTTGCCTGGTTCAATAGATAACCCATCTGTCTCTTCCGGTAAAACTGTTAATATCTGATCAATCTGATATGCCAGTGTTTCATCTAAAACCTTAATGTAAAAAATATCCCCTACTTCCAGTTTATCCATATTGGTAAATAGTGTCTTTGTCGGAAGACTCTATGTCCGGTCAGAACTGTATGTGTACTTTCTCCACCAACTGGAAGAGATGTACCCCAAAAATGTCCGACACCTGCCTGTAGCACAGCTTCACTTGTTCCATGATAGATTGGAAGTTCTACATTAATCTTAGGAATGCGAATGTATCCCATCATTCCAGAACCATCTACATTTAACAGGCTCTCATAACGAGCATCTATTTCCACATCTTCCTGCGAAAATGGATCAATCAAATCAATATTTCCCAGCATTTCCTTATTGTATGCTCTCGCATCTTCCAGCATTTGCTCTTTTTCTGCCTTACTTAACTTTACGCTTTCCTCATCATAATAGGATACAACTTTGGAACCATTCTTTTCATTCAAATAACTACTAAACGTTGGATATAACAATACGGAGAATGCAACCAAAAGCACAATCAGACGAATAATATCTTTTATTGTTACCTTCTTTTTTTTCTTCTTACTCTTCATTTCATTCTCCCTGTTGTTATACTTGGAATTGCGGTTACCTTCCGTGGAAGATAACCGCCAATTCCTTAAATATTATCTTATATCTCTGGTAAAATTATTATGCTTCTTTTCTTTTGTCACGGATGAAGCTTACTGCTACACCGAATACAAGAAGAGCTGCGATTACAGAAAATGCAATTGCTCCACGTCCACCAGTGGATGGAAGAAGGGAACCAGTGCTGTTCTGAATATCGATGATTTTATCATTTTCTGGAGTTTCATTGTTATCTTTTGTAATAGTCCATTCAGTGTCGCTGGTCTTTTTGATTGTGACCTTAACTGGAGCTGACAGCTTGTTATAACCATCTGGTGCCTGTGTCTCTTCCAAATAATAGATTCCTGCTGCCAGACCGTTAATGTGTAAATTGTAATTTCCATCAATTGCACTTGCAACTGTTACCATTTCGTCAATTGTATCTGCTGCACTTTGATCAGCTGCATAAGTGTATTCACCATCAGTATTTTCTACATCTTTTGTTACTTTGATTACTGCATTTTTATCGATGTTACCATCTGTAGTTGAAGCATACAGCTTAAAGTGTGCCCCTGCTAACATAATATCTTTTGTGTCTGTTTTCTTTACATCCAGTGGATATGTAGGTGTTACAACTTCAGACGGTTTTGTTCTTCCTGTTGCATCTGTACCTGGTTTATTGCTATATTCTAATGTCGCACTATTCTTTGTTTCAACAACTGCATTTTTGTTTACTTTTGCTTGATAAGTAACTTCGATTTTAGCTCCTGTAGCAGCTGTTTTCACTTTTTCAGATAAGTCAATTGTCATATTTCTTTCGTTATCCTTAGAAATTGCACCTACTACATCATTATAAGTTGCTTCTCCAATTTTAACTGTTACAACAACGTTTCCTGCTTCATTTGTTACAAAATCCAAACCATTTGTTAATGTATCGTGGATTTTATATACGTAATTGCTATAACCTGTCATATCAGGAACCTGTCCTGTAATTGTATAAGTTACAGTCTGTCCTACGTGAACTGTAGTTGCATCTTTATCTGCTGTTTTTGTAATATCTGGTGCTTGAGTTTTTAAGTTCACTGTTGCTGTTGCACTGACTACTGGAACTAATGAAGACTGAATTTCTTTTGTACCAGTCTGGCAAACCAGATAGTAACCAAAGTCTAACCCCTCAACATTAAAAGTTGTATCTGTTGCATCTTCATCAAATGATCTAGTACTTGTTTCCTTAATCATTTGGTCTGGATGTTCTTTATTATACTTTAATAATTTTTTTGTGAAGTCATTTGCAAATTTCTGCGTATTCGTTCCATTATTAGTATCTGTAGCTTTCTTCACTGCGTCATAATATCCCTGATCTGTTTTATCAGTGAAACCATCACCTAAAACTTGATCCAAAATTGGTGTGTACAGACTATTTACTTTGTAACCATAATTAGAACCGCTGACTGTCATATCAAATAATTTGTAGATATTAACTGTCTGATTTGCTAATGTCTGTCCATCTTTTACATTTACTGTAAGTGTGCCTTTTGTTGCTCCTTCTGCGGCAAATGCTGTGACAGACATAGCCATCATCATAATCGCTGCCAGCATTAATGCCATGATTTTTTTCATTCTCTTCATGTCCTTTATCTCCTTTTCTTGAGAATTTTTTTTTATAGTTTTTCTGCTTTTTATTTTCCTTGCATTTTTTATATCTCATTACGAAATATACCAGGAAAAGCAGAACAGCTATCAGGTAAATCAAATAGCTTCCGTATCCTCCGGTATCCGGAAGACCTGGGAAATGTCTATTAGTTATTGTGAAGGTAAATCCATCTTGCGATTTATCTATCGTTGTTGTATAACCATCCACTTTTGCTTCTGTGATGGAATACGTGTAATAATAAATATCATCTCCAACTGTCTTGTATGCTGGAAGTTTCTTTATCACCTCCTGCCACTTAGATTTATCGCTGGAACCTTTTATGGTGTAACTATCGTAACCCGAAACTGGTTCTGTGTGTTCTATACTGCTCGCATCTGTCCAGGTACGTGATATTGTTACCGTGATACTATCTGGTCGTTTATGATCAAAATTGTTTAAATCCTTCCAGATTTTATTGATTGTCAGCTTGATGTACTCATCACATGGATCCTGCGACTCGGATGGTTCCGGTGTATCACTATCTCCTGTGTTCAGTGTTGTTTTTGTATCTGACATCAATACTGCTTTTGCTGGTGATTCATAAGCTTTAAGCTCTGCTGTCGTAGACGAAGTATCATCTGTCAGCTTTGCATTTTGCAAAGTTTCATAGCTTTTTATCGAATTCATATGACCCAGCGTGTAAATATCCCATCCACTGGAAGTATCTTTTTCATAGCTTAGATTCAGCTTGTCTGAACCCTTTTTGATTTGATCCAGCGCTACATCCAGCTTTCTGTAAATACGGTAATTATTATTCTCGCCTTCCACCTTCTCCTGTGTGTTAGCTTCATATACAGAATCCAACTTACTCTTTCCGCTAAATGGTCCAACAAGATCTTTTGTTCCACGAACCACATCACAGTAATACATGTTGTTGTTCTTCAAAAGTCCTTCATCGTTGAATCCAACAAAGCCACCACTTCGTCCGTCTTTAGCATCACCATCATTGTTATTTCCGGCTCCACCGGCATAGACATCATATCCTTGACTGACACCGTAGACATTACTATCTGTGATTTTTGTTCGATTCGCCTTGATCAGACTCACACTGATATTGGATTTGGCATCATTATCATTCAAAAGTCCATTTTCATCGCATGGAAGTTTGATGGATGAATCTCCAATCGTAATAATTGCAAGGTCTGTCTGTTGATTGTTATCCGTTGACTTTTTTGAAAGTCCTACAGAAATATCCAATCCAAGCAGATTTACATGAAGCAGTTTGCCATCATACAGCGCATCCACTTTGATGATTCCAAGATTAATCTTCAGAAGATCGGAATCCTGGATTTTATCCAGATATAGTGCTTTTACAAGTTGATTAACAACTGAGAATATTACATTCACTGCTCCTGAATCCAACTTCAAATCTGCAAGATAAGCGAAACTTGTTCGTCCTGCAAATCCACCGGCTGTTCCACCTGACGCTACCTGTTTCAGTCCAATTTTCTGGTTTGTCTTGTCACCTGCTGTACAATTCGACATTCTTGCAAGATTTGCATATCCGATAAATCCTCCGGCAATCTGCTCTTCTCCATTTGTACTCTGCACAGTGTAACCCTCATCAGTTCCTGTAACTGCACAGTCATCAATGTGAGAACCAAAAATGTCCATAACTCCAAGAGCTCCACCCAGTAACTGTCCTGTATTGTCTCCAATAACGTCTATCTTGTCTGCCTTAACTACTCCACTCTTTCCAGAATAGCCGACAAATCCTCCGACACTATTTAAACCTCTTACATTACTTAATTCTGTTACTTTACTGTTTTTCACAGAACCATTTAACAGTGAGCCGCCAAAACCTCCGGCCGTTCCGCTATAGGTAACCTGATTGTTCTGTCCGGATTTTATCGCTGTGTTTGCGCTGACACTTAAGCCAGCATCCTACTTCCACTTACAGTTCCGTAATATACATAACTTCTAAACGCATCCAGCACATCGGTTCTTCCAAGCTCTAATAATTTATCAAGGAGCGAGGTCTCATTTCCTGCACTGATATTGGCAACTCCGGCCACGTCAGCAACACCAAAGCATCCTCCGGCATATTCACCTGCGACTACGGAACGGATATTCTGTACAGAAACTCCTGCCTCTTTCGTACCCTTCTCACCGAGTACAGTTCCTTCCAGATTTCCGGCAAATCCTCCGGCTGCTTTTGCATAAGAAGTGTTATTACTTCTACTTGCGTAAGCACCATTTACGATGATTCCCCAGTCATCCCAGGATTCCACATCCGCATAACGGATAGTTGCGACTGTGGCATTTAATACTTTTATCAAATCTGTCGGTGTACTTAACAGTTTATTCAGAAGCTGGCTAAGTAATCCTTCTCCTGCAGTAGGATCCACTGTTGCTACACTTCCTGGTCTGGAGCTTCCGACAAATCCTCCGACATAGCTTCTTCCGTCAACTCGTCTCAGCTTTGTGACCTTGCAGCGTGCATCATTTTCGCCCCAGATCTGCCCACCGATCAGTTTTCCTACATAACCTCCGGCATAACCACAGGTATCTTTGTCATCTACACCTTCTGACTGGACAATCAGTCCACTCTGATAACCCTCTACCGAAGATTTCTTGATTACTGGCACAAAGACATTAAGTACCTGCAGCATTTGTCCTAATTGCAGATTAAGACCGAGGATATCAACTCCTCCAAGCTTTGCTGCTCCGCCGTTTATCATTTCCCCTGCAAAACCGCCGGCACATCGAAGTCCTTTAATTGTCTTCGCCTGATAAGCCTGTCCATTTGTAATAGTTCCGGTCTGCATTGATCCGACATAGCCACCGGCTGCTCCGCCATTTGCCAGTTTTGTCTCATCTCGGTAATTGACTCTTCCTGCTACAACATTGTATCCGTAAGCATACTTTCCTATGATTGCATCCAGTTCAGCCTGATTACTTACTGTTCCATGCTCCGCAAGATCACTTCCGTAACCACCCTTTTTTCCGACAAACTCCACCCATTTATTCCAGGTTTCATAATCCATCAAGCAAGTGGTCCGTAAACTGCCGTATTTTCTTCCGTCGGATAGACAACACTAAGAGCTCCCAGGATGTTATCTACTTTTACCAGTCCCCACAACAAGGACAGGTTTCCGGTACTTGCCGTATCTGCTGACTCCATAAGTCCTGTGAAGCCACCAGCAATTTCTTCTCCGTATACCGAGCGAATCCGGACTGCTTTGCAGACACTTGTTGGTCCGGTATAGTCTTTACCTTTCCATTTCTTTGTATTGTTTCCCCAGATGTGACCACCTTCATTATGTCCTGCATAACCTCCGGCCATACCTCGTTGTACCTGTGTTGTGGAATCAGCATCTGCACGAACTGCACCACCACAAGGAATACAAGTCGTAGAGCTGTTTCTGATCGTCGGTACAAAGTCCTCCGCTAATGATGCCAATGTATCTGACACATTAACAAGATCATCTAAGATACCAGTATCGCCAAGGACATTTGCCACATTTCCTGGCTGCAAGTCTCCCACATAACCACCGGCTGTAATCTGGCCAATGATATATGAGAAGTTATTTGCGTTGGAATTCTGAATGTGTCCACCGGAAATCTTTCCGGCAAAACCACCTGCATCACCAAGTATGTCATTTGCCGATGCATCAGATGCTGTATTTTTCCAGGTCGCTTTTACTGCAAAACCTCCAACATTTCCTGTAACATCAGAATGTTCTATTGTAGAAACAACGACATTCAATGCATCCAGCACATGATTGATTCCTATCGATTTACCAAGTACGCTCAAACCTTTTCCAATTGAAGCCGCAGAACCAATATCCATATATCCGATATATCCACCTGCATATCTGGCACCGGTTACTGCATATGTGCTTTTATTTTCATCATAGTATGTTGGTGCTTCATTTGCTTCCAGATCCTTCGGTTCCTTTACAGTAGTATGCTTCAGATTCGTAACATCACAGTAGCTTATCTGTACACCGCTTCCGTAACCGATAAATCCTCCGGCACTTCCAGAATTGCTATCGTCTGTTTTCATTTTGTTGGCAGTAACAGTAAATCCGTTGTCTGACTTGACTCCTGCATACTGCACATATGGAATGTAGGCATTGATCAGGTTCAGCAAATCTCCGACATTAATATTCAGCCCCTTGATACCTCCAAGAATGCTGATTCCACCTCCAGCATCTGCCAATGCTCCGGAGTAAACATTTCCGCCAAAGCCTCCGGCATAAGACTGCCCGTTTACATGATCCAGATTATAGACAGAATAATAGCTACCTTCTCCTGCGCCTTGGTTGTTAACCGTTCCACTCTGGAAGTTTCCGACAAAACCGCCAGCTGTATCTGCAGCAACTCCGCCTTTATCAACATAAGTAACCGTGCACTCTGTATAAGAAGGAAGCAAGTACGTGACAGCACCTAACAACTTATTTGCATTTAGCAAAGCCTTGACATCCGCTTCACCAGCTACATCTGCAAGACCTCCGGTCTGTGAAGAACCTACAAATCCTCCTGCAAAACCATCTGTATCATTTGCTGTTACTTCTTTTAAATTTTTCACATCAGACTTAATGATCTCACAGCTGTTACTCTTTCCGATGAAACCACCGGCTGTATAATCCACTACTTCGCCATTGGAATTTGCACCTGTTGCTTCTACAGTCATGCCTCCTGCGATGCCATTTACATGAGCTTCATTGATTTTAACTCTGACACCTTCTGCCACAGAAAGCAGATTTCCTACTTTCAGCAAATTGTTTAGTCCTAACAGATTCAAAGTCAGTCCGTTTCCACCAGCCAGATCTCCCGGACCTGCACAACCGATAAAACCACCTACTCTGTTTTTGCTGTAACAGATTTTACCTGATTCAATGTTACAGTATCCACATCTCCACCGACAGCTTCACCAATCGCTCCGCCGGCGTAGTTTTCTTTTGCTTCTACTGTATATCCATCATTTACTCCCGTCACTGTTACATGATGCACAGTAAATCCAAGGAAGTTTCCGATTCCAAGCGTATTATTTAAAAGTCCTGTGACATTTGCTGTTGTTACACTTCCGGCAATACCCCCGGCACGATTTTCACTTGCCGTAACTGTTTTTAATCCTGTGAGCACATTATCTCTTTGGGCTACACTGCTCGCATCTCGTCCGCCATGTTTCCAATACGGAAGTTTATTTAAATATTCGGAACTGGATTCTGCAATATAGACGCCATCACCACCACCAAGAATACCACCGGAATAGCTCTTACCAGCCTCAACTGAAACTGATGAACAATCCATGTTACATCCCAGGATTGCTGATGGTGCAATTCCTACAAGTGACAAGAGCATACCTGCTTTTTCCGGATTACTCGACAAAAGACCTGTCAACAAGTCTTTCACTGTTGTTAAAAGGCTTGCATCCTTGACTTCTTTATTTCCAAGGTTTGTAATCCATCCAACTGTTGAAATACCACTCACACCACCGGCATAACTTCCGCTTGCTTTAACTGCAATGCTTCCGCTCACTCCGCAATTGACTGCATAGCTGTTTGTCTGTGCTCCTACAATACCACCTTGATAATTTTCACCAGATACTGAGACATTACATCCTGTCAGATTGCAATTTAACAAGATACTCTGTGGCTGCATTACTCGAATAAGTTCAACACCTACATCACTTAACAAACCTCGGATTTCTGCATCTCTGCTGATTCCTGCAAATCCTCCGCCGTATTCTTTTGCCGTTACAGAATAACTACTGTTTTTCACGGAGCAGTCAAAGATTCTTGTTCCTACCTGCTGTCCTACAAAACCACCTGCATAATCTTTATCCGCAGCTCCGATAGTTCCTGCCAGATTCTCTACATGACAGTATTTGATATTTACATTTTTGTATCCAGTAGGGATTAAACTACCAACCGGCAATGCATTGTCCAGAAGAATTGTGATCAAATCTCCAAGCCCAAGTCCCGGAATTGCATTTAACAATGATGATAATGCATTCACCGTTACTCCAAGAGCTTTTGACAATCCGTCATACTCTGTTACACCTTCTGTATAACCGACAAACCCACCAGTACGATCATTAATATTCGAAACACTGACTTTTCCTGTCACATCACAGTTTTCAATGGAAACATCACCCACTAGCCTTCCGGCGAATGCACCTGCTGCATAAATCGTCGGATCCTTTGCTCTTGCATTTAAAAGTGCTGATAATGTATCTTGCAAATTCAGTTTTACGCTTCCAAATGATAAAACTCCTACTAATAAATCAACTACACCACCTACAAGCCATCCAAGTCCCGATGTAAGTCCACTTATTATGGTCTGTGTATTTTTATGTTTATTCGTGTTATTTTGTACATTTACATTTTGTAATTCCAGGTTTGATACGGAAACCGTTCCGGCGCTGACACCAATGTTGTTTACATTCACCTCATTCGTAATTGTTCCAAAAAATCCAATTCCTATATACTTAGAACCATCCATTTCTTCTGTCTGGTTCACATTCACATTAGAAATTACAGGTTTTCCAGTTGCCAAAATAGAATTTCCATCCGTAAGTGTCGCCTGTCCATCTGCTAACTTTGCACCTTTGATGTCCCCCGACACCATAAGCGGTGTCCACAGATCATCTTCTTTATTTGAGTTCACACCATCCTTGGATAAGTCAATATCTCGAAAAATGATGTAATTTGCATTGGATGAATATTTTAAACCACCATATTCTTGCTTTAACTTCATCAGACTCGCTGTTTCATTGTCAGGTAACCCTTGGTCGTTAACGCCACATAAACTACCAGTTCCTACTGTAAGACCACCCAATAATGTCCCTAACAGTCCACCTACTCCCTTCAACAGACCCGTAACAATATCATCGCTTGTCAAATCGACATCTGCCAGCTTATACTTACCATTATCTTTATAATATAAATACGAGTTATCACCTTTCACTGTATCTGGCTTTTGTTGGAATCCAGAAAGATGGGTAGTTGCCCCTTCTGCAGCAACAGCATCAAGTCCAAGATCCGCATCGCCTGGATAGTATGGTGTGTAGAAAGGCTTTCCGCCAAGTAATCCGCTTACTAACCCCTGACGGTAATAAACATACAGTCTCGGAGTTACGCTCTTATTGCTTCCAATCGCCCGCAACTGTGACTCATTTCCGATCAGAATATATTTCTTCCCGGAAACTTCTACATATAATTGTCCCGGTTTTGTTCTTCCATCTGCATGTTCACCATCTAGCCACTGAACTCCATTCGCTGATTTTTCTGTCAATTGATCTGCAACCAGTTCTGGCTTATCCGAATTAAACTTCTGCGATAACACATAATTATGAGACTTACTATAAGTCAGATACTCCTGATCTTCTCCATCCGGGTAAATCATCTGCCCCATACCAAACTGTGGTGCATCATAATCTAATGTCATAACAGGTTCTGTTTCAGATTCTTCCTGTGCAAGTACCATTAACTGATATGGATTATATATGTAGATTGTATCCGTTTCCTTATCATACAGCGTTGGTGTTTCGTTTTCTTCTAGTTTCGTACCTGTGATAGTTCCGGTAAAGGAATCCGGTACTAACCACATCTGTTCCGAGTTCATCTGGATGTCATTCATCAAAATGTACTGAGCATCTGCACCGTATTTCAGCTCTGTGCCTTCATTCTTTACTACTTCTCCAGAACCAATCTTTCCATCCTTATCACCTGTGTAAATATAAGCATCTGAACCAATCTGTTTTAATTGTTCATAATTATAAATGCATATTTTACTATCCTTATAATAAGCATCTATATTATCTGTTGATTCCGCTTTAACATTTCCACCGGACGATTCCGATTCGTCATTTTTCGAGTTTTCACTTGTTTCCTCCGATATCTTAGATTCGGATTCCGTGGTGCCATTTATTTCATCTGAAACTGTGGATTCGGTTGATGCTTCATCATTGCTCATATTGGTTTCATCAGAAAGGACCACTTGACTCGTGTTGGTACCTGATGGATTCAGATCTGCCGCATCCGCAATATTCACTTGAGAAAATAAGATAGCTATACATAATATTACTGCGATAATTCTGTTCTCTATCCTTCTTTTTTTCTTCATATCTGGACCTCTAATCTTTTGCCTTCATTTGTTACTTTAATTTTGCCTTTTTAACCAGTTTTGCTGCTTTGCTGCCTCCTGAAAGCATTGCATCAGCTGATTGGAAAATGCTCCGCATTCACCATTTGAAATCATCCGTATCGCCTCTTCAGGTTCATACTTTCTTTTGTATGGGCGATCATTGATCAATGCATCGTAAGCATCAACAATTCCAACAACCTGTGCACACATTGGAATCGCATTCCCTTTTAAACCGTCCGGGTATCCTGATCCATCATATCTTTCATGGTGATGTCTGCATATTTCATAGCTATATTGATTCAGCTTTTCCGTTGTTATCCCTTCTGGGAATCTCTGGGTCATCGCTGCACCTACTAATGGATGTTGCTTCACTACATTCATTTCTTCATCCGTCAATTTTCCATTTTTATTTAAAATTTCAAGTGGTACTTTTATCTTTCCAATATCATGAATCGGTGCCAAATGAGCTACTGACGCTATTTCTTCATCCGTAATCCCGTATTCCGGATATTTTTTCTGCAATTGAAGATATACCTGTTTCGTATAGAAACTGATATCGTCTTGGTACCCTGTTTCAACTAAATGATTATGATTCAATACGGTAGTTAAAAGTGATACCATATCCCAATACTGCTTTGCCATATCCTGTTCTTTTTTTATGAGTTCACGTTCCATCTTTATAACTGTGTTCTGGATAATCTTCTCATTATGCAAGGTAATAATTGCAGTATTCTCATTTACATCTATATATTTTTTTGCTTCCATCCAAACATATGCATTCTTATCTTTTCCAGTAATTCTGCGATACGGAAGATCTTTTTCCATACATCCATCAACTAGTCTTTCTTCTAATCCTTCACTTGATAAGAAGTCATGAACCATTTTTTTGTCAGAATCATACACGTATCTTTCTACATATTGGCTTATGAACTCTTCATAGCTTTCTGCTTTTCTCACTTTCTCATACACTTCACGGATATGTGAATACACACATTCGTAGCTTTTTTCCTTTAAGTTCAGTTTTAATACAACATAAAACCGTCCAAAATATTCATCTTCTCCAGGGCGGATAACGTCTGAAACCTTTACACTCTCTAATTTATTATTGTATGTATTCTGCAGACTCAACAATATTTTATGTATCTTGCAGGTATCTTCTAAATTTCCGGAACAAAAACGATCTTCTTCCAAACAACGATTAATTGCCATTGTTTCCTCTACACACGATATAATATCCATTAAAGAAATGTTCTCCGGTTGTTTTGCCAGCATATAGCCACCATTTGTACCTTCACAGGCAGTGACTATTTTTGCATTTTTCAGTTTTTTCGCTATTTTAGGAACATAATTAGCAGAAACATTTAGCTTCCGTGATAATTCTGATGTAGATACCATCCGTTCCTGTGCTGCTAAGTAACACACAATTCTAATTGCGTAATCTGTTGAATTTTTTAGTTGCATCGTTATCCCTCTAATCTAAACCCTGCAAGGTCTTAGTTTGTATCAAAAAAATACTATCCTCTGTAGCAGTGATTCTTTTCCTGAAATATTTTCTCATCAGTTTCCCAATTATACAGATTGAAACCGGTTAATATAATGTACAATCAATGAAAATATTTATCCGTTTTTTTGTAAAATCTGTTCCATTGTATCGATATTCTCCATTAATATCTTTTTATGAACTTCGTTCAAAAAAAAAGAAACCATGCCTCCACACGATTTCTCTTTCTTTTTCTATTCTATTTCTTTTAACATTTTATAAATAATCAGACCATTACTGACTGCCAGCACTTCATTTGCATTGTCAAAATTAATTCCAGAAATTTGTTTTATTTTTTCAAGTCTGTAAGATATCGTTCTATAATGAACAAACATTGCACCTGCAGTTTTCTTGATGCTTTGGTTATTTCTAAGATACATCTGCAAGGTTGTAATCAATTCTCCCTTATGTTCATCCTCATATAAATATAATTTCTTTAATGTTTCCGGAATGCATCTTTCCAATTCCGTCATATCATCAACTTTGCCGAATATCTGGAAAAATCCGAGGTTCGAATAATGTACTACTGACTTATTCTTATCACCAGTCACCAGGCGGATAATCTCAATATACTTGATAGCCTGACTTGCTTCGTAATAAGATTCTTTCAATCGTTGATACCCTTCCACACTTTTTCCTATACCAATCTGAAAGTCTGTATCTTTCTTTCTATAAAGGATGCTTCGCTGGATAACCTCCTCTATTTCTTCCATCTCTTTCTGATATTCCAGTTCTGTCTGATTGGAATCTACCTGTTGAATCATAACAATCTGATCCATATTTCTGTAAATAAGCGCATCCGGCAAAAGATGCATCAATTCACCCTCGATAACACCTACTTCGTGAAGCTGTTCTTTTGTATATTTTCTTTGTACATTTTTTGTGATGGTATGAAAATCAACAACCCTGTAAGTATCGCTTTCTTTCATTCCGAGCTGTGCTGCCGCTTCAGTCATTTCTTTCGAACTCAGTAATCCATTCAGAATATTATGGATAATATCTCTCTGATACTTCTTTTTCACTTCATCCTGTGCAAATTCACTCAAAAATTCATACTGCAAGTTAATAATCGCATTCTCGATTGCCATATAATCAAGTTCTATCAGTTCTCTATTTTCTTCTGTTATTGTTATATATATATCCACCTCACTCAATATGGCAAATTTCACTATATATTGAACACAGCTTCCTTTCATCTGCTTCATATATTGAAATTTCGTAATAATATTGGGTTTATATGGCTGAATTTCATCTGACAATATTAACTTGGAGTTATCCAAGTTTGTTGAAACCATACAATTAAGATTACCATAATACAATACAACAGGATTCTCGATCATGATGCTTAAAAATTTGATAATATCACTTGCTGTATTGCTTGATCCATTATTTTTTAAAATAAACGTATTAAAATTATCATGTGTAATTTTAAAATACTTTAAGCGTGCAGTGTCTTTATCGAATACCTGCATCATAACATGACGGATAATTCCCCAGTAATATAAATCTCCTGGAATTTCTACCAGAGGAATTTCATATTTTTTGCAGTGTTTTTCTAATAAACTCAATCTGCGTCCTGTAGGATCATATTCTTTTCTTTTCTTTACAATGAATCCACTTATATCACTTTTAACTAAATCTTCAAAATGCTGCTCTACTTCTCGATCACTGCATGATAAATATACCTGAAGACTGGTTATGAGTATTTCACCACCCGTCAGGTATCGCTCCATATCTTCAATTTCGATTATTCGAATGCCTTTCACTTCCAAATCTAGACCTTTTTCACCGCAAAGCAGCTTCATTTTTGGAAATTGTTCTGATTCAAGTAATTTTCTTACAGTATATGCCATCGTTACTCCTTATCCATTGCCAAATCAATACAACATAATATCTGTTATGTTGTTTATGGACAGATTAAGTTTCGTACGATATAATGTTAAATAACACCCTGCTATCTGTTATGCTGTTCATATTACATAGTTCCTTTCTGATTTTTTGGTAGCTGTGCCCTATTTAAGTACCGCTCTTGGTAAATTGGCTATAATCTTTATTATTTTTATTGCTTAAAGTTCTCTTTTAGAGAAAATGAATGACTTGCAGAAATAGGGTAGAACAGGTTAATAGAGGCACTGTACAACATAACAGATATTATGTTGTACATTCCAATATTTCCTGTTCGACAATCTTATCCAGCTTCTTTTGGAACACTGTTTCTGTAGTTGCTGTATATATTCTCGTTACATTGATACTGCTATGTCCAAGTAAATCAGCAAGACCTGTAATATCTTTTGTCACTTTATAATAAATTCTTGCAAATAGATGTCGAAAATTATGCGGGAATATTTTTGATTCTGCTACTCCTGCCTTTTCTTTTAATCGTTTCATTTCTCTCCAAATATTACTTCTGTCTTTTAACTTCCCATTTTTCGTGACAAATATCCAACCTTCTGCTATTTGGTTATTATGGCAATAGGAAAGAAGTTTCCTTTGCAATACCTTCGGCAAAAAAATCCTTCTATACTTTCCTTTATTATAAATCTCTATCTTTCCAGATTTTACACGCTCCACTGTAAAAAATTTTATTTCGCTAATCCGAATTCCTGTACATGCTATTGTTTCAATACACAATGCAAGCTGTTCTTTTCCTTCTGCCATAGCTGTTGCAATCAATTTCCTGCATTCTTTTTCTGTCAATTCTTTCTGATCCTGTAAAAAAGGCTGCTTCTGCACTTTTATTCTTTTCACTTTCAGCTTTCCTACATTCAAAAATTCCAGGAACTGATTCAAGGCGGCAAGCATTGAATTAACACTATTGACAGCATATTTTTGAGCAAGCCATTCTTTATATTGCAACAATACTTTTTTATTGATCCGCTTATCATCTGCCAAAAAAGATAAAAACTTTTTTATATCTGCCATATATTTATTGATTGTTGCCTTTGCATTTTCTTTCTGGTATAGATAATCTGCAAATTTTTCTATCTCACTTTCTGATAGCTCTATTGAAAAATCCATCTGTTCCATAATCATAGTCCTCCTGAGAATTCATTTTCTTTCATTATAGCTGTTCGCTTTTTTGTATTCCCATACACTACTTTTTCTACTTGTTATGCATCCAAGATTTTTCAATATTTATCTCCGATTATATATCGTATTGTTGATTTTAGTCAACAGTAGACGCTTATTTTTATCATCTATTGTGGATATAATTTAACAATACGAGAGGAGATGTCTTATACTAATGTCGGATAGCGAATTATGTTTACAGGAAATCGGAAAAAGAATTATGGATCGTCGAAAA
This sequence comes from Blautia sp. AM47-4, assembly GCF_003479865.1. Classification (NCBI taxonomy): domain Bacteria; kingdom Bacillati; phylum Bacillota; class Clostridia; order Lachnospirales; family Lachnospiraceae; genus Blautia; species Blautia sp. AM47-4. The sequence goes on from NZ_QUHY01000037.1 coordinate 21,359, forward strand.
AAGCTGGGACTCACTCAAGAAGCACTTGCAGAAAAAGGGGAAGTCACTACCCAGTTTGTTTCTTATGCTGAATCAGGGAAGCGAGCAATGAGGCCTGAAAATCTGCTAAAAATCTCCTCTGCTTTAGAAGTAAGTGCCGATTATTTACTCACTGGTGAAATTATAGATAAGGATCTGTTGATTCTTTCAGATAAGCTCCGTCGACTCACTCCTTCACAGGTACGCACAGTTGAAGCTATTATAGATGAATGTAACAACCTTTTTAATCAGAAAGAAATTACCCTTCTCTCTCAAAAAGAATGGAAGCTACTAAAACAGTAACTTTCCATTCCTTTTTTGAGAGGATGAAACTTTTTCTGTAAAATAATGTTTATAAGGTTCTTCTATGATACAATAAATATCATTAGAAGGGCCTTTTATTATGGCAAGACAAAAGAAACCTGTACATCGTGTACAAATGACAGAAGGAAAACGAAACATCATCCATCAGCTCCTGGAAGAGTACGATATCCATTCTGCAGAAGACATTCAGGATGCGCTCAAGGATCTTTTAGGCGGCACCATTAAGGAAATGATGGAAGCTGAAATGGATGATCATCTTGGTTACGAAAAATCCGAACGCT
>NZ_QUHY01000038.1:0-20863 GCF_003479865.1 Blautia sp. AM47-4
AAGATGAGATATCCCATTCGAAAGAAGTAAGACCCCTTGAAGACGACGAGGTAGATAGGGCAGGGGTGGAAGTGCCGTAAGGCATGGAGCTGACTGTTACTAATCGGTCGAGGGCTTGACCTAATTGGTTGTGTTCACAGAAATGGAATGATAGATGTGTAGTGTATGCGGTTTTGAAGGTATATTGGAAAGGCCATCGGAGAGATCCGATGGTTTTTTTCTGTTAAAAAATAAAAGAAAGAGCGCTGCTAATGAAAAAAATACTCATTAACAGCGCTTTTCATTTCACAGAAAAAGCAGTATTATGAGGTTAGAAGAGTCTAACACAAAACAGACTCTTACACACTCAGGAAAAAAGATGCAGGGAGGAAAGTTATGTTTCTTGAGATTAATAACCTGAAGAAGAGTTTTGGAACCGGTGAAAGCCGTGTGGAGGTCTTAAAGGGAATCCAGTTTTCTGTGGAAAAAGGTGAAATCTGTGTTCTCCTCGGTCCATCCGGTTCCGGTAAATCGACACTGTTGAATATTATCGGCGGAATCGACGAGGCGGACAGCGGTTCGATCGTGATTGAAGGCGAAAAAATTGAGGATATGAATGAAAAAACGCTGACACGGTACAGACGAAAACATTTAGGATACGTTTTCCAGATGTACAATCTGATTCCAACCTGACGGTAAAAGAAAATATGGAAGTCGGCGCATACTTAAGCGATCATCCGCTCGACATCAACGATCTGTTAAAGACACTGGGGCTCTATGACCACCGCGACAAGCTGCCGAACCAGCTCTCTGGCGGTCAGCAGCAGCGTACTTCAATCGGAAGAGCTATCATCAAAAATCCAAGCATTCTGCTCTGTGATGAGCCGACAGGTGCACTCGATTACCATACTTCAAAAGAAATTTTGAAGCTGATCGAGGACGTCAATCAGAAGTACGGCAACACCGTCATCATGGTAACACACAATGATGCGATCAAAAACATGGCAGACCGCGTGATTCGTCTGCGCGACGGCCAGATCCGTAAAAACTACGTCAATGAGACCAAAATCGCCGCCGGCGATCTGGACTGGTAAAGCGGGGTGGAAGTATGAAAAATCCATTACGAAAACGCCTGCTGCGGGAACTGAAGAACGATATTGGAAAATATCTCGTTATTTTTCTGTTTATGACGGCGACGATTGGCTTTGTGTCCGGTTTTCTCGTTGCGGATGAGAGCATGCTGTATGCTTACGATGAAAGCTTTGAAAAATACAACGTGGAAAACGGAAATTTTACAACAGAACAGAAGCTCACCGACAACCAGAGAACACGGCTGGAAAAAGAGAAGGTAACGATTTACGAGAATTTCTATAAAGACGAAGATGCCGACACGGATCTGGATTCGGAACCAAAGAGCACGATCCGTCTTTTTAAAACCAGAACAGAGGTCAATCTGGTCTGCCTGATGAAAGGTGAAATGCCGCAGCAGAAGGATGAAATTGCAATTGACCGTATGTATGCGGACAATAATGACCTGCAGGTCGGTGATGTGATCTCGGTTGATAAAAAAGAACTGACGGTTACCGGTCTTGTGGCACTTTCGGATTACAGTGCGCTGTTCAGCAATTCGAGTGACATGATGTTCGATGCGGTTAAATTCGGTGTGGGAATCATGACCGAAGAAGGGTATGATGCCATTACCGATGACCATATCAAATACTGCTATTCCTGGAAATATGATACGGAACCGAAAGATGAAAACGAGGAAAAAGAATGGTCCGATGATTTCGTCGAGGTTCTGGCGGCTCATTCCTCGCTGACGGGTTATCTGCCGCGCTACGGCAATCAGGCAATCAAATTTACCGGCGACGATATGGGCGGTGACAAGGTGATGGTGGAGGTACTGCTGTACATCCTGATTGCCATCATGGCGTTCATTTTTGCAGTTACGACAAACAATACGATTGTAAAAGAAGCGTCGGTGATCGGAACGCTGCGCGCATCCGGCTATACGAGACGGGAACTTCTGCTGCATTATCTGTCCCTGCCGGTACTGATTACGATTTTGTCGGCGGTGATTGGAAATATTCTGGGATACACCGTGTTTAAAGATATCTGCGCCGGTATGTATTATGGAAGCTACAGTCTGCCGACGTATCAGACGCGGTGGAATGCCAATGCATTTCTGCTCACGACCGTAATTCCGGCAATTCTGATGTTTGTGATCAACGCGGTGCTGATTTCCGGCCGTCTGCGTCTGTCACCGCTGCGTTTTCTGCGCCACGATTTTGCAAAGAAAGGAAAAAGCCATGCGGTGCGTCTTCCGAACTTCCGGTTCTTCTCGCGGTTTCGTCTGCGGATCCTGCTGCAGAACAAATCGAGTTACTTTACCCTGTTTCTCGGTATCGTATTTGCCAATATTCTGTTGCTGTTCGGTATGATGATGAAACCGCTGCTGTCACATTACCAGACGGAGGCGGTGGAAAATATGCTGGCAGATTACCAGTATATTTTAAATGTCCCGGATCCGATCGATGAGGATGATGAGTACACGCTGATGGGAATGTGCAGAAATTCTGACGCCATCGCTGAAGACAAATACGGAAGGCGTGGAAACGTTTGCTCTTACATCGCTGAAAAATATTCCGAAAAACCGGGAGGGCGAGAGCATTTCGGTATATGGAATTCAGAAAGACAGCAAATATGTTTCCGCTGAACTGTTTGAGGACGGCGTGACGATTTCCGACGGTTATGCCGAAAAATATGGAATGAAAGTCGGCGATACACTGGAACTGAAAGAGCCGTATGAGGACAAAACGTACAGCTTTGAAGTAAAAAGCATTTATGCCTACCCGGGAGCCCTTGCGGTATTTCTGCCGATGGATGTCTTCTGCGAGGAATTCGATCATCCAGAGGACTACTTTAACGGCTATTTCTCCAACGAGCCGATCACGGACCTGGAGGAATCGTATATCGCGACGAAAATTACGGAAGATGATATGACAAAGATTTCACGGCAGCTCAATGTGTCGATGGGAGAAATGTTCCAGCTGATCAATGTTTTCTCGATTGTACTGTTCATGCTGCTGATTTATCTGCTGACGAAGCTGATCATCGAGAAGAATACGACTTCGATTTCGATGGTAAAGATTCTCGGCTACGAGAACAGGGAAATTTTGAGTCTGTATTTGACGGCGACAACCTGGGTTGTGATCGTCTCAATCGGTGTCAGCCTGATCATTGCCTCCGCGCTGATCCGCCAGATTTATGTCATTATGCTTTCCGAGTACAGCGGCTGGCTGACATACTATATTGATCCGGCAATTTACGGAAAAATGTATCTGATGGGCCTTGCGGCGTATGCTGTTATCGCTGTGCTGCAGTTCCGCCACATCCAAAAGATTCCGATGGACGAGGCACTGAAAAATGTAGAATAAAAAAAGTTACAGGAGAAATCTTGACAAGCCCGGGCAAAGTGTGGTATATTGCTCTCAAACTTGGTGTGGATTTTTCAACTTGTAATAAAGTTCTTTTCGCCACGCAATTATCGAAAGCAGATAATTGCGTGGCTTTTTTTGTGGCAATGGAGCAAAGTCCGTGCCTGCACGTAAGCCCACCAACAGAAAAGATCACAAATGGAGGTAATAATGAACGAAAACTTTATGAAAGAAAAGCCAGTATTTCCACTGCTGGTTTCGATGGCGCTTCCAATGGTAATCTCGATGCTGGTCAATTCCTTATATAACATTGTGGACAGCTTCTTTGTCGCACAGATCAGCGAAGATGCCATGACGGCGCTCTCCCTGGTTTATCCGGTACAGAATTTTGTAAATGCCGTTGCCATCGGTTTTGGAATCGGACTGAATGCGGTGATTTCGTATTATCTGGGAGCGGGTGACAAAAAGGCAGCCGGCTGTGCTGCAACACAGGGCCTTGCCCTTACCATGCTGCATGCGGTTATTTTAACGATCGGAAGCCTTCTGGTCATCGAGCGTTTCCTGCGGATGTTTTCTTCTTCCGAAACTGTCATCGATCTTGGTGTCCGGTATTCACGGATTATCTTTCTGTTTACCATAGCAATCATGGCAAACCTTTACTTTGAAAAGGTTTTCAGGCAGTCGGCCGGATGAAAGTGACGATGACCGGTATGATGGTCGGCTGTATTGTCAACATCATTCTGGATCCGCTCATTATTTTCGGAATCGGACCGTTCCCGCGTCTTGGAATTGAGGGTGCGGCACTTGCAACCGGCATCGGTCAGGTGACACCGGTCGTGATTTACTGGATCATTTACAAGATCCGCCCGATTTCGGTCAAAATCCGTCCGGAATATTTAAAAGAAGGAAAAAATCTGGTCGGAAGACTGTACGCGATCGGCGTCCCGGCGATCCTGAACCTGGCGCTGCCGTCTCTTCTGATTTCCGCACTGAATGGAATCCTGGCCGTGTATTCCCAGAGCTACGTTGTCGTGCTCGGCATTTACTACAAGCTGCAGACGTTCATCTATCTGACAGCAAACGGCATTGTACAGGGCATGCGCCCGATTATCGGCTTCAACTACGGCGCAGGCGAGCATAAGCGTGTGCGGAAGATTTATGAGATTACCCTGATTATGTGTGCGGTGATCATGCTTATTGGAACCGGCATCTGCCTTGCCATTCCGGAACAGCTGATCGGACTGTTCAGCAGCAATCCGGAGACCATCCGTCTTGGCGGACAGGCGCTGACACGCATCAGCGTGGGCTTTTTGATTTCGGCAGTTTCCATCACATCCTCCGGTGCGCTGGAGGGACTCGGAAAAGGCGGATCTTCCCTGATCATTTCCCTCTGCCGAAATGTCATTGTCATTCTCCCGGCAGCTTACCTGCTGTCCCATCTGGGAGGCGGCGTTTTCGTATGGCATGCCTTCTGGATCACAGAGGTCATTTCCGCAGCGGTTTCTCTTGTGGTATACCGCCGCGCAGTACGAAGATAAAAAATATAAGAAGAAAAGAAAAGCGGCCTCTTGTGGAAGGAGGCTTTTCTTTTTATAATAGATAATACAGACGTAAGAATTAAGTAAAGATTTTTTTGAATATTCATGGTACCATTACGGTAGTTAAAAACAGAGAGGATGGAAACGACGTGGAAGAAACAAATATTTTAGTTGTGGATGATGAAAAAGAAATCGCGGATCTGCTGGAAATTTATCTGATCAGCGATGGATTTCAGGTATTAAAAGCGTACAGTGCAAAAGAGGGACTCCGCATTCTGGAGGAGAAAAAAATCGACCTGGTGCTGCTCGATGTGATGATGCCGGATATGGACGGTATTGCGATGTGCCGCCGCATCCGGGAGACGAACAACATTCCGATCATCATGGTAAGTGCCAAAACGCAGGATATCGACAAGATCGTCGGTCTGTCAACGGGAGCAGACGATTACGTGGCAAAACCGTTCAATCCGCTGGAGCTGATGGCGCGTGTAAAATCCCAGCTCCGCCGCTACCGCGAACTGAATCCGTCGAAGCCGCACGAGCGCCAGGAAGTGATTTCCTTAAAGCATCTGGAAATCAACAAGGTAACCCATCAGGTTGTCTGCTACGGAGAAAGCATCAAGTTGACACCGATTGAATTTGATATTCTGTATCTGCTGGCCTCCAACCCGGGCCGCGTGTTCGGTACAGACGAAATTTTCGAGCGCGTCTGGCATGAAAAATTCTATGAGGCGAACAACACGGTTATGGTACATATCCGCCGTCTGCGCGGAAAAATGAAAGACGACACAAGAGAAGATAAGATTATTACAACAGTCTGGGGAGTGGGATACAAAATTGAAGCCTGATTTTATAAAAAACTTCAGCCAGAGGATGGTCTTTGATCTGATTGTAAGTGCACTTGTCACGGTGCTTGTAGTGACGCTTACCGACGGGATTCTGACCTTTTTCGGCAATGGACTGATGAACATCGGTTACCGGAGCGCCTGGATCGGACCGGGAGGCCTCCGCCCATCGGTGCGGACGATGATTCTGACGGCGGCTGCGCTGCTTTCGTTCTGCCTGACCTTTTATTTCCTGATGCGCGAAACCATCCGATACATTGGGAAGATTCTGGAAAAGGTAAAGGAGATATCAGCAGGGGATTTTGATCATCCGATCGAGGTAAAGGGAAATGACGAGTTTTCTGTGATGGCGGAGAACTTAAATACGATGCAGCAGAATATCAAGGAAATTATGGAACGGGAACGGATCGCGGAGCATACGAAAAACGATCTTGTCTCATCCGTGGCACATGACCTCCGTACGCCGCTGACTTCGATTATCGGCTATCTCGGCTGGGTGCGCACGCGGACGGATCTGGATGAGGAGACGAGAAATCATTATATCGATATTGCCTATCAGAAAGCACTCCGTCTGGAGCAGCTCACGAACGAGCTGTTTGGATTCGTCAAGCTGGAGCACAAAGAGATGCAGCTGCATCTCGGAAAACTTGATCTGGTGCAGCTGATGGAGCAGATGCTCGACGAGATGACGCCGTCTTTTGTGAAAAATGAGCTTCAGGTGGAATTTCTGCATGCGGAACATGCGATTTTTCTCGAGGCGGACGGTGAGCTGCTGGCACGGCTCTTTGGAAATCTGCTGAACAATGCTGTCAAATACGGAAAAGAAGGAAAACAGATCCGCGTCTCAATGGAAAAAGAGGGCGAATATGTGGTCACGCGTGTCATTAACTACGGACGGATCATTCCAAAACAGGAACTGGATCATATTTTCCAGAAATTTTACCGGACAGAGCAGTCGAGGAGCCGCGATACCGGCGGGACGGGACTTGGACTTGCGATTGTACAGCAGATTGCGGAACTGCATCATGGACAGGTGCGGGTAAAAAGTGATCTGCAGGGAACCGTCTTTGAGGTGGAACTGCCGGTCGGAATGCCAAAGGGGAAGAAAGAGGACGAAAAGCGATGAACAGGAAAAGAAGAAGCAAAATCTGCTGTCTGTCCGGTATTTTGCTGCTGATTCTGCTTCTGGCGGGAGTTCAGAGGGTGTCTGCGATGACAACGCGGACAGAACTTTATCAGAACACGCCGTCGGATGGCGGAAGAAGCGGCGGGAAAGAAAAGCAGTTTCTTGCCAACAGCTACGCAGGGGAATACCAGATTGATTTTTCTTATGGATTCGAAGGAAACTATCAGGATGGGAATCACGTACCGATTCGTGTGACAATCACAAATGAGAGCGCTGTTGAATTTGAAGGATACTTTGTTTTTCAGATAAAAAACGCCGCGGAATCGATTTACCGCAGAAACAGTGGAGAAGGCATTCTCTCAAAACTGTTTTTGGGGGTCAAGCGGTCGGGCGACGGAAGAAACAGCCTTTTTACGTACCGTTTTCCAATCTATATTCCGGCGAACGGAACCGTTACAAAGACTTTTTCGGCAGGGCTTCTGGTGGAAAATACGTCTTTTTGTGTCCTGTGCCTGGAGAACAGCCAGAGGGACACGGTGTACAGTCGGGAAGAAACGATTTCGAGTGAAGGCTTCTTCCAGTCCAAGGTGGAAGTCTGCGTTGTGGAAGAAGAAACTAATTACGGGCAGCAGCTGAATGGAGTTACGCTGAACGACGGGATTTATGAGGTGGAAGCTGCATCTGTCCGGGCAGAGGAGCTTGTCGGGCTTGCGGAGTCGTATTCGCCGGATGTGCTGATCCTTCTGGAGCAGTCAAAAGAAGAACTGGATGAGACACTCCAGAAAGAAATTGATCTCTGGCAGGCAGAGGGAGGCCTTCTGATTACCTTTTCGGGAAACGAGACATTTGCGGAAAGCCAGCGCAGTGCGTTTAAAGAAGCGCCGGTAGATTTTCTGAAAAATATTCTGGACGAAGAGACCACCAGCCGCCTTCTGGCAAAACGAAATACGAATTATCAGAAATACTATACGATTTCCGATCTTCTGGAAAACACTAGGATCCGGAACCGTCCGAATACGGTGCTGTACGGCGGCCTGATTCTGGTCTATCTGGTTCTGGCAGGGCCGGGATTGTATTTCTTTTTGAAAAAAACAGGAAAACGTCAGTATCTCTGGGGGGCGATCTGTGCCTGCTCGGCCGTCTTTGTTATGCTGATCAGTCTGTTTGGCCAGAGCACGAGGCTCAAGGCCCCGGTGCTGACGTATGTAAGAGAAATCTGGCAGTACGATACATACCAGAAAGATTACATTAATTTCTGTGCACAGGCGCCGTACAATGCTTCCTATGAGCTGTATCTGGATCCGTCCTACGATCTGGTGACGTACAACCGTATGGACTATATGTCCAACAGCACGGCACAGCCGGAAACGGAGGATGCGGAATATGAAAAGACGGAGATCAGTTTCGGAGAACAGAAAAACAGGGCAGAAATTTCCAATCAGGCTGCATTTGCCCTGAATGAGTTCGGCATGCAGCGGATGGAAACGCTGGACGAAGGCGAAGGACTGAAAGGCACGTTTCATTTCTGGGATCAGAAGATCAGCGGAACCGTGGAAAATAAGACAGGCTATGATCTGGAGAGCTGTGTGATCGCCGTTCCAGGTTACTGTGCCTCATTGGAGACATCAAAAACGGGGAGACGATCACGCTGGATGGAATAGAAGCGGACAGCGTGCGGGATTTCGGAAATTGGAGTGCGGCAGAAGATCTGCCGGAGATAGAGAAAAATTATCTGGACGGCGTCATCTATAATCACATGCCGAACCGGAGTGACAACTGCCTTTTCTTTGGAAAGCTGGCAGGCAATGACGATACGTTCCAGCTTGACAGCGGATACGAAGCGTATGGAATCTCGTATTACTATCAGGAAGTGTTTGTGGACATGAAAGAGGCCGGCGTTGTGTACTGTCCGTATGCGCAGGAGTACAGCGGATGGGACGGCGGAAACACGGTAAGCTTTGAAATGGGACCGAATTCCGGCGGAATCTCGGAAGAGGAAACAGAAGTAACGTATTATCTGAACGGTGTCTTTGAAAACAACAACATCTGGTGTCTGTATGGAATGTATGCTAAAGGCGTGATGCAGCCGGATTCCGAGGGAATCTATGATCCTGCATTCTGGCCGTATGCGATGACGGCGTTAGAAGATAAGATCCAGGCGGCAGAAACCGGCGGGGGAGGAAAACGGGGAACCATTCTTTCGCTTGCTTTCGAGAAAGCCCGCACGGAGGATGGGACCAAGATCCGGAATTTCAATGGAATCATTGATCTGTACAATTTTCAGACGGGAACGTATGATAAAATTTCCGACTGGGAGATCGATTTTGCGAGTGATCCGGCACTGGAGGCGCAGTATGTGAATGCGGACAACCAGATCCGTGTGCGGTACCGTCTTTCCGAAGAGGAAAAGGGAGAAGAGTATCATGAAAATTATGGATACTATGAGGCACCGAATCTGATCGTAAAGGCGAAAGAGATCCCACCGGAGCAATATCTGGAGAATCTGTTAACGGAGGAGCCAAATGCCGATACTGAAAATTGAGAAACTGACCAAAAAATACGGAAAAACATATGCCCTGAACGGTCTTGATATGGAAGTAAAAAAAGGCGATATTTACGGCTTTGTCGGACCGAATGGTGCGGGAAAAACAACGACGCTGCGCATTATTTCAGGGCTTTTAAAGAGCGACGGCGGCGATCTGTGGCTGGACGGCGTGCGGACGACAAAAAATATTCTGAAGCAGAAAAGCCTGATCGGCTTTGTGCCTGATTTCTTTGGCGTCTATGAAAACTTAAGCGTGATAGAGTATCTGGAATTTTTTGCCGCATCGTATGGAATTTACGGGCGGGCAGGAACTGTCCGTGCGCGGGAAGTGCTGGAGATGGTCGAACTATCGGGAAAAGAGGAGCAGATGGTGGATTCGCTCTCAAGGGGCATACAGCAGCGGCTCTGTCTGGCGCGCGCGATGATCCATAAACCGAAGCTTCTGGTGCTGGACGAACCGAATTCCGGTCTGGATCCGCGTTCAAGAAAGGATTTTCAGCTTCTCCTGCAGCGATTGGCGCGGGAGGATTATACGATTCTGATCAGCTCCCATATTCTTTCGGAATTAGCAGATCTGTGCACCAGCATCGGTGTCATCAACGGAGGTGTCATGGTACAGCAGGGAAAGCTGGAAAACATTATGCTTGCGATCGACAGCTCCAATCCGCTGCGCATCACTGTGCTGAACCAGGTGCCAAAGGCGCTGGAACTATTGCGGCAGGATCCGCAGGTCAGCCGCCTTTCTGTGGATGAAAACAAGATTGCGGCCTGGTTTTCGGGAAGCCGGGAGGAGGAGGCGTATCTGCTGCAGAAACTGGTGGATGCCGGAATCCTTGTGGTTTCATTTGCACGGGAACACAACAGCCTGGAGTCCCTGTTCTTTCATCTGACCGGGGAAACGGAACAGAAGAGCCGAAACACAGAAACGTTCGGAAACACGATCGGATAAGGAGGGAACGAAACGTGCGGTTAAATCCTGTATTTGAAAAAGAAATGAAGCGGAACTCGCGGTCATCGCGGATTTCCTGGATTATTTTTGTCTGCAATCTGCTGCTTGCCGTGGTTGCGTTTGTCTGCTATTTCGGGGAGAGCAGCCAGCTTGGCTATCTGGCACCGGTCAGCTACAGCGTTCCGATGAACTGCTATATTCTGATGACGTATCTTCTGTTTATTCTCGTTGTCCTTTCGGTTCCGGCGGTTGCGGGAGGAAGCATTTCGCTGGAGCGTGAGAAAAAAACGCTGGATGTGCTGCTGACGACGAACCTGAACCCGTGGAGAATCATTACGGGAAAGCTGGAGGCATCGCTTGGCGTTGTTCTGATACTGACGGTTTCGGCACTGCCGGTGCTGTCCCTTGTTGTGGTGTTCGGCGGTATCGGCCTTGGCGGACTGCTTCTGATGGCGGGAGGACTTCTTCTGACCGGAATTTTTGTCGGCAGTATCGGCATTTTCTGTTCGGTTGTTTTTAAGCGGACCACACTGGCGACCGTTCTTTCCTATGTCATTGTCGTTTTTCTGGTCGTAGGAATATGCGCCTGCACGGGGCTTGCCTACTACGCAGGACTGCTGCAGCAGGAGATGACGGCAGCTTATCAGCAGATCGATGTAGGAGGTGTAATTTACCTTCTTCTTTTCAATCCGTTTACCTCGTTTGCGGGGATCATCAGCCGCCAGCTTGGGAATGGAAGAGAGATGGAACAGCTCTGCTATCTGCTTGGAAATTACGGACAGAATCCGCTGATCCATTATCTGCCGGAGGCGAGTGCCGTTCTGCAGCTTCTGATATCAGCCGTTCTTCTTGTGACGGCGGGAAGAAAGCTGAATCCATTAAATAAATAACAGGAGTAAAAGAGAAGATGAAACCATTTTGTTTTAGCCTTTCCGGAATTTATGAGTCCGAAGGATATGCCTGGGAGCAGGCGGGAAAGATCTGGGATCTGAGAGAGCTCCGGGGAACTGACGGTTATCTCGATCCGGAGACGGAGCAGTTTCTGGAAGCGGAACTTGGCCGAAAAAAAGAAACGAAAGAGCTGCCGCGGATCCGCCTTCTGGATTCTGGCAATTATCACTATATGAGCAAATTGCTGCTGGGACTGGAAAAAGAAGATTTGTTTTTAGCCGTATTCGACCACCATACCGATATGCAGCCGCCGGCGCTTCTTCCGGTGCTCTCCTGCGGTTCCTGGATCCGGGATGCTGCCGGGGCGTATCAAAACATCAAAGGAATCTGTGTAATCGGCCCGCCGGAGGCGTTGGTGCGGGAAACGGAAGCGATGGAGCATGTCTGGTTTGTGACACAGGAAGAGCTCGACGACGGAAGCGGAGCGGCGAAGATCAAAGAGGTTTTTGCATCCCATGCGGGAACATTTCCGGTATATCTGTCGGTCGATAAGGACATTCTGTCAAAGGAGGAGCTTGATACGAACTGGGATCAGGGAAATGTGCGTGTGGATGAGCTGCTGTCCCTTGCAAAGGACTGTCTTGCGGGGAGAAAGGTGCTCGCGGTCGATCTCTGCGGAGAGCCGTCGGCGAACGCGCCGGAGGCGGAGTGCAGCGCGGCAAGTCTGGTAAACCAGAAGCTGTACGGCGCGCTTGCGGCAAAAATCGAAGATTGACAAAGCCTGGGCAAAAGAGTATCATAAATTCATACCCAGACGGGGTATATAGAGTGACGGAACACAAGGAGGAAACCTCATGGGTGAATGTTGTACACACTGCAGTGAATGCGACCGGAAAAAAGTGCGGGACGAAAAAGAATACAAAGATCTGATCCACCGTCTTTCGAGAATTGAAGGCCAGGTGCGCGGAATACGGGAAATGGTGGAGAGCGACCGCTACTGCGTCGATATCCTGACCCAGGTATCCGCGATCCAGTCTGCATTAAACAGCTTCAACAAGGTACTGCTTTCCAGCCACATCAAATCCTGCGTTGTGGAGGATATCCGGCAGGGAAAAGAAGGCGCCGTGGATGAGCTCTGCAAAACCATCCAGAAGCTGATGAAATAAGAAGGAGAAGAAGAAAATGAAAGCATATGAAAGATTACTGAATTATGTTAAAGTGCCGACACCGAGCGATGAAAGAAGCGGAACACATCCGTCTTCCGCGTGCCAGAGAGTCCTGGCGGAGCAGCTGGTAAAAGAAATGAAGAAGCTTGGCGTGTCGGATGTCCGCATAGATGAAAAATGCTATGTATATGGAAAGATTCCTGCAACGAAGGGATATGAGAGCAAAACAAAGCTGGGTTTTATCGCCCATATGGATACCGTATCGGATTTTGCGGACCATGCTGTAAACCCGGTGGTTCATGAAAATTATGACGGAAAGGATCTGAAACTGTCTGAAAGCGGCAGAACGCTGGAGACTGCGGTATTTCCGCATCTTGCATCCCTGGCCGGTAAAACGCTGATTACAAGCGATGGAACGACGGTACTCGGTGCAGATGATAAGGCAGGAGTAGCAGAGATTATGACGCTGGCAGAAGCGCTTCTTGCCGGAGAATTTCCACATGGGCAGATTTCCATCGCCTTTACACCGGATGAAGAGATTGGAGAAGGTGCTGACTTCTTCGATGTTCCGGGATTCGATGCAGAATTTGCTTATACCGTAGACGGTGGGGCAGAGGGAGAGATCGAGTTCGAAAACTTTAATGCAGCCGGTGCAAAATTTACCGTGACCGGATTTAATGTTCACCCGGGCAGTGCGAAAGATACGATGATTAATGCGATTGCTGTAGCGAGCGAGATTCAGTCTCTCCTGCCGGAAGCAGAGTCTCCGAGAAACACAGACGGATACGAAGGCTTCTATCACCTGACCGGAATGAGCGGTGATGTAGCACATGCCGAGTCGGAATATATCATCCGTGATCACGATGCAGAGAAGTTTGCAGCAAAAGAAGAGAATCTGCGCCGGATTGAAAAAGAGATGAATGAAAAATACGGGGCAGGAACCGTAAAGCTGGAGATCAAAGAGCAGTACCGCAATATGTCCGAGAAGATTCGTCCCTGCTACCATCTGATTGAAAATGCAGAAGAGGCAGCCAGAAGAGCCGGCATGGAGCCAATCATTCTTCCGATCCGCGGCGGTACAGACGGTGCGCGCTTAAGCTTCATGGGTCTGCCGTGCCCGAACCTTGGAACCGGTGGATATGCGTATCATGGACCGTATGAGCACATTACCGTCGAGGGAATGGAACTGGCGGTGGCAATGCTGAAAGAGCTGGTTAAGATTTACGCAGAGTGAAGCTGAAAAGAATAGAGAATGATAAAATAAAAAGTCCGACAGGAAAGCTGCCGGGCTTTTTCAAATAGACAGGATGCAAAGCAACAAAAAACGGAGCCGCACAGGCTCCGCTTCAAAACAGTTCGTAGGGGAATCGAACCCCTGTTTTCGCCGTGAGAGGGCGACGTCTTAGCCTCTTGACCAACGAACCGTACTCGCTTATAATACACGATGTCTGGAGAAAATGCAAGTGTTTTTTTGAAAAAAATTTAAAAAATTTCAAAAAGTAGCGAAATTCGCATTTTACTTGCATTTTTTGCCAGTTATGGTATGATAAAACAAACAAATGTTCTAAGAAAAACAGAAATACGTTCTAAAAAGAAAGAAAAAAGATTAGAATAGAGAAGGAGAAGACAAATGAAACAGTACAAAGGAGCCATTTTTGATCTGGACGGAACACTGCTCGACTCGATGTGGGTCTGGGATGACATCGATGTTGCATTTTTAAAGAAGAGAGGACTTGAGGTTCCGCCGGATTATCAGGAGGCGATTACACCGCTCGGCTTTCTGGAGGCTGCCCGCTACACGATCAGACGGTTCGGCTTTCCGGAAACGCCGGAAGAGCTGATTCAGGAGTGGCATCAGATGGCGGTCGACGCCTATACGTATGAAGTGGAGTTAAAAGACGGGGCAGCAGAATATCTCCGCTATTTAAAAGAAAAAGGAATCCGCATGGCGGTTGCTACCTCATCGAGCCCGGAGCTGTATGAGCCGGCCTTAAAGAGAAATGGGATTTATGAGTGTTTTAAAGCATTTGTCACCGTCTCGGAAGTAAAGCGCGGCAAGGGCTTTCCGGATATCTACGAGAAAGCGGCTGAAAAGCTGTCTCTTCCGCCGGAAACGTGTGTGGTATATGAAGATATCCTAGCGGGAATCCGCGGCGCCAAAATGGGCGGATTTGCGGCTGTGGGCGTGTATGACAGAAGCGGGGAAGGAAACCGCGCAAAGATGGAGCAGGAAGCAGACCGCTACGTGACTTCTTTTAAGGAGCTGATGAACGGAGGAGATTCTTTCTTCTAAAGAAAATCTTGCTATTCCGGGAAGAAAAATGATATAATAAAATACTGTGCCCCCAAAATGGGACAGACAGAAGTATTTTTAAGAGAAAAAGACAGTAACACATAAGTGAGGATAGAACAGTTATGCCAAAAAAAGAAACGTATGATGCCAGCAGTATTTCCGTGCTGGAAGGTCTCGAAGCAGTGCGTAAGCGCCCTGGTATGTATATCGGAAGTACCTCGCGGAAAGGCCTGAATCATCTGATTTATGAAATTGTAGACAATGCGGTGGACGAGCATCTTGCGGGCTACTGCGACACCATTCACGTAACACTTGAAGCAGACGGCTCGGCGACCGTGACCGACAACGGCCGCGGAATCCCGGTCGGCATGCATGAAAAAGGCGTTCCGGCGGAGCGTCTCGTTTTTACAACCCTGCACGCCGGCGGTAAATTCGACAACAATGCGTACAAGACAAGCGGCGGTCTGCACGGTGTCGGTTCTTCGGTTGTCAATGCGCTTTCTACCTATCTTGACGTACAGGTCAGCCTCGGCGGCTGGGTTTATCACGACCGCTACGAACGAGGTGTTGCCGTACAGGAACTCGATGAGGATGGGCTGCTGCCGAAGATCGGAAAAACGAAGAACAGCGGAACCCGCATCAACTTCCTGCCGGATCCGGAAATCTTTGAGAAAACACGTTTTTCCGCAACAGAGGTCAAAAGCCGTCTTCATGAGACTGCATATCTGAACCCGGCGCTTACCATTTATTTTTCCGATCTGCGCGATGGAAAAGAGGAGCACCTGACGTATCACGAGCCGGACGGCATTGTTGGTTTTGTGCGCGATCTGAATAAGAATAAAGAGGCAATCCACGATCCGATTTATTTCAAAGGGGAATCTGAGGGCATTACCGTAGAATGTGCGTTCCAGTATATCAACGAATTCCAGGAAAACGTGCTCGGCTTCTGTAATAATATCTACAACGCTGAGGGCGGTACCCATATTTCCGGTTTCAAATCGACCTTTACGACGATTATGAACAGCTATGCCAGAGAGATCGGTGTCTTAAAAGAAAAAGACAATAACTTTACGGGATCGGATATCCGAAACGGTATGACCGCTGTTATTTCGATCAAGCACCCGGATCCGCGGTTCGAGGGTCAGACAAAAACGAAGCTGGACAACCCGGATGCGGCAAAGGCCGCCGGAAAAGTAACGGGCGAGGAGATTCCGCTGTATTTCGACCGCAATCTCGAAGTGCTGAAAAATGTTCTTGCCTGCGCTGAGCGATCTGCCAAAATCCGCAGAAGCGAAGAAAAAGCCAAGACGAATATGCTGACCAAGCAGAAATATTCGTTTGATACGAACGGCAAACTGGCAAACTGCGAGAAAAAGGACCCGTCGCTGTGCGAGATCTTTATCGTCGAGGGAGATTCTGCGGGCGGTTCCGCAAAGACGGCGCGTGACCGTAATTTCCAGGCAATTCTGCCGATCCGCGGTAAGATTCTGAACGTAGAGAAGGCTTCTATTGATAAAGTTCTGGCAAATGCCGAGATCAAATCCATGATCAATGCATTCGGCTGCGGCTTTTCCGAGGGTTACGGCAACGACTTCGATATCACAAAGCTCCGTTACGATAAAATTATCATCATGGCAGATGCCGATGTCGACGGTGCGCATATTTCAACGCTGCTGCTGACACTGTTCTACCGTTTCATGCCGGAGCTGATCTACGAGGGACATGTCTATATCGCGATGCCGCCTCTTTACAAGGCAATGCCGTCCCGCGGAAAAGAAGAGTATCTGTACGACGACAAAGCACTGGAAAAATACAGAAAGACACACAAAGAAAAATTTACGCTGCAGCGCTACAAAGGTCTTGGCGAGATGGACCCGGAGCAGCTCTGGGAGACGACACTGAATCCGGAGACGAGACTTTTGAAGCGTGTGGAGATCGAGGATGCCCGTATGGCCTCCGATGTGACGGAAGTACTGATGGGAACCGAGGTTCCGCCGCGGAAAGCATTTATTTATGAGCATGCAACCGATGCAGAGCTGGATATTTAACAGGAAGGACAAAGGAAGATGAAAGAAAAATCAGAAGATCAGATTATACGGACCGAATATTCTGAGGTCATGCAGAAATCTTATATTGATTATGCGATGAGCGTCATCATTTCCCGAGCGCTTCCGGACGTGCGGGACGGTTTAAAGCCGGTACAGCGCCGTACTCTGTATGACATGTATGAGCTCGGCATCCAGTACGACAAGCCGTTCCGAAAGTGCGCGCGTATCGTCGGCGATACGATGGGTAAATACCATCCGCACGGCGACAGTTCCATTTACGATGCTCTTGTCGTAATGGCACAGGATTTCAAAAAGGGCAGCCGCTTGTGGACGGTCACGGAAACTTCGGGTCGATTGAGGGTGACGGTGCCGCTGCAATGCGATATACCGAGGCGAGACTGCAGAAAATTACACAGGAGGTCTATTTAAAGGATCTCGACAAAGACGTTGTCGATTTCGTACCGAACTTCGACGAGACGGAAAAAGAGCCGTCTGTTCTGCCGGTGCGCGTGCCGAACCTTCTGTTGAATGGCGCAGACGGTATCGCTGTCGGTATGGCAACAAGCATTCCGCCGCACAACCTGTGTGAGATTGTGGATGCGGTCAAGGCCTACATGAAAAACAACGACATCACCGTCAAAGGTCTGATGAAATACATCAAAGGACCGGATTTCCCGACCGGCGGTATTGTCGTCAATCAGGATGACCTGCTGTCGATCTACGAAAAAGGTGTCGGAAAGATTAAAATCCGCGGAAAAGTGGAAGTGGAGAAAGGCAGAAACGGAAAGCAGTATCTTGTGATCACCGAAATTCCGTACCCGATGATCGGTGCGAACATCGGAAAGTTCCTGAACGATGTGGCGGGGCTTGTGGAGAGCAAGAAAGCGCCGGAAATCGTCGACATTTCCAACCAGTCCTCGAAAGAAGGAACACGCATCGTGCTCGAACTGAAAAAAGGCGCGGATGTGGAGCGGATCACGAATCTGCTGTACAAGAAAACACGTTTGGAAGATACGTTCGGTGTCAACATGCTCGCCGTGGCAGATGGAAGACCGGAGACGTTAAGCCTTAAACAGGTGATCGAGCATCACGTTGATTTCCAGTTTGAAGTGGCAACCCGCAAATACCAGAACCTTCTCCGCAAAGAGATGGAGCGCCGCGAGGTGCAGGAAGGTCTGATCAAGGCATGCGATGTGATCGATCTGATCATTGAGATCCTGCGCGGAAGCAAGACACAGAAGCAGGTCAAAGAGTGTCTGATTATGGGAGTGACCGATGGTATCCGCTTCAAATCAAAGTCAAGTGAGCGTATGGCAGCACAGCTCTGCTTTACGGAACGCCAGGCAACGGCGATTCTGGAGATGCGTCTGCAGAAACTGATCGGACTGGAAGTGGAAGCACTCTTAAAAGATCATGAGGCGACTGTGGCGAAGATTACAAAGTACGAGGATATCTTAAATCATTACGACTCGATGTCGGAAGTTATTATGGAAGATCTGACGCAGATAAAAAAAGAGTACGGCCACAAGCGGAAAACGGCGATTGAGAATGCTGAGGCGATTGTTCTTGAGGAGCTGAAGGTCGAGGAGATGGATGTTGTCTTCCTGATGGACCGCTTCGGTTATGCGAAGACGATCGATACGTCTGCTTACGAGCGGAACAAAGAGGCTGTGCACAACGAGAACAAATATGTGTTCCAGTGCAAAAACACCGATAAGATCTGCGTCTTTACGGATCTTGGCATGATGCACAGCATCAAAGTAATGGACATCCCGTATGGAAGATTCCGTGACAAGGGAACGCCGATCGACAACCTTGGAAATTACAGCAGCCAGAAGGAGCAGATGATTTACGTCGATGCACTGGAAAATATCAAGAACAATAAGCTGCTGTTCGTCAGCGCGGCCGGTATGGTAAAACTTGTCGATGGATCCGAGTTTGATGTCGTAAAACGAACGATCGCGGCGACGAAGCTTTCATCCGAGGAGGACCGTCTGATTCTTGCCGAGGTCTGCCAGGAGCAGGAGTATGTGGTTCTGCAGACGAAAAACGGTGTCTTCCTGCGCTTCCTTACGAGTGAAGTGCCGGAGAAGAAAAAAGCAGCCGTTGGTGTGCGTGGTATCCGTATGGCAGAGGACGACGCGGTAGAGCATGCGTATCTGCTGGCAAGCCGGATGGATTACACGATCACGTATCACGACAAAGAGATTTCTCTGACAGCGAAGATTAAGCTGGCAAAACGAGATACCAAGGGAACAAAGATCCGGGTATAACGCAGAGTTTTGTTTATAACCATGAGAAGCACGCTCCGCGGGTTTTTCGAGAGATCACTTGGCAATAAAAGGACACCTGCCCGATACCAGAACGGTACGGGCAGATGTCCTTTTTGCATAATTTTTTAGTTATTTGAAAAACTGTGGGAAGTCTTTCTTGGGGTTCTTCTTTCAATGGCAACGTACGGACGATGATGACCGACATATTTATAAGCCGGACGGATGATCTTTCCTTCGTTGACAAGCTCTTCGATCCGGTGTGCGGACCAGCCGGAGATACGGGAGATAGCAAAGATCGGGGTGTAGAGCTCTTTTGGAAGGCCAAGCATTGTGTAGACGAAACCGCTGTAGAAATCAACATTTGCACAGACTGGTTTGAGCAGACGGCGCTTTCTGGCGATACACTCGCCGGCAATGCGTTCTACAGACTCATAGAGAGCAAATTCTTTCTCGCGGTGCTTCTCAGCGGAAAGCTTCTTTGCATATTCTTTCAGAATCACACAACGTGGATCGGACAGGGTATAAACAGCATGGCCCATACCATAGATAAGACCAGTTCCATCGAATGTTTCACGATCAAGCATTTTGGTCAGGTAGGTGCGCAGTTCGTTTTCGTCTTCCCAGTTTGTAACATTCTCTTCAATATTTTCAAACATCTCCATAACCTTCAAGTTGGCACCGCCGTGGCGCGGTCCTTTTAAGGAACTTAAAGAAGCCGCAACAGCAGAGTAGGTATCGGTTCCGGAGGAGGAGACAACGTGTGTCGTAAATGTTGAGTTATTTCCGCCGCCGTGGTCTGCGTGAAGAATTAACGCAACATCGAGAACCTTTGCCTCCAGAGCAGTGTATTCTCCATCCGGGTGAAGCATCTGCAGAATGTTTTCAGCCATCGACAGCTCCGGTTTCGGATTTCGGATGATCAGGTTCTGGTTTTCGTGGTAGTGGCGGTATGCATGGTAGCCGTAAACGGCGATCAGCGGCATTTTGGCGATCAGACTCAAAGCCTGGCGGAGGACGTTCGGAATGGAAATGTCATCCGGCTTTTCGTCGTAGGAATACAGGGTCAGCACACAGCGCTGCAGAGTATTCATCATGTTTTTGCTGGTTGCCTTCATGACAACGTCGCGGACAAAAGTGTCCGGCAGCTCGCGGTAGATACTTAAAATTTCGTTGAAATCATTTAACTGCGGTTCCGTTGGAAGAGAACCGAACAGAAGAAGATAGGTAATCTCTTCAAAACCGAAGCGTCGTCCTTCCATACCTTTGATCAGATCTGCGACGTTATAGCCCTGAAAATAGAGACGGCCATCGGTCGGAACTTTTTCGCCGGTGCGCTCATCAATATCGAAGCCGATAACATCGGAAATTTCGGTCAGGCCGGTGAGAACACCTTTACCAGTGGAATCACGCAGTCCCCGTTTTACATCGTACTCAGTGTATAAAGATAAATCAATCTTTCCGGAATCTTTCGTATACTCTACAAGCTGACTGAGCTTGTCTTCCAGATTATCGTATTGCATGGTCATGACAACAGCCCCTTTCTTCCTTTAGTTAAAAACTATACTTACTTTTTTGGCGGTTGTCAATGCTTTTCTTTCAAAATACATTAATTTTTATAAGGAAAAGGGATGGTTTTCCTTAATTTTGAAAGTAAGGACAAAGTTTATGCATAAAATTTGCGCCAGGGAGGTGAAAACAACAGGGATGGAAACGGCGGGAAATCAGTGGGGACGGAACAAATTTAGAAAAGATTCATAAATTTCAAAAAATGCT
>NZ_QUHY01000039.1:0-19270 GCF_003479865.1 Blautia sp. AM47-4
CGCCATGATACAAAAATACCGCCCGTAGTCTCGTTTGGGCGGTACTTTGTGTAAGATTGGCAGTCCATTATTAAGTTTTTTATTATGTTCCCTTTGTACACCGTTGCAAGCTATTGTTCAAAGAATGAAAAGTGAAATCTGCGAAATTTACGAATCAATAAGTCAATAAATGTAATGAAAAAAGGAAGATTTTTGACAAAATCTGTGATATACTAAAATACAGGTGTTTCAATCTATGATTGAAAAACGATGTTCCCTGGAGAGGGACAGAAATTAATACTACAATGATAAAGTAAGGAACAAAGAAAAGACATGTCACACAAAACTCTATTTTTACAGCAGTCCTACATCGACTGCACAAACCAGTACACCGCGCTTCTGGAAGCGCCGAATCTGCCGTTATGGGATTATGTAATTCTCACAGCATCCAATGAGGAGCAGGCTGCATCGTACCGTACACAGATTCAGTATCGTCTGGAGCACCATATGATTCCAGAGTCGACACACTATGCAGTTCTTCCGGATCCAGACGGAAAACGAGTAGGCAGCGGCGGCGCCACATTGAATGTTCTGCGCTACGTTCATGAAAATGCAGGCTCATTCGAGAATCAGCGGATTCTGGTAATCCATTCCGGCGGCGACAGCAAGCGGGTGCCGCAGTATTCTGCCTGCGGAAAGTTATTTTCACCGGTGCCACGTGTTCTGCCGAATGGAAAACGTTCTACTCTGTTTGATGAATTTATGATTTCCATGAGTGGTGTGGCCGCACGGATGAATGCTGGTATGTTGGTGTGTTCCGGCGATGTGCTGCTGCTGTTCAATCCGCTGCAGATTGATTTTTATGGCAAAGGTGCAGCGGCGCTTTCGATTAAAGAGCCGGCGGAGATCGGAAAAAATCACGGTGTTTACCGGGTTGACAGCGAAGGAAATGTAGGTGGTTTCCTGCACAAAAAAACAGTGGAGCAGCTGCAGAAACTGGGAGCTTCGGATGATCAGGGAAATGTAGATATCGATACAGGAGCGGTAATCTTCAACAGTGAGATGCTGCAGGCGCTGTACCAGCTGGTGGATACGAAAGAAAAATTTGCAGCTTATGTGAATGAGAGTACCAGGCTTTCCTTTTATGCTGATTTTCTCTACCCTCTGGCATCAGACTCTACGCTGGAGCAGTATTATAAAGAAACACCGGAAGGTGATTTTACGCCGGAACTGGAACAGTGCAGAACGGAGTTGTGGAGTGTATTGCATCCGTATCAGATGAAACTGATTCGAATGTCACCGGCTGCATTTATCCACTTTGGTACGACAAAAGAACTGCGTGAGCTTATGACAGAGCGGATGGATGAATTCTATTATCTGGGATGGACATCGAACATCAACACGAATCGGGAGGAAGCGGATTTTGCAGCTTCGAACAGTTACGTCAGCCCGAATGCAGAGATTGGAAAGGGAAGCTACCTGGAAGACTGTATGATTCGCAATAAGTCACAGATAGGTGAAGAGTGTGTGATTTCCGGCGTGACATTAGATGGTCAGACGATTCCTGCGCATACTGTTCTGCATGGACTGAAACAGCAGAATGGAAAATTTGTTGTCCGCATGTACGGTGTTTCTGACAATCCGAAGGAGCATTGCTGTTTGGAAAAACATTGCCGATGCCGCTCTGGGAAGCTGCGATTTATCCAGTATGCGATTCAATGGAAGAGGCAGTGCATCAGACACTGGAAGCCTGGAGAGAAGGTTTTCCGATTCGGGAAGATGCGATTTCACTGAAAGACAGCTTTAACCAAGCAGATCTTTCTGCACTGCTGCCGTGGCAGGAGAAGGTATCGGATAAAGTAGAACTGGAAGAAATTCTGGAGGCAATTGATCGAAAGGAAAATTTAACCAGACTGGTTGAGCAGATGCGGGATGGTATCTCAGAGCGGGTGAAAGGTGAACTGCTGAAAGAAGCACAGAGATTAAGCGAGACAGAGCTTGATCAGTTCAGCAGAAAGATCAGAATTTATTATGTTCTGTCCTGTTTTGATGAAAAGTATATGGACTCCTGCTTTGCGACCATCAGCAGCGGTATTCTTGCCGGAGCTGTAAAAGGTCTTTGTTATGATGCCGATGCGAAAATGGGAAAAGATCAGGTTACCGTAAATCTTCCGGTCCGTGTGAACTGGGGAGGCGGCTGGAGTGATACACCGCCGTACTGCATGGAACATGGCGGAACCGTACTGAATGCGGCTGTGATGCTGGACGGAAACTGCCCGATCGAAGTTGTGGTTAAGAAAGTCGACGAACCGGTGATTGTTCTCGCAAGTGCGGACAGTGGTGCCGAGCAGACCTTTACCGATATTTCCAGTTTACAGGATTCCAGCAATCCATACGATCCGTTTGCCCTGCACAAAGCGGCACTGATTGCCTGCGGCGTGATTCCATATAAGGATCCGATTTCCGTGCAGGAAATCACGGAAAATCTGGGAAGCGGCCTGTATCTTTCCACGCAGGTCATCAATATCCCGCGCGGTTCCGGCCTTGGAACATCTTCGATTCTGGCGGGTGCCTGTGTAAAAGCGCTGTATGAGATGCTGGGAAAAGAGGTAACAGACGAAGAGCTGTATGACCGTGTTCTTTGCATGGAACAGATTATGTCTACCGGCGGCGGATGGCAGGATCAGGTCGGAGGTCTGGCACCGGGAATCAAGATGGTTTCGAGTGAACCGGCAATTCGACAGAGAATTACGTGTGTGCCGTGCAAAATCAGTGAAAAAACAAGAAAAGAACTCGATGAGCGTTTCTGCCTGATCTATTCCGGGCAGCGCAGACTGGCAAGAAATCTGCTGCGGGATGTCGTTGGAAGATACGTCGGAGGAATCGAGGATGCGGTGGATGTCTTATATGAGATCCAGCAGACAGCGGTTCTGATGCGGTTTGAACTGGAAAAAGGAAATATCGATGGATTTGCAGAGCTTTTGAATCAGCACTGGGAATTATCAAAGAAGCTCGATGCGGGCTGTACCAATACATGTATTGACATGATTTTCCATTCCGTGGAAGATCTGATCGATGGAAAGATGATCTGCGGTGCCGGCGGAGGCGGTTTCCTTCAGGTAGTGCTGAAAAAGGGCGTAACGCAGGAAGATGTGCGGAAACGGCTGCACGAAGTATTTCAGGACAGTGGTGTTGATGTATGGCGCTGTTCGCTGGCATAGAAGGAGGAACATATGCTAAAAGGAATATCACCGCTCATATCTCCGGAGCTTTTAAAAATCTTAAATGAAATGGGACATGGAGATGAAATTGTTTTTGCGGATGCAAACTTTCCAACCGTAAGCACAGGAAAACAGGTAGTTCGGGCAGACGGAATCGGTGCTGTGGAATTGCTTGACGCTGTTTTACAGCTGTTTCCTCTGGATCAATATGATGAGGATCACTTTATATTAATGGAAGTTGTTCCGGGAGATCCGGTAAAAACACCTATTTGGGGTGAGTATAAAGAAGTTCTGAAAAAATATGAACCAGAAGCGCATGTACATACGTTGGAACGATTTGCGTATTATGAACGTGCTAAAGAAGCGTATTGTGTTGTAGCAACAGGAGAAACTGCACAGTATGCAAACATCATTTTGAAAAAAGGTGTTGTAAAATAGGATTTAGGAAGGAGAGGAACTGTTAAGATGAGGCGAAGAAATAAGCGGGGGGGTATCACGATAATTCACGAACGAACCTTGTAGTAGGAATTTTATGTGTTGTATTGGCAGTACTTCTAGGTGGGATTTTATGGTTGGACAAAACAGAAGAAGATCAGAGATCAGCAGAACTTCAGAGGCTTAATAAAAAAGTTTTTCAGGAAAGACAAGAACAAAAAGCAGCATTGAAACAGAAGGAAGCGGAGGACAGTTTTTATCAGAAGTTGTCCGATGGATTTGATGTGAATGTTTTGATTGTCGGTGATTCGATTGGTGCTGGCGCTGGTACTCAAAGCGATGGAACAGAATGGTTTGGACAGTTGCAGGCATATTTACAGACAATTGATAAGGGAAATATCTCTTTTACCAATATCTCTATGGGAGGAAATGCTTCCTATGCGGGCTATGCCCGTACAATGGCTTTAAATGATGGTATAGATTATGACTTAGCTATCATCTGTTATGGACAAAACGACGGTATAGATGGTTTTTCTACAAACTACGAATCGATTATTCGTGCGATCAGAAGCAGATACCCAGATTGTTCTATTATTTCTATTCTAGAATCCTCTCAACGTGAGTATACGGATAAAATGACAACAATTCAGAGCATTTGTGAACATTATGGCATTCCAGTAGCTGATACAATTGCAGCGTTTAACAATTCTGGAAAAAATTATGAGGAATTGTCTGATGACGGAGTTCATCCGAACGATGCCGGTCAAGGAATCTATTTTGAAACTGTTAAAGCAATAATTGATGATAATGTGGCAGCATCTACTGGCAAGATGGCGGATTGTGATGTAATTGATGAAAATGTACATAGATTTGATAATTTTATCTGGTACGATGCAGAATCTGATTTTGAACGTGTGGATGATACAACATTTATTTTGAATGTGGCTGCGTCAGGAATTATGGGAATCGATTATACGTATGAATCGGGAGATAATAAAGCTGATATTTATGTGGATGGAGAGTTGTTTGAATCGCCAACAGTGACATTTGATTACGATTTTTCTCAGCGTCATATACTTGTGGTTAATAATGATTGTACAGTGCAAGCAAAGATCAAAGTTGTGTTTAACAGTAAAGAACAGGCTGATGGTTTTTATGGAATGTGCTTCAGCTGGAAATAAGAAAGTTGAAGGAGAGGAGGAAAGAGAATGGACTATTTTTCATCATCCTCTCCTTCTGTGTCCTCACAGCGCATCTTATATACGCCTTCCGGATTTGCGCGTACGACGCTTCTGTATCTGCAGGAAACAGGTTCTCTGCATGCGATTTCTGCACATACCTCACACCGTGAACATTTGGCATCTTACCTGGTGTTTCTGGTGACTTCCGGGTCGGGAGAACTGGAGTTTAATGGAAAAAGCTATCCGCTTCAGGCTGGAGATTGCGTTTTTATTGATTGCCGCAAACCATATTCCCACGCAACGTCTACGGATTTATGGACATTGCAATGGTGCCATTTTTATGGGCATATTATGCCTGATATTTATAAGAAATATCAGGAACGCGGGGGAATGCCCGTATTTCATCCGAAAGAAATTTCGGAGTTGGTTCAGGTTATGACGGAGCTTTATGCCACGGCAGGATCAGACAGTTATGTGCGCGATATGAAGATCAATGAGATATTGAATCGATTGATTTATGTTTTAATGGATAATTCATGGCATCCGGAGCATACAACGCATTCCAGAAAACGAATCGATCTGGAAGGTATAAAACATTATCTGGATGAGCATTATAAGGAACATATTACGCTGGAACTGTTGTCACAAAAGTTTTTTATCAACAAATATTATCTGACAAAGATTTTTAAAGAAACGTATGGAGTTACAATTATTTCGTATATCGAAGAAAAACGTATTACACAGGCGAAAAATCTTCTTCGATTTACAGATTTGACTGTAGATGAAATCAGTACGGCAATTGGCCTGAATGATGCAAATTATCTGGCGCGCCGTTTTCGAAAAATAGAAGGAATGAGTCCGGGAGAATACCGGAAAAAATGGTAAAACAGAAAACCGCAAATCATTTTCAGCAGATCGGGCAGAAAATGGTTTGCGGTTTTTCATTACAATTTAGAAAAGGGACGGCAGATCGTATTTATGTTTATCGTGTACATTGATGTCTTTTCCGAATTGGACTTCAATGATCTGCAGTTCCGTATCAGCAAAAATGGTGTGTTTGCTACCTGCATTCATCTGCAGGGTGTCACCGGCGTGAACATTGTAAACAACGCCGTCGATCACGGCACGTCCTGTGCCGGAAATAACGTTCCAGACTTCGTTCCGGAAATCATGACTGTGGTAGTTCATCTGATGACCCGGATTTAAAGTTACTTTAATCGTAAGGCTTTCTTTTTCGATATCCAGAATGCGGAAACTGCCCCAGGATTTTTCTGCAAACATAACGCGGTGATCCAGGGTATTGACAAAGGGCTTGATGTAACTGGACTGCTCTTTGTCGGAAACCAGGATGCCGTCCGGGCTTGCAGAAACTACAATATCTTTCAGACCCATACAGAGTACGGGAAGATTCAGCTCGTTGACTACGTGCACATTTCTGCAGGTTTCGTTAAACAGTGCTTCGCCGACATTGTGGCTGTCCATGGCCTCAGTCAGAGTATTCCAGGTTCCAAGGTCTTTCCACATGCCGGAGAAACGCATCACTTCGATACGGTCCTCGTGTTCTACCACTGCGTAATCAAAACTGATTTTGTCTAACGTTTCATATTTGCTGAAAAGATCTTCGTAGTTTTCAAAATCAATTAATGCATGAGCGCGATCCAGAACATAACCAAGACGGAAAGCAAAAACACCGCCGTTCCAAAGAGCACCCTGGGAAATATACTGTTCTGCAATTTCTTTGGTCGGTTTCTCTTTGAACATCGACACCGTGCTGACAGGAGCCTGGGTGTCTGGAATAATGTATCCGTATTTTTCGCTTGGATAGGTCGGTTCAATACCCATCAGAACCAGGTTGGCATTGCTGGAAGCAGCCTGGGCACCGAGGTCTTTTAAGGCATCAAAATAATCAATTTCCACATAAGGGTCAACCGGGCAGACAACGACAGGTTCGTCCTCGGAAATTCCCTTTACATCCTTCAGATAGGCTGCGGCAAGCGCAATGGCCGGGAATGTATCACGGCGGCAAGGCTCAACGCTGATGCCGACATCTTCCCCTAACTGATTGTGGATGGCGGAAACCTGTGATTTTGAGGTCGCGATGGTTACCGTTGCATCCTTGTCGATCGTACGGATCTGACGGTAAACGCGCTGTACCATGGATTCCAGTTCACCATCTGCCGTATGGAAAATTTTGATAAACTGCTTGGAACGGATATCATTGGAAAGCGGCCACAGGCGCTGGCCGGAGCCGCCGGATAATAAAACGATATTCATAAAGTTTCTCCGTTATCTTTCTGCACGCATCGGGTTGTTCAGGAAATCCTCGTAGGAGAGACGGATGCCGTCTTCCAGCTCGGTTTTGTAGGTCCAGCCAAGAGCGGTTGCTTTGGATACGTCGAGCAGTTTTCTTGGAGTACCATTTGGCTTTGTGCTGTCCCAATTGATTTTTCCATTATAACCGATTACTTTTGCAACAAGCTCTGTCAGCTCTTTGATGGTCAGTTCTTTTCCGGTTCCGGCGTTTACGGTCTCATTTCCGGAATAGTTGTTCATCAGGAAGACACAGAGATTTGCAAGGTCATCGACATACAGGAACTCACGCAGCGGAGAGCCGTCGCCCCAGCAGGTAACTTCCGGCAGATTGTTAACCTTTGCTTCATGGAAGCGGCGGATCAGTGCAGGAAGTACGTGGCTGTGGGTTGGATGATAGTTATCGTTTGGTCCGTAAAGATTGGTTGGCATAACGGAAATATAATCAGTTCCGTACTGACGGTTCAGAAACTCACAGTATTTTAAGCCGGAGATTTTTGCAAGTGCATAAGCCTCGTTTGTTTTTTCCAGTTCGGAAGTCAGCAGACAGCTTTCCTTCATTGGCTGCGGTGCCATACGCGGGTAAATGCAGGAGGATCCAAGAAACTCCAGTTTTTTACAGCCGTTTTTCCACGCAGAGTGGATGACATTCATTTCCAGTGTCATGTTATCATACATGAAATCTGCCAGTGCTTCCTGGTTTGCAACGATGCCGCCTACTTTTGCAGCAGCGAGGAAGACATATTCCGGTTTTTCCTCTGCGAAAAATGCCTCGACAGCATCCTGACGGCAGAGATCCAGTTCTTTGTGGGTACGGGTAATGATATTTTCATAACCCTGGCGTTTCAGTTCTCTTACAATGGCGGAACCAACCATTCCGCGGTGTCCGGCTACATAAATTTTTGCATTTTTTTCCATCATGATCTTTGCATCTCCTAAATTAAAGTGCGGCTTTCATGGCTTTTTCCTGTTTTGCAAGCTGACGGTCATGCTTTGCCATAATTTCTACTAATTCAGCATACGTTGTTTTCTGCGGATTCCATCCAAGAACGGTTTTGGCCTTGGTCGGATCGCCCCAGAGGTTATCAACGTCGGTCGGACGGAACCATTCCGGATTGACACATACCAGCATTTTGCCGGTTTCTGCATCGTAGCCTTTTTCTTCCAGACCGGTGCCTTCCCAGCGGATGGTAATGCCGTTTGCAGCGAATGCTTTTTCGGTGAAATCACGTACGGTATGCTGCTCGCCGGTTGCGATGACGAAATCTTCCGGTGTTTCATGCTGCATAATCATCCACATGCACTCCACATAATCTTTTGCATAACCCCAGTCACGCAGAGAGTCCATGTTTCCAAGTTCCAGATGATCCTGAATACCTTCTGCGATTCTTCCGGCAGCCAGTGTGATTTTACGGGTAACGAAGTTCTCACCGCGGCGCTCGGATTCATGGTTGAACAGAATACCGTTGACAGCGAACATGCCGTATGCTTCGCGGTACTCTTTCACGATCCAGAAGCCATACTGTTTTGCAACCGCATACGGGCTGTATGGGTGGAACGGAGTTGTTTCGCGCTGCGGAACTTCCTCTACTTTTCCATATAATTCAGAAGTAGATGCCTGGTAAACTTTTGTCTTCTTGGTAAGGCCAAGAATGCGGCATGCTTCCAGAATACGAAGAACACCAAGTGCGTCCACATCGCCGGAATATTCCGGAACATCAAAAGAAACCTGTACATGAGACTGTGCAGCCAGGTTGTAAATCTCATCCGGCTGGACAATATTGATAATACGAATCAGCGATGACGAATCAGAAAGGTCACCGTCATGCAGTGTGATTTTATCCATAATATGCTCGATACGAGCCGTATTTGCAAGCGAAGCACGACGGGTGATACCATGAACCTCATAACCTTTTTCTAACAGAAACTCCGCAAGATAAGAGCCATCCTGACCAGTGATACCGGTGATAAGTGCTTTTTTCATTCGAAAATCCTCTCTATTAATTAATGTGTGGTGTGGAGAAAAACTCCATGTTAGTTGCCTTATGTATGTAGTTTAACGGAAGAGGGGGAGAAATGGGAGAGGAGATTTTGAGGTTTGATAGCATTATATTGGTTTATGATGATGAAAAAATGCTACAAGTTTGAAAAGTATGTGAAAGTGTAATTTATTTGTCTGAGAAACGTATATATAATGAAGAAGTATCGCAAATACGATGGACCAGGAGTTTGCGGTGGAGATAAGGAATAAATATAGGGAAGAGGATTTTGATTTATGTACGATTCGGAAAAAGAATATCAGATGATGTTTGAACGATTGAAGGATATTTGCAAGCAGAGAAACATCACAAATTATGCTTTGGCGAAAGCGACAAATCTGTCGAATTCAAGTATAAGCAATTTAATGAATGGAAAAACGACACCGTATGTAGATACATTACTAAGAATCTGTTCAGCCCTGGATATAACAATAGTGGAACTGATCGGGGAAGATGAAAAATTTAATGCAGAAGAGATGATCCTTATTCAAAACTATCGGGGGATGTCGCAGGAAAAGAGGCAATTGTTAAAGATTTATATTGAGATACTGGAAGCGTATAAAGGCAAAATTAATATGTGAAGTTATAACGATATAGATAACTCTTTATAACGAAATACCAAGAATGCGAGAATTATGATATTGTATAGATATAAAGTTTATAAACCATATCCCAATTTGAATTCATATTATTTTATTGCAAAACTGGAAATGCTTATTGGTAAACAAACAGCCAGTGTTGGGATGGGCAATGAAATTGCTCTGTCAAACTTGATTCCGTGGTGAAAGTGCGGATGTGAGTGAGACAGAGCTTTTTTTCGGAAATATTATTTTGAAGGAGGAAAAAGAGGACAATGAAAAAAGCATTAATAGTTGGTTTAAATAAGTATCCGGGCTGTGAATTAGCGTGTTGCAGTAATGATGCAGTTGCAATGAAGGAACTGATAGAATCCAATGGAGATGGTTCTCCTAATTTTGATGTGGTTGCAATTACTGATAGCTGTACAAAAAAGAATTTAAAAATACATATCGAAAAATTGTTTGCGGATGATGCAGATATAGCGCTTCTGTATTTTTCCGGACATGGTGCGGATTGTGATGGCGGATATCTTTGTACCACGGATTTTGCGGAAGGTGATTATGGCGTTAGAATGACAGATGTATTGGAAACAGCTAACAAATCCCATTGTAAGAATAAGGTTATTATTTTGGACTGTTGCTTTGCAGCTAAGATGGGGGAGTCCATATTGCTTAATAATAATTCTGTGTTGGGAGAAGGAGTAACGATAATAGCAGCAAGTCAACCGTGGCAGACTTCTGCAGAAAGTATCGCTATACAGCATGGGGTATTTACCGAATTACTTATACAAGGATTAAAGGGAGGGGCTGCAGATATTAGCGGTAATATTACACCTGCGAGTTTATATTCATTTGTGGATCAGTCATTAGGTGCATGGCAGCAGCGTCCGGTATTCAAGACAAATATTTCGCAGTTTTTGCCATTGAGAACTATACAGGCAAAGGTTCCGAAAATGATGCTGAGAAAATTGAGTACATATTTTAAAAATTCAACGGATGAGTTTAAACTAGATCCATCTTATGAGTATACAAATGCACCGGAAGTTAAACACCAGATTATAGAACCTTATGCAGATGCAGAACATGTTAGAGTGTTCAAAGAGTTACAGTTATTTGAAAGTGTTGGCCTCATAGAACCTGTTGGAGCAGAGCATATGTATTTTGCAGCAATGGAAAATAAGTCTTGTAAGTTAACTGCATTAGGTCTACATTATTGGAATTTATCAAAGGATAGACGTTTTTAAAATACAATGCTAGAAAATGAGGGGGAAATAGATGACGAAAATATTGAAAAAATTAGATAAAGTCAAGATCTTTAATTTTGGAGTGAGAACGGTTATTCCATTTTTTATTCCATTTGTTTTAGAAATAGATGATAAATATATTTCAGCAGAAGCAAAATGAATTATATTAATAATATTGTCTGTGGTGGATTTATTCGTTATCTATCAACTTAGTAAGTTGGAGGAAGATCAGGAAGAAAACAATTTTAAAAATAAAATAGCAAGGGATGCATATTCAAGTATATATGAATTAAATGAAAGAAAACGCAATTATATTGTTAAGAGCTCTTATAAAAAAGACAACCAAGAAAGATTTTATATACCAGAGAAAGCCATACCATACAATGTGCATGAGTATATCGGAGAAATATGCAACTCGTTTAAAAATGTTATTGCACAAATCACAGCTATTAATAAAGAATCTGTATCTGTATCTTTTATATATAAGTATGTTTATGAGCTAGATGGTGAGGTTAAGGGAAATCAACAAAGCGATAAGGATTGGAGATGGGTTATTGGGAGGGAGCAGACAATGCAGACTCCATTAAATAATTTTGTAAATCAAAATGATACGGTATATCATACATTGTTGGGAAAAGATACGGTTGTTTTTTATAATGACAAACAAAATGAGGAAAATAATAAAAAATACTATATGAGTGCACGAGATAAGAGACACGATAAAATTGGTTCAATATTTGGTGTGAAGATGATGTTTAGTAACAATGCTGAGAAGTTTGTCGAAGGAATATTGGTTATTTCGACTTATGGAAAAAGATTCATTGAAGATAATAATGACATAAAGAAAATTAATCAGTTAAAGCGATTGATTGTAGATGATCTTTTGCCGAATTATCAGAGAATGTTAGAAGCAGAAATGGGAATCTTATATTTGCGGCACATGGCATCTAAGGAAGAAGATAAAGAAAATATAGTGGAGAGTGATAGCACGTCTGGTTAATTGTTTACAACTTATGGAAAGGATTGATGGATTAAAATATAGGAAACTTAAAATCCTAAATAAAGAAAAGTTTGAAGGTGATTAAGAAAATGCTGTACTTGAGCAATGGAAAACCTGGATTGCGGAGGCAAACGGAATATCTGAAAAGTGTAATAATGCGAACAATATATTCATCACACACAATACTGCATTATTTGTACTTATAACGTTTTCGCTTCATTATAAAAGTATTTCACTTTTACAATAGGGGTTGCAATTTGTATTTTATGGATTTGTACAATTAACAGCTATAGAAAGTTAAATAGTGTAAAATATGAAATAATTAACGAAATGGAGTTGAAACTTCCGCTGGCTCCGTTTACGGTTGAGTGGGATAGATTAAATAAAAAATATGAATAGGTTCGATTGAAAAAAATAGAAAAAGCTATTCCTTGGATATTCATTGTTCTCTATTCAATTTCAGTTTTTTATCCAATAATAAAGACGCGTTAATAAGTGCGTGTTTTACATAGGAGGGTAAGTAATGAAGGTTTTATATCACATAAAAATGTGGATAGTCAGCAGGCTCTGATGCTAAAAAGTGCTTTTGAAAAAGAGGGTGTTTTCACATATTTAGACGTTCTGGATAATAGTATCAATGGAGGTGGCAAGTCGCTTACAGAGCATATTAAAGGGCAACTCAATAATTGCACGGATATAATCGTTTTAATGTCCGAAACAACAAAGTATTCATGGTGGGTTCCTTTTGAAATAGGTATGTCTGCACAAATTGATATGCCGACAGCAAGCTTCTTAAAAGAAGATGTTGACTTGCCAAGCTATTTGAGTTATTGGCCTAGATTAAAAACAACGAGAGATGTTGCTACATATGTAGACGTTAGAAAAAGAACAGAGAGAATATTAAATAAGCAATATAGCAATTGGGACTTTTCAAGCATCTCAAGTAGGAGAAAAATTGAAACTCCTATTTTTTACGATAAACTTAAACAAGAATTGAGGTGATATGATATTATGATATACAATATTTTTATAAGTCATTCGTGGACGTATAGTGACGCATACGAAAAGCTTGTCAATTTATTAGGTGCAGCTCCATGTTTTGCATATAAGAATTATTCCGTCCCTAAAAATGACCCTATACATAATGCGATTTATGATTATCAATTGAAAGCAGCTATTCGCAACCAGATGCAACATGCAAGTTGTATTCTAATTCTTGCAGGGGTTTATTCGACTTATAGTAAGTGGATAAATATTGAAATTCAGCTTGCTCAGGAAATGGGTAAGAAAATTATTGCCATTGAACCTTGGGGAGCAGAAAGAACATCAATAAGAGTAAAGAATAGTGCCAATGTGATTGTGAAATGGCAAACATCTTCTATTGTAAAAGCTATCAGAGGATATTGAATACATACCTTTGTGAATTTGATATTGTTAAAAAAAATTGAATGATAGCGGGGATGGCGAGTTTCATTTTTTACTACACGACAACTACATGGGTCCATTTGATACACATTTATGATCTTTGTTGAAAGTGCAGTAATCAGTCATTGTCAGCTCCTTTCTGAGAAGCTTTAATTCAATGGCGCTTCCGCATAGAGACGCGGCCGTCAATCATTACTTCGTAAGAATTATGGATGATGCGATTAATAATGGCTTCGCAGATTGTAGCATCGCACTCGTTTTCTATTCTGCTGTACTAGCCAGCAGGTTCAAACTGCGTACAAAAGATAATCGATCCTTTTATAACCACATTGGGGTCAGAACATATAAAGAAAATATGAAATTCTGTACATATCCGGAGGAAACAGTCTGTTTTGTACCTCATCATGAACCAGATCCGTGCAATCTACCGGGAGGAAGGAAATCTTTCAGGTCTTTCATCAGACGAACGAACTGCCCGGCGTCAGCTGGTGGTAAAACCACTGGTGGATGCTTTCTTTGCGTACCTGAAACAGAATTCAGACAGGGTACCCAAAAGCGGCAAAACAAAGGAAGCATTTACCTATGCCCTGAACCAGGAACGGTATCTGCGTGTATTTCTTGAAAATGGGGATGTCCCGATGGATAATAATGCCAGCGAACGTGCCATCCGGGGATTCTGCATTGGCAAAAATTATGTGCCGAACTTAGTTATGGGCTCTTAACATATATCAAGAAAAATGTCATAGTTACCTTATTAATCGAAAAGGAGGTAGCTTATAAACCTAGAAATCATTCACAACTTTGAGAAATTCCTTAGAAACAAGGGATATTCTCCACAAACAATTCATACTTATACGAAAGCGTTAGAACAAGTACCGGATTCATGGAATGTAACAGAACCACAACTTTTGTATGAGCACATAAATTATACCCTGACCGATAATAATCAAACTTTTAGTCCATCCACCAGACACAACATAGGACCTGCTTCAAGTTTATTCTTTCAGATGCAAACCGGTGAAGTCTTTAGAAACTATAATAGGAACCAGAAATATAAAACAACAAGAAATAAGGACTTGCTGGAAGAATTCTTCAAATATTCTACTGAATTCAAACACATAACAAGTATGTCAGCGATAGCAGAATGTCATCATATTTCAGCTTTTCTTGATTCTTTAGATGTCATTCCTAATGACTGGTCAATATTAACAGCTGAGGATATAAAACAGTATGTATGTACGGTTTTTCAGAACATAAAAGCATCAAGTATCGGCAGATATATTACATCATTAAGAAACTTTTTCCGCTTCCTCGAATATAAGGGATATGTAATAAATAGCTCGGTATTAGAATTACCACTTACATCTGCTGACTGGCAAAAAATCAAATGTTCCCATCATACTTACATCAGACGAGGAAAAACGGTTGCGTTTTCATTATAAGAATGATGAAGAAATGGGTATTCGCAATAACATTATAATTCGCCTGATGCTCGATCTAGGATTACGATGTTCTGAAATTCCGAACATTATGTTGAGTGACATTAAATGGGCAAATGCGTTGATTCAAATACATAGTACAAAGAATAATCATGTTAGACAGTTACCTTTATCTGCTGAATTAGGAAAGCTTCTAGAAGAATATATCCTTCGATATAGACCTTCTGTTCCTGATGAAAAATATCTTCTTTTAAGAAAGTATGTAAATCGGTACACCAGTATGAGCCGTGAAAATGTCCGATACGTTATTCGTAATGCTTTTGAAAAAGAACACATTATTGGCTATTGGAAAGGAACACATGCTTTGCGTCGGACAGCGGCATCAAAGATATTCAATAATGGTACAGGCCTTAAATTAACAGCAGATATACTTGGACATGAATCTCTTGATTCGACTAAGGCCTATATAAAAGTGGATTTCGAACACTTAAAAGCGGTAAGGCTTCTGTTTCAGGATGCGGAAAGCATGTTTCAGCGGGACGAGGGGAGGAAAAGGAGCTTCAGGAAGGGAAAAAAGAGTATTGAAGTATGGGATCTTTCCGGATTTGAGATAGACCACAGCCCGAATAAACTTCGGGTGGTGAGATATCATGAGAGCTGGAAAGAGGAAGGAAAAGAAAGAGAACGGTGGATGTGGCTGGCGACAACGCTGGAGCATGCGGATTACCAGATCCTGTGGGAGATCATGAATCGCAGATGGGATATCGAAGAGAATGGATTCCATCAGTTGAAAACGTATTATCATGCGAAACACTGTTACTGTCATACAGCAGTAGAGGTTATATTTGAACTGATGATGATAGGGTTCAATATGAGAGAGCTGTATTTATACCGGCGGATACAAAAATTTGAAGGAAGCAGAATCAGCCGGAAAAGTGTGAGCCGAAAGTTTTGCGATGAATTGCTGCTGGAGAATATGAAGGATGTTTTGTACGAAAAGGGCGGGTAGATCAGCGAAAAAAAGCAGAAAATGAAATAGCTGTCAAAACGTTCCAGGTAGAACAGGGGGGATTTTGTGCGCAATGGGAGTCTTTGTAAGAAAAAGGAAAAATGAGTACAAAAAAGAGGCTGTTTATAAATATGCGCTACTAAAAGCGAAATCCCTGGGAGTGCTATAAGTAGATTGACTATTCCGTAAATCGCGAGTAGACTTGAAAGAGAACCAATGTTGTTGGCAAGTAAAGCTACCATTTTCAGCATAATAGTATATTCATTTGACAGCATCTGCGAAAGAACATAACCGCCAATAGAAAGACCTGAATAAAGCACCGTGTTTTTTATTGTAATCTTTGTTCCGTTTTCATAAAGGTACGCACCAAGATAGTAAAACGTCCCATATTGTACTGCCGTTACAAGCTACAAAAGATTTATACAGCCAAGTTTATTAAGCGCAAAAATCGTAAAGGGGTCTGGCCCCAATGTCAAATGCTGCAAATGTGAAAAAAATTGGCATAGCGGTTGACTTGATAAAAGAATATGCTTATGCTAACATGAAAACATAATGCGAGAATTCTAATCACGGATCGCCATGGAAAACAGTACAAAAAAGTAAAAGCAGCAGAATCATGCCATAGGATGAAACTTTTTGAAAATGTAATTGTTGATGGTATAGATTACGGTAATAAGAGGTGAAAGGGGTAAGAAAGATATATGAATGGTATAAAAATAAAAGATATTTATGCAGGGAAACCAGATGCTAAAGACGAAATTAATTTTGAGGGAGTTGAAGAGTTTCTAGAGGCATTTGTTGTCCCCAGAAATTTTGATTTGGATGCTTTATGTAATGGAAACAAATTTTTTATAACTGGTTATAAGGGAGTGGGAAAAACAGCGCTGTTATTTTATTTAGATCGTTTACTTAGAAATGGAGATGAAGCAACGTGTACTTCTTTTATCTTTTTTAAAGAAGAATTTACGGATCTGAAAAAAAGTCAGCTGGATAGATTTTCAAAAAGACTACTTGCCTCTATTTATATAGAAAACGAAACATTGGTGAATAATTCGGAATTTGAATATATATGGAGATGGATCTTTTTTAAGAAACTTGTTGAAGATAATGAAACATTTTCAGATGGAATTTTTGTGAATGATAGAAATTGGTCGGAGTTTGTTAAGACAGTAAAAAGTATTCATGGACCCGGAACCTCCAAAAAATATATTATTCCATCTAAGCTAAAAGTGGCGATGCCAATTTCTGATAAAGTGGCAGGAACAGAGGTTTCACCTGAAATCAATATAGATTTGAATTCAAAAAATGAAGAAGGAAATCTGGATAAATTTATCGAACTGGTAACATTAGCAGAAACTTTATTAGGAAAGGTGAAAAAAACAGACATTCCATATTACTTATTTGTAGATGAATTAGAAGCTTATTTTGGAGATGAACAAATTTTTCATAGAGATTTATGTTTGATTAGAGATATGATTTTTACTATTAAACGAATAAACTCAATTTTTGCTAGCGCAGAAATGAGTAATATAAAAATTATATGTTCGATTCGAACCGAAATTGTAAATTCCATATCAAGAAACATTGTGACTAAGGAGATGAATAAAGTTGTTTCTGGATTTGAGGTGCCATTAAGATGGAATTATAATAATACGAACTCCTTTTCACATCCTATACTGCAAATATTATTGCGCCGAATCTTTATAAGTGAGCATAATAATGGGAAGCGTACTGAAAAAGAACTTATTAGTGATTGGTTTCCAGATAATATACATGAAATAGATACCGCAAGCTATATTTTAAATAATAGCTGGTGCAAACCTAGAGATATAGTAAGATTAATCACAGCAGCAAAAGGATCTTTAGAAAATGAAAGTGAGAAATTTTCAACTGCTGTTTTTTTAGCTTTGAGGAAGCAATATTCGTTAGATAGTTTAGAAGAAATAAAAGAAGAATTACGAGCCTTATACAGTACAGAAGACATAGAAATGATAATAAATTGTTTTAATGGTTTTAAATCATGCATGTCAGTTAATGAGCTAAAAGAAAGAGTAGAACAACTCTTTAAAGATACTGTACTAGATAAACATTTTATGCAAGTGTTACAAGATTTATATAGAGTCGGAATCATTGGAAATTGTATACCAAGATTAAATATGTATAGATGGAATTATAAGGGAGACGATGGAATAATCATATCAGATGAATGGAAGATAGTGGTTCATCAAGGATTACAGGCCGCTCTTTCTTTGGGCAGAAGACAAGATCATTATTTTCAGTCAAAACAGCCACCACGGATAGGAAATATAGTGAATGTAACAATTGAATCATTAAACAAATCTTTTTTAAACATATCATTTTTACATTATGGAAAAAAGCAGCTTGGATATATACATATTAGTGAAATATCAGACAAATATATTGAAAATTTACAGGATCTGTTTAGCGCAGGAGATAGTTTAGAAGCAAAAATCATAGAATATGATAAAAAATATTCTAAGTGGGCGTTGAGCTTAATAGAGATACCTCAAAAAGAACAGAGCGTCAAGAAAGTTGTGGAAAGGGATAATAATGAAATCTTGAGTAATTGCAGAAATGGATTAGAATTTCAGAAAAATAATGATGAGGCTAAAGAAACAGTAGACAGAGACTATATGAGAGAGATACATTGTTGGCTTGAAGAAGCTAATATAAAATATCAAAATGAGGAAGGATTTACTGATATAAGTGCTGCGGGATCGTATATAAAAAGACATAAGCCGGATTTTAATATTAAGAATTTGGGTTATGCAAAATTATCAAAATTAATAGAAGATTTTCCCGAAAGATATATAACAAAAAAAAATCGAGGAAAAGGGAATACTGAAAATAAGGTTTATAAATCTATAAATTAGGGGTGCCTGACACCAATATGGTCAGTCCTAGTGCAGATAAACAGTATTTCTATCGAAATAGACGCATCTGTTTCCGAAGTAAGAAAATCGTAAGGGGGTCTGACCCCAATGTGCGTCTCGCCCAGGGAGCGCCCTAGAGCGTGTTTGAAAACATTTCGAGTTGTTTATTTTAACCAAATTAATATTGAGACGATGCATATGAAGCCCAGAAAAGTGGAAGCCAGTTTATCAGAGAGTATGAAACTTTTTCTGTAAAATAATGTTTATAAGGTTCTTCTATGATACAATAAATATCATTAGGAGGGCCTTTTATTATGGCAAGACAAAAGAAA
This sequence comes from Blautia sp. AM47-4, assembly GCF_003479865.1. Lineage (NCBI taxonomy): Bacteria > Bacillati > Bacillota > Clostridia > Lachnospirales > Lachnospiraceae > Blautia > Blautia sp. AM47-4. The sequence continues at coordinate 19,087 of NZ_QUHY01000039.1, forward strand.
CCTGTACATCGTGTACAAATGACAGAAGGAAAACGAAACATCATCCATCAGCTCCTGGAAGAGTACGATATCCAGTCTGCAGAAGACATTCAGGATGCGCTCAAGGATCTTTTAGGCGGCACCATTAAGGAAATGATGGAAGCTGAAATGGATGATCATCTTGGTTACGAAAAATCCGAACGCT
>NZ_QUHY01000004.1:0-205110 GCF_003479865.1 Blautia sp. AM47-4
TGCGGACGGTCTCCATTGCGGTTCGGACGGTCTCCGTTATTGTTGAAACGGCGCTCTCCCTGCGGACGGTCTCCATTGCGGTTCGGACGATCTCCATTTCCGCCGTTTCCGTTTCCACGGTTCGGACGGTCCTCGCTTCTTCCGTTTCCATTGCGGTTTCCTTCCGGACGGCCGTTTCCGCGGGACGGACGGTCTTTTTTCTGTCCCTGGTTCTTTGTGAACTCTTTTGCTTCTTTACTTGTTGCGTTCTGCGGACGCACAACGGAAATAATTTTCTTTTTCTTCGGTTTTGCCTGCTCTTCCGGTTTCTTCATTTCCATATTTTCTGTATCTTTCTTTTCCAATGATCTTTTCTCCTCTTTCTGCGGTTTTCGTGTTTCCTGCATCCATCCACCGACCTTTCCGGCCTTACGCCTTACGCTTCTGCCAACAATGCTGCTATTTTTTCTGCAAAATGCGCTTCACATACGGCAAGGGAAGAACGGTATTCTCTTCCGATGGCTCTTCCAAGCTGCTCTTTGTCCCCAAAAAGAATGCATGGCACTTTATAGTATGCACACATATTGCGAAATTTCTTCTGTGTATTGGCCGACGCCGTTTCCGCCAGAATGACAAGGTATGCGCTGCCGCTCTTTACGGCCTGCTCGGTCGCAAATTCGCCGCTCGATACCTTACCCGCCTTCATGGCAAGGCCCAGCATGGATAATCCTTTACTTTGACTGTTCAATCTTCGCAAATGCCTCCTTTAACTGCTCATAAACCTCTGATGGAATTTCTGCCTTCAGAGAACGGGAAAGTCCTTTGTTTTTCATTGCTTTCCCCAGACATTCCAGAGAGCAGACATAAGCACCGCGTCCGTTCATTCTTCCGGTTGTGTCCGGAACAATCGTTCCTTCGGTGGTTTTCACCACGCGGATCATTTCTTTTTTGTTTTTCATTTCATTGCAGCCAATGCATTTACGCAGCGGCACTTTACGAACTGTACTCAAATGCTCATCCCGCCTTTGTTTTTATTTTAATTACTCTTCGTCTCCGGCTTTCTCTGCTGTTTCTACATCATTCTCGTCGAAGTCTTCTTCTGCAGAGATGGTTTCCTCCTCTGCTGCGGACTCATCGTAATTGCCCTCTTCCTCGTATTCCTCTTCTTCTACGTAGTCGAAGTCTCCTGCCTCGCGTGCCTGGGTCTCGCTCTTGATGTCGATCTTGAACCCGGTCAGACGTGCGGCAAGTCTTGCGTTCTGTCCCTCTTTACCGATGGCAAGGGAAAGCTGGTAATCCGGAACGATCACTTTTGCGGTCTTCTCATCCGGGTCTGCCATAACGGAGATAACTTTTGCCGGGCTCAGTGCGTTCTCGATCAGGAGTGCCGGGTTCTCATCCCATGTGATGATGTCGATCTTCTCGCCGTTCAGCTCGTTGACAACCGCGTTGACACGGCTTCCGTTCATACCGACGCATGCGCCGACTGCATCGACATTCGGATCGTTGGACCATACTGCCATTTTTGTACGGCTTCCCGCCTCACGGGCAATGCTCTTGATCTCTACGATGCCTTCCGCAACCTCGGAAACCTCAGACTCAAAGAGACGTTTTACGAGTTCCGGATGGGTACGGGATACCATAACCTTCGGTCCCTTGGTTGTATTCTTTACTTCCAGAACGTATACTTTCACACGCTGGGTCGGCTCAAATTTCTCGCCTTTGACCTGCTCGTTCTCGGTCAGCAGAGCGTCTACTTTACCGAGGTTGATGCTGACGTTGCGTCCTACATAGCGCTGTACCACACCGGTAACCACATCGTGCTCTTTCTCGAAGTACTGATCAAACAGAACTTTACGCTCTTCCTCACGGATCTTCTGAAGAATGACGTTTTTGGCATTCTGGGTTGCAATACGGCCGAACTCCTTGGATTTGATTTCTACCGGAACGATATCGCCGAGTTCATAGCGGGAGTCTGCACGTTTTGCATCGGAAAGGGCGATCTCCATGATCGGATCCTGTACCAGATCAACAACGGTTTTCTCTGCTACGACTTTGAAATCACCAGTCTGGGCGTTGATGCTTACCTTTACATTATCTGCTTTGCCAAAATGGTTTTTACAGGCCTGGATCAGCGACTGCTCAATTGCCTCAAGCAGGGTATCTTTGCTGATATTCTTCTCTTTCTCAAGAACTTCAAGGGCCTCCATTAATTCTGTATTCATTTTTCTCTTTTCCTCCTGTATCTGCGTCTGTTTAGAAATCAAATGCTAAACGGATCAATGCAATATCGCTTTTCTGGAAGACGCGCTCTGTTCCGTCCTCCTCCAAAATGGTCACACTGTTATCATCATATGCGGTGAGTATTCCGTAAAATTCCCGGTTTCTCTCGATCGCACGGTATGTCCGGATTTCCAGCTCTTTTCCCATGCTTCTCTTATAGTCTTTCTCTTTTTTCAGCGGACGTCCAAGGCCCGGGGAGCTGACCTCCATGATATAAGCGTCATCGATAAAGTCCTCTGCGTCCAGCCGGTCAGAAAATGCACGGCTGACGATTTCGCAGTCATCCACGGTAATTCCGCCTTCTTTGTCGATGTAAGCACGCAGGTACCAGGTACCGCCCTCTTTGACATACTCCACATCCACCAGTTCAAAACCATTGGCTTCTACAATCGGAGTGATCAGTTCTTCTGCCTTCTGTTCGTATTCTTCTCTTCTGCTCAAATCCTCACCACCTTTTTGATTCAGGGAAACTTTCGAAAAATTCTTTCATTTCCCTGTACACAAGAAAGAGTGGACGAAATCGTCCACTCCTTAACAGTCACTTATTAACAACTTTACTATAGCACCTTTTCCGTGCAATTGCAAGGGTTAATTTTCAAAATATCCTTTATTTATCGCCTTTTCCGGCTTTTTTGTTCGCCGGTTCCGGGCAGATGTGGACATCGAGCTGGTTATACGGGATGGAAATTCCCGCCGCGTCAAACTCTTCTTTGATGCGCTCATTCATTTTCCATTTGACCGGCCAGTAATTTTCCGTTGCGACCCAGGCGCGCAGACCGACCGTGATCGCGCTCTCGCCCAGCTCATCTACGAAAAACTGCTGCTCCTCCGACTGAAAATGCGGCTCCTCCTCAACGAGGCGACGCAGGATGTCCTTCGCTTTTCTGATATCGGACTCATAAGAAATGCCGACTTTGATTTCCAGCTTTCTGCGGTCCATTGCCGTCACGTTGATGATGGTGTGATTCGTAAGATTGGCGTTCGGGATCATGATGGTACGGTTGTCGATGCTGTTGATTGTCGTGTAATACATCTCAATCTTTTTGACCGTTCCCTCCTGGCCTTCGCCCGGGAAGATAATGTAGTCACCGACCTTAAATGGCTTCAGCAGCAGAATCATCACCCCGCCTGCAAAGTTCGAGAGGCCGCCCTGCAATGCCAGGGATACGGCAACGCCGGCGGAGGCGATGGCTGCTGCGATCGACGCTTCGGATACGATGCCGAGCTGAACGATAATGGTCAGCACCAGCAGCGTGTTCAGACTGTATTTCACCATGGAAGCGGTGAAACTGACCACCGCCTCCTCCGTGTGAAAACGCCGCATGTTTTTCCGGATCAGATCGCAGAGCCACAGGATCAGTTTGCGTGCAACCAGAAACAGAATTACTGCAAACACGATCTTCAGCACCAGATCGGCAGCCGAAGAGGCCTTGTCGATCCAGTATTCATAGACGCGTTCCGCCGCTGTCAGATTCACCATGTGTTATCTCTCCTCTGTCTCGAATTTTCTCTGCAGCTCCTCGCCGAGTTCACTCATGCCTGTGCTTTTTTTCGTTTTTGTCTCTGGTTTTGCCTCTAATTTTGCTTCCGACTTGGTTTCCGGCTTTGTTTTCGGCTTTGTAGCCGGCTTCTTTTCCGGATCGGCGGCTGCGCGGTATTTTTCCACGGCTTTTGCTGCCTCTGCCGCTGCGGATTTTCCGGCTTTCACCAGCTTGTCCACCGTCTGCTCTACCGTTTTCACCGGTTTGCTGTCGATCGCCTGCTTTACGGCTTTCTCCACCTTCTCTGTCGCAGTCGTAGTTCCCTGCTTTTTCTCTGCGGTTTTCACCGTTTTTTCCGATACCTTTTTCTCTGCTTTTTGGGCAGTCTTTGTTGTTTTCTTTGCTTTTACTGCTTTTACTGCTTCTTCCGTTTTTCCAGCCGGTTTTCCCTTCTTTCCGGTTTTCTTCTCTGCTGCCGCTTTCGCTGCAGTTTTTGCCTTTGCGCTCTTATTGCTTGCAGCGCCCGTCTCCGGCTTCGTATAAGAAAATACCTGAACAGAAAGCGGTGCGAGTTTTACGGTAATCGAGTTTTTCCGCTCATCGCACTCTGTTTTTTTCGACATTTTCACGCGTGGATTTCCGACGCCTGTTCCGCCATAGCTTTCCGCATCGCTGTTGAACATCTCTTTGTACTTTCCTGGATACGGCACACCAATGCGGAAATCATCGTACTCGACATTCGAGAAGTTGCATACGACAAGCAGCGTATCTTCTTTCTTCCTTGTTCTGCGAAGGAAGATCAGAAGATTCTTTTCCCACTCCATGCCATTGATCCACTCAAAGCCCTCCGGCTTTTCGTCAAGCTGATACAATGCCGGATTTGCTTTGTAGAATGCATGAAGTGCCGCCATATAGTTTTTTAGCTGCAGATGTTCCTTGTCCTCAAGAAGCTCCCAGGACAGGGACTGTTTCTCATTCCACTCTTTTTCCTGTCCGAATTCCTGTCCCATAAACAGAAGCTTCTTTCCGGGATGCACCATCTGATAAGCGTACGCCAGACGAAGATTTGCCATTTTCTGCTCCGGTGTACCCGGCATTTTGGTATACATGGATCCCTTCAGGTGAACCACTTCATCGTGCGACAGACTCAGCATGAATTTCTCCGAATATGCATATACCATAGAAAAAGTCAGCTGGTCGTGATGTGCCCCGCGGTATACCGGATCGTTTTTCATATATTCCGTAAAATCATTCATCCAGCCCATGTTCCACTTGTAGTCGAAGCCAAGTCCTTCATCGTCGAGTTCTCCCGTCACCTTCGGCCATGCGGTCGATTCCTCTGCGATAAGAAGCGCATCCGGGAACTCTTTTTTGAAGATGGAGTTCAGATGTTTTAAAAATTCGATTGCCTCAAGGTTCTCATTTCCGCCGTAGATATTTGCGACCCACTCCCCGTCCTGCTTGCCATAATCAAGATACAGCATCGAGGCAACCGCATCCATACGGATTCCGTCGGCATGGTACTCTTTTGCCCAGAAAAGCGCATTGGCGATCAGGAAGTTCTTTACTTCCGGTCTGCCGTAATTGTAAATCAGTGTGCCCCAGTGTGGGTGGGATCCCTGTCTCGGATCGAAATGCTCATACAGACACGTTCCGTCAAATGCAGAAAGTCCGAAGGTATCGCGCGGGAAGTGTGCCGGTACCCAGTCGAGAATAACACCAATGTCATTCTGATGCATCGTATCCATAAAATAGCGGAAATCATCCGGCGTTCCGTATCGTGCTGTCGGTGCGTAATAGCCCGTTACCTGATAACCCCAGGATTCATCGAGCGGATGCTCCATCACCGGCATCAGCTCAACATGGGTGTAGCCGAGCTCTTTGACGTAGGAAGCCAGCATCGGAGCGATCTCACGGTAGTTATAAAATTCACGGCCATCGTCCGGTTTTTTCCAGGAGCCAAGATGCACTTCATAAACAGAAATCGGCGCTTTGTCGCCCTGTGTGACACCACGCTTCTTCATCCAGTTCTCATCCTGCCAGGCATATTTTCCAAGATCAACCACAACACTCGCATTGTTCGGACGCAGCTGTGCTGCATTCGCGTATGGATCCGATTTCAGATACGTCAGACCGCCCTTTGCCTTAATTTCATATTTATAGATGTCGCCCGCGCGAACACCGGGGATAAAGAGCTCGTAGATTCCGGACTCCAGAAGATTCATCTGATATGCTCTTCCGTCCCAGTTATTGAAATTTCCGACAACACTGACACGGATCGCATTCGGTGCCCAGACAGCGAAGTAAACACCGCTGATACCATCGATCTTTACCGGGTGTGCACCCAGCTTCTCATAGATGGAATAACAGATGCCGTTTTCAAACTGTTTCTGTTCCTGCTCGGTGAACTGCATCGGATAGGCGTACGGATCGTAATGCTCCATCTGGTTTCCGTCGCCGTCCCAGTAGATCAGCGTATAGGACGGAATTTTCTTTCCTGGAAGCAGCACAGCGAAAAATCCCGCCTCATCCTCGCAAACCATCTCGGTCTGTTTTCCGTCGCGGATCGTATGTACGGCTGCACGGGTTGCGCCCGGGAAAAACGCCTGAATCAAAATACCATCCTCCGTTACGCGCGGTCCCAAGATGTCTCTTGGATGATTTTCCTCGGAATAGACCACGGCTTCTATTTCCGCCCAATCCATATAATCGTATAATTTTTCTTCCATTTTCAAAATTATAACCCCTCCTTTTTTATTTTACGTGCTCTCGCTGCTGCTTCCCCCATACAAAATCGCATAAAAAAGCACTCATTCATGCCAGAGCGTGTTTGAAAAAAGCTTTTCGTGAGCTGCGAGTCCCATTTTCAGCCCAAACGGTCTGCAGCAACCGGATAAGGTCAAAACAGATCGCGAAGTGGGGCTTGCAGATTGTGGAAATGATTTTTCAAATTCTGTTTTTATTCTACCATCCTAACTGCGATTGTACAATGCAAATCTGGTTTGTTTTTTATTCATTTCCTACGATTACGGCAAGATCTTCATCTGTCGTCTGCATCTCATCGTCCTCAAACCAGATGCTGTAAATGTTCTGTGAAGTCAGTGTTTCCAGGGACTCCCTGGAAAGCGATTCGGCCTGATAATCAGAAAATGCTGCAAGCAGCGTATTGGCACAGCCATATTCACCGGAATAGACGATCAGTTCGGATGCTGCTGTGTGGTCTTTTCCGTCTGCCGCGCTAAGATACGGCGTGCACATCGTTTTGTCCTGATACTGATAATAGCGGTACGCATCCGGGCTGCCCGCCTGGTAAGCGTGGAAAAACACGATGCTTTTCGGTCCTTCATACGTCATTGTTCCGTATGACTGGATTTCGTTCCCGGAAAGATGATACAGCGGATACCGGTACTCTTTTTCTCCCGTTTCATCGAGACAGCGCACGAAACCGTCCTTACTGGAAATAATGCCGAGCTGATAGCCCTCGCCGCGAATCGTATCCGCCAGATAATCAATCAAAAAAGCATTTTTCATCCAGAAAAAGTCGAGATATGCGGTATAGCCCATCTCTGCGGCATACGCCTGATACGCGTCTGACACATGCAGACAGACCTGGTTTTCCCCTGACAGCTCCAGTGAAATATCATCCGGGTTCTGTGTAAAGGCAGCAACTGCTGCCGTTTCTTCTGATGCCGCATCGTTCCGGTTCGGATCAAACTGCGCTGCAGCCGCATCATCATTGCTGGCGCAGAGATTTTCCAGGGACGCATACAGCGGTCCCAGATAAATTTCCCGGCAATTGGCATCGGATACTTTTTTCAGTGCATCGTATAAAACCGGATCTACCGTCAGCACTTCATTTGGATGTTGGTTGATATCATACAGGTTTGTCACATCCTCAAAGCTCTCATCTATATTGAAAAGCCGGTAGCCTTTCACCGCCGCATCTGTGTAAAGCAGCGAAAGTGCCTTTGCCTCCCCGCCTGCGGAAACCCCGCTTGCGCCAACGTTATATTTCAAGGTAAAATCCTCACCGCAGTTCAAATCCGCGCCTGCCTTTACACTGATCTCACGCCAGCCGGAATCTCCGTGCAGAAAGTTCATAAAACCATACACCAGAAAACCGGATCCAATCGCCAGAAGCAGTACTACAAGCAGGATGCGCCGTCCGACATTTTTTTCGGAAAGCCAGACCTTCTGTACCGGCTTTGGCAGCCGTCTGTTCGGATCTTTTACTGTTCTTCCCATTCTGTTGCTCCTCTTTCCTTTTATTTTCTTTTTTGCTGTGATTTATTGTCCCAAAAAACACATCTCCCGTCAAGTAAAATCGGAACGGAATTCTTCTCACGCTTCTCTTTTGTGAACCGGCATAAGAAAGCGTTCTGCCCGGAAGGCTTTTTGATTTGCAGGAAAGTTCAACGAAGCTTCCTGTAAACTATGAGAAACACGCTCCGCGAGTTTCTCAAGTTATCGCGGCAGTCGCCAAGGTCTCGTGCAAGCACGGACTTTGGCTCGTTGCTCGCGTAAATCAAAAAAAGCGGCACCGGAACCTTTTTTCTGGTTCCGGGCCACTTTTTCTTTCCTGTCCACTATAGGGCAACTAAAATCAATGCAATGATAAAGATCAGGAGAATCACGGCCAGTACGGCGAATCCGTACAGCGCGCCCTGCTTACATGCTTTGTAGTTGTGATAGTACTGTTTCTTTTTGTATACCATCGCTGCGATGATACCGATGATCGGGAAGAAGAATGACAGCACTTTGTACCAGACGCTTCCGGTATCGTGAACCGGAGTTTTCAGGAATTCATCTTCTGCCTTGGAAAGATGAACCTCGTGGTTCTCCTCTTTTACTTCCTCGCCAGGCTTTCGGATGGTGATCGGCTGCAGCGGCTCTCCCTTTTCACGGAGTGCCTTGTACTCTTCGATCTCTTTTTTATTTCCATATACAAAGTGGTTGTGTCCGATATCCACGAATTCCGGTTTGTCCACGGAATAATCATGGATGGACGGGTCGTAGGTGTACAGCACCTTATTCTTCTCGAGCTGCGGATCCGGAATCGGAATCGCAGAAATCAGAGAATGCGTGTATGGGTGCAGCGGGAAGTTAAACAGCTCCTCTGCATCCGCAACCTCTACGATATTTCCTTTGTAGATAACACCGATACGGTCGGAAATGAACCGAACGATGGAAAGGTCATGAGCAATAAACAGATAAGTAACCTGTTTTTCTCTCTGGAATTTTTTCAGCAGATTGAGGACCTGGGCACGGATCGATACGTCCAGTGCGGAGATCGGCTCATCGGCTACAACAAGCTCCGGCTCCATAACCATGGCACGGGCCAAACCAATACGCTGGCGCTGTCCACCGGAGAACTCATGTGGGTAACGGGTCAGGTGCTCCGGCAGAAGACCAACTTCGTTGATCATGTTCTCTACCTTTTTCACACGGTCTGCCTCGTTCTCGTACAGATGGAAGTTGTAAAGACCCTCGGATACGATGTAATCGACCGTCGCACGCTCATTTAACGATGCGGCAGGATCCTGGAATACCATCTGAATGTTTCGGATAACCTCCCGGTCCAGGGAATGCGGAATCTTGCCGGAAATTTTAACACCCTTGTACAGGATCTCTCCTGCGGAACACGGGTTGACACGAATGACCGCACGGCCGATCGTGGTCTTTCCGGAACCGGACTCGCCTACGAGGGAGAAGGTTTCTCCCTTATAGATGTCAAAAGAAGCATTTTTTACCGCTTTGACTGCGTCATCGCCCTTGCCGAAAGTGATATCTACATTTTTTACCTGCAGTAAGATTTCTCTTCCATTTTCGTCAATCGGACCATGCTCCGGCAGATGCGAAACAGTGGTCTTGCTTTCCTGCTTTGTAGACACTTTCAAACTCTCCTATAAGTTATATGCTTTTAACAGTTTTTCGTGAATATTCTGAATAGCTTCCGGTTTTTCTGTCTTCGGCGCTCTCGGATCCAGCAGCCATGTCTTGGCATAGTGGGTATCCGTTACCTTGAACATCGGCGGCTCCTCCAGAGTATCAATCTTCAGACAGTACTGGTTACGCGGTGCAAACGGGTCTCCGATAATCTTATTGTACAGAGACGGCGGCGTACCGGTAATGGAAAACAGCTTTGTATTCCGCTCCGCAAGCTGCGGCAGGGAAGAAAGCAGCGCCCAGGTGTACGGATGGCGCGGATCGTAGAACAGCTCTTCTACGTTCGCAAACTCGATGATCTGTCCTGCGTACAGAACGGCAACACGGTCTGCGATATTCGCTACGACACCAAGGTCGTGGGTAATAAACACGATGGTGTAGTTGTACTCTTTCTGAAGATCCTTGATCAGCTTCAGGATCTGTGCCTGAATCGTAACGTCCAGCGCAGTTGTCGGCTCATCGCAGATCAGAATCTTCGGACGGCAGGAAAGTGCAATCGCAATAACGATACGCTGTCTCATACCGCCGGAATACTGGAACGGATAATCATCGAAACGCTGCTCTGCGTTCGGAATACCAACCTTTTCCATCAGCTCAAGCGCCTGTGCTCTCGCTTCCACCTCGCTAACATTCTGATGCTTCATGATAACAGAAGTGATCTGTTTTCCGATTGTGATAATCGGGTTCAGGGAAGTCATCGGATCCTGGAATACGGTTGCAATTTTCTTGCCGCGGATCTGGCCCCAGTCATTCGGATCCTGGATTTTTGCCAGGTTAATGATACAGGTTCCATGAAGCTGCTCCGGCGTTTCATCCAGATAGCGTACACGGAAAGTTGCCTGGTCGAAAACGCTGTTCCGTTTCTGCTCATCGTTCAGATCCACACCGCGCTCCATTGCAGCTTTGAATGCCTCGTGCAGCTTTTTAATCATGCGGACTTTTTTGCGCAGTTTGTAACGTCCGACGGAAAGATAAATCTCTTTGGCAAGAATCTCGTTTCTCTTTCTCGTCTCGTCCGTAATTTCTTTTGCTGTCAGGCCGGCGTACTCTTTTTTGTACTCTGCCATCTTTGCATCATATGCCTGTTTGTAGGCCGTATCGTTCATGGCAGCCTGTTTGTGAGCCTTGATTTTTTCCTCTTTTGCTTTCTGCAGAGCCTTAATTTCTCCATCCAGTCTGGAAATCTCGGCGGATGTCTCTTTAACCTTCGCTTTTTCTTTGGAAGTATCGAGTGTCTGCTTGTAGTTGAAAAGTTCGGTTCTCTTTACTACGAGTTTCTTAATTTCAGCATCTGCTTTCTCGCGCTCTTCCTCGCTCAGTGTCATTTTTTCTTCTTTTTCCTGCTCCAGAGCCTTCATTTTCAGAAATACTTCTGAACCATATTCCAGTTTGGAATAGTCATTCAGCTTTTCCCAGGTGGATGCGATGGTCTTTTTCGCATAAGAGTTCAGCGGCACAACGGTATCGCTCAGCTCGGCATCGTTAAAAATGATATCTCCCTGGTCGATGAAGCCGTTGCTGTCCAGCATTCCCGCAAACGCTTTTGTGAATACGGATTTACCGGCGCCGGACTCTCCTACGATAGCAATGGACTCGTTCTCGTAAATATCCAGCGTTACGCCCCGAATTGCCGTCAGGATACGGCCGCGGACACGGAATTTTACCTGTAAGTCCTTAATCGATAATAATACTTTTTTATCTTCCATGCGGCTTTCCTTCCTACATATGTGTTCTCGGGTCGGACGCATCTCCAAGGTTCTGTCCAACTACATATAATACTACGGTGATAATTGAAGCGACAACAACCGGACTCCAGAATTCGAATCCCCATCCCGGTGTCAGCATGGCGCCCTCAGCCTCATAAATCAGTCTTCCCAGAGACATGTCAGAAAGTCCCATACCGATGTAAGCCAGGAACACCTCGTAAGAGATGTAGGACGGAATCTCAGTTGCCGCCAGAGTAACAATGACAGATGTCATAAACGGGAGAATATTCTTCATCGCAATGCGGAAAATCGAAGTTCCAAGACATTTCGATGCCAGATTATACTCTCTGTCACGGATGATAACGACCTGCGTACGGATAAAGTACGCGATGGCAAGCCATCCGGTAACGGTCAGTGCAAATACCATGGTCCAGAAGCTCGGAGAAAAAATAAGCACCAGGACGGAGATCAGAAGTACATACGGAATATTTCCGATGATGTTGTAAACCTCCATCATGAAAACGTCAACCTTCTTCGAAAATCCCCAGACAGATCCGACAATTACACCAATCGAAAGGTTGATGAGCGCACAGATAAACGCCAGGGAAACTGAAATTCTGGAACCAAACCAGACAGCGTCAAATGTCGACTGTCCGGAAGCACCGGATCCTAAAATCCAGTGAATATTGAATCCAAGCTGCTGCAAGGCTTTGCTTGGAGACAGATGTTTTGTCGCGCCGTTCATCAGATTGGCGAAACGGTCGTACTCCACAAAGAGCGGATACACATACGTCATCAGCAGAATCACACCCAGGAGGCAAAGTACGGCAATATTGATTTTTTTCTTAAAAAATACGCGGAACACGGAATGCCAGTAGGAATATCTCGGAGCCGTAATTTTCTCAGACTCCAGAGAGCTGTTATCTACAGGAGAAAACAGTTCTTCCTCAGACAGACCGAATTTATCTAAATCATAATTCATAAGTCCCTACCTGTCTTTCGTTGAGAATGAGATTCGCGGATCCACCATGGACATCAAAACGTCGCCCAGGATGATGGAAATCACGGAGAGCACTGCGTAGAACAGTGTAACACCTACGATAACACCATTATCATATTTGCTGATTGCTTCGGTCAGCAGATTACCGGCACCAGGTACTACGTACACACGCTCGGTGATGATGGCTCCGGTCAGTGCGAACAGTACGCTCGCCGGAACACCCTGCACGATCGGAATCGCTGCATTCTTCAAAATGTGTTTCGTAAAGATTTCTCCCTCTGTCAGACCACCGGATCTTGCGAATTTTACGTAATCGGAGTTCATCTGGTCGATCATGTATCGACGCAGCCATTTCATCAGGTTTGCCACCTGCGGCAGTGCCAGGGAAACGATCGGCAGAATATACATCAGCTTGCTCTTCGAATCCATGTCAAAGGTGGTCGGCAGACCAATTTTTCCTCCAATTGCTTTAAACAGGAAGATATAGGCCAGTGAAGGTACTGCTATAATAAATACAATATAGATGGTTCCAAGCTGGTCAACCAGTTTGTCTTTCTTTCTCGCCATCAGAATGCCAAGCGGCACTGCGATGAGATAGGAAAGAATTACGGCAATGATACCGATTACAAAGGAATAGCCGATTTTTGATTTACCACTCTTAACTGTATCCACGTTGGTATAGTCATCTGCGAACCGATCGGAATGAACAGCGCTTGCATCCTGAGATTCGCTCATATACGTTGCGCTGTGCAGATCGTCTGCACTGTATTCCACCAGACCGCTTGGTAGGTAATCTCCGATTTTACGTAGGATCCCTGCGCGCGGGTCATGGTCAGTGCTACATCCACACCCTCATTTACGGAATAGGACTTTCCTAAATTTATGGTGATTATATTCTGATGGAAATATGGGAATTTTGAGTCAAAGTACATCAGGTACTTGTGTGTTGTGCCATTTCCCATGATGGCCGGTGAAAATTTCTTTCCCCCATATACCGGATCGTGTAAGGTAAATGTAATCCCCCTCTTACCTTCTACCTTTGCAGCATCGTGAATGCTGTCGATGTCAATCAAACCGGAAAAATATTTTCCGAGACGCGTTGCAAGCGGAATATCCCTGTATGCAAACAGCTGCTGCTGTCCGCCGTTGGCATATTTTTTCTTACCCATCATGATCGCATCGTATCTTCTTACGGTGTAACCTTTTGCTTTATAATAAGCTGTAAATTCCTTTACATATTCAGATACCAGTTCTGAATCCTGGTCTTTCGTTCTTCCGAATGCTACTGCTTTGGATCTCGTATCCTCGTCAATTTCGCCTTTTGCTTTGAGAGCGTTCAAATAATCTGCATAGGTTACATAATCAAGATATCCGTATGTCTCCCACTTCTGATATTTGTACACCTTTTTCTGGTTATTGCTCTGATGGGAATAGGTGGTATCCTGTGCGAAAATCAGATTTCGGTCCATCAGAGAATAGATCATAGTCATAACGCATCCAACGACGATTACTACGGAAACAAGGCCATGCAACAAACGCTTAAAAAGATATTTTGTCATATTCTCTCATTCCTTAACACAATATGACAGGGGAATGGCTTTTTTTGTCCCCATCCCCCTGCCGGTTTATTCATTGGCTTTCAACTATTCTGGTCTTTCCAATTTTACCTTTTCCAAAATTAGAAGATACCGAAACATTTGGTCATGTATCCTTCGTAGTCCGGAAGCATGGTATCCAGATAAGAGCACGGATCACCAAAGTCCGGACCCCATCCGGAGACATCATATACGTCGTAGTTTTGTTCATAACCATAGTTTACATAGTATCCTGCATAGTACCATCCATCCAGGTCTACGGCATCAACCAGATTGATCACAACTTTTCCGCCAAGGGCAGCCTCTACTGATTTCTTGTAGGAGTTTGCTTTGTTGGTGTAAACTTCTACTGCAGACGGATATGGATACTCAATCTGGATCGGGTTGCTCTCATCGATGGTGATACCGTCTTCTGCGAGCTCCTCGATTGCGGTATTCAGTTCTTCTACTGCGTTTTCCGGATTGTACCATCCATCAAAACCATCGCTGGTCTTGTTTTCGGCATCCCATACTTTGATCTTCACGCCGTCGGCGTCGATCTGTTTCTGTACGATTTCACCATAGTAGGTGCCTGCCGGGAAGGTTGTGTCGGTTCCGTTGATCTGAATGGTAGTGTCTTTTGACAGGCTTACGAAATATCCCGGGGTAAAGGTATTTCTAAGGGAAGTATACTTCAGATCCTCGCCAACCTGCTGTGCATTGTAAGCGCCACGATCTGCTGCAAAGCTGATCGCTCTTCTGAAGTGAACGTTCTGCAGTGCTTTGTTTGTTCTCTGGATTTCTTCGTCAGACTTTGTACTCTTTGCTGTTGTTCCGTCGTTGGCATTTGCAGTCGCAGTACGGTTGATATTGTAGAATCCCATGAAGGAAGTAGCGTCGGTATCTGAAACTACTGCGTACTGGTCGTACAGACCTTCGGATTTTGCTGTCTCCATAGTGGAGGTGTTCAGGTTTACATAGTCAACGGTACCTGCTTTTGCATCTGTGTACATTTTGGTAACATCAGACTGGTCATTGAACAGCCAGGTCAGGGTTTTAATGTTTACGTTGTCTTTGTTCCAGTAAGAATCGCTCAGTTTAAATACGATGGTATTTTTCGCTGTAGCGTTGGTTACCAGGTACGGTCCGCAGTATGCGATCGAGTTGGAATCTTTTCCGTACTGATAATCTGCTGCGGAGGAATCGTACTCAGCACCAAATTTACCGCCCTGGGACTGATAGTAGCTTCTGCTCATCGGCATGAAGATGGTGTAGCCAAGCATGGTCATGAAGTAGCTGCATGGCTCTTCCAGTGTGTACTCTACGGTATAGTCATCAACAGCTTTTACACCAACCTCGTCGAAATCGGTAACTTCACCGCTGATGTACTGGGATACGTTTTTGATCACGCCCTGTACCAGGTATTCCAGACCGCCCTGTGCATCACACAT
Source organism: Blautia sp. AM47-4 (assembly GCF_003479865.1). Lineage (NCBI taxonomy): Bacteria > Bacillati > Bacillota > Clostridia > Lachnospirales > Lachnospiraceae > Blautia > Blautia sp. AM47-4. Next base: position 15,421 of record NZ_QUHY01000004.1, read on the forward strand.
GTGCTGCATTCCAGCCACGAAGTCATCTGCTTTTACAGTATCCACTTCACGTCCCTGGGAATCGGTCCATTTTACATCTTTACGAAGGTGGAAGGTATAGGTCAGTCCGTCATCGGATACTTCATAGGATTCTGCCAGTGCCGGCTGCAGAGTTCCCTCTACATCGTACTCCATCAGTCCGTCATAGGTATTGATGATCGCATCGGTATCTGCCGCACGGGAAGTTGCAAGTCCGTCCCATGTTACCGGATCACTCGCATACGGCATGGAGAAGCTGTCTTTTAAGGTGTAACCTTTTCCTGCCAGATATTCTTTTACCCAGCTCTCATAGGTTCCTGTTCCTTTGAGCTCATCCCATTTTGCTCTCATCTCGTTGTAATCTTCTGCTTTGATAAAGTCAGTTGTTACAACATACTGATGATAACGGTCTTTATCGCTTCCCCAAAGGGTATAGTCCTTGGTGCGCGGAGCCATTCTGTACATCGCGTACGTACCACCTCTTGAGGTGAGCGGGTACATCATGGCGGACTCCATCAGTTTTCCCTCGGCAACTGCCATCAGGCATATCTCTCATCCACCGTTTCTGCTTCCTTTGCAGTAGCAAGTGCATCGTTGAAATCGCCCAGTGCCTCGTTATAGAGCTCTGTGCTGGTCTCGTCGTATCCTTCCGGCATTTCGGACTCCTCTGCCTCGGCTTCGCTCTCACTGCTTGCAGATGCGCTTGCATCGCTTTCGGAAGATGCGCTGCTGCTTACGCTTACACTCTCATCCGCCGGATCAGAACTTCCGCTGCCGGAATTTCCACAGGCAACCAGGCTTGCAGTCATACTCATAACAAGTAATGCGCTTACAATTTTTCTTTTCATAATTTCTTCCTAACTCCTTTCATGGATTCGCGTTGTTTTTGCATCATCCGGACATTTGCCGGAACGCTTCGCCATTCCACCGTTTTTCATTTTGGCACTTTACCACATCAAAACGAATAGCACAAAAAGGAGATGCGTCCAACAAGATTTGTTTTCTTCATCCCTCATGCCCGTACATTTGTCCGTTTGTCCAAAAACAACTGGGTTCATTATAACCCGAACTCTCTCTGTTTGTCAATATCCGATGCAGGAGAAAAGTGTATAAACTGCATTTAAAGTAATCAAAATCCTCTATTTTCCTCTTTTTGGGTATTGTTCTGATGCCGTTTTTCTATTTTCCTGTATTCTTCGGTTTTAGAATAAAAAAAGATTACACAAATAATTGTTTCTTTCCATTTGCGTTCTGCAGCACTGTCTTTTTGTATTTGTTTCAGATTTTGCTCCGGGAAAGAATCCTGCCGGACGCAAAAACAGACTTCTGAAAATCACATTTCTTCTTATTTAAGAGCGTCATACTGTTTTTTACTTTCGTTTCCTTCTTTTACAAAGCAAAGCCTTCCATGAAGACCGCTCACACCGAAATCACTTTCTTGTTACTGTTCACTCCGTTCTCAGTAACACGCTTCGCGATGCACAGAATTTATGCTAACCGCATAAATTCGCGCTGTATGTCTCGGGATTTTGGCATATTCATGCCAAAACGCCTCGCGGGATAGTAGCGTGTGAACAGTAACACTTTCTTACTTTTTGTCTTCGACAGTCTCCGGACTATTGACAGCAAAAAAAAATCCTGCTAATATTAATTTTAATAAGGAACCAGTGCAGTACACGGAAAACAGGCACCGCACGCGGCGTCTCTGATATCCTTGTCGGATACAGCAGACGCTTTTTTGCTTTCTTGTGTATCATCACTTCTGCATCCGTATCCGCACGAAAAGAAAAAAGGAGACTTCTTTTATGTATCTTTATAATTCTGCAACCCATAAAAAAGCTGAATTCCTGACACACACACCGGGCCGTGTAGAAATGTACACCTGCGGACCTACCGTTTATCATTTTGCGCACATCGGAAACCTGCGCAGTTATATTATGGAGGATGTCCTGGAAAAGGCACTCCGCTATGAAGGCTACGACGTCAACCGTGTCATGAACATCACCGATGTCGGCCATTTAAGCTCCGATGCGGACACCGGCGAGGACAAGATGGTCAAAGGTGCAAAGCGCGAGCACAAAACAGTCATGGAAATCGCACAGTATTACACCGATGCATTCTTTGCGGATTGCAAAAAGCTGAACATCAAGCGCCCGGATGTCGTACAGCCGGCAACGGGATGCATTGACGAATATATCAGAATCATTGAAAAACTGATGGACACCGGCTACGCTTACTTTGCCGGCGGAAATGTTTACTTTGACACCAGCCGTCTCGACCACTACTACGTATTCAACGATCACGACGAGGATGACCTCGCGGTCGGTGTGCGTGAGGGCGTAGAGGAAGATACAAACAAACGCAACAAAAATGATTTCGTTCTCTGGTTTACGAAATCCAAATTTGAGAACCAGGCCTTGAAATGGGATTCCCCGTGGGGCGTCGGTTATCCGGGATGGCACATCGAGTGCTCCGGTATCTCCATGAAATACAATGGCGAATACCTTGACCTGCACTGCGGCGGCGTAGACAATGCATTCCCGCACCACACAAACGAGATTGCACAGTCCGAAAGCTACCTTGGCCACGCCTGGTGCCCGCAGTGGTTCCATGTGCATCACCTGAATACATCGACTGGAAAGATGTCGAAATCGAAAGGTGAGTTTTTAACCGTTTCTCTTCTTGAGGAAAAAGGTTATGATCCTCTCGTCTACCGTTTCTTCTGCCTCCAGTCTCATTACCGTAAGGCGCTTGTCTTCACCTGGGAAAACCTGGACAACGCCAAAATTGCCTACGACAAGCTGATCGCCCGCATCGCCGCTTTAGACCCGAAAGACGGACCGGCCGAGGAAGCTTCTATGACTGCTTTAAAAGAGAAATTCCAGAAAGCGCTCGATGCCGACCTCAACACCTCGCTTGCCATCACAACGCTGTACGATGTGTTAAAAGCAGACATGCATGATGCTGCAAAGCTGGCGCTTCTCGACAGTTTCGATCAGGTACTCGGTCTTTCCCTTCTCGCTCATGCAGAAGCAAAGAGAAAAGAGGCCGCAAAGACAACTTCCGCTTCCACTGCATCCGGTTATCAGATTACCGGCGAGGGAGATCCGGAGATTGATGCGCTCGTTTAAACGATATGAAGCAAAGAAAGCCAAAAACTTTGCGGAAGCAGATAAGATCCGTGACGGTCTGAAAGCACAGGGCATTGAAGTTACCGATGTACGCGGCGGAGCCGTCTGGAAACGGATCTGAAAATCTTTTCGTAACCATACATTACAGGCAAAGAGAACTGTCCCAGGGCAGTTCTCTTTTTTGTGCTATTCTTTACCCAAAGGAAGTCAAACAGCAGTAACTTCTGCCGTTCTTGACAAGAAAAGGCGGTACCCCTGTTTTCGGGCACCGCCTTTTCCTGTCACTTTTTGATTTTCTTTGATTCTCTTTATTTAATGATACGAACCTTTAATACACCATCAACTGCTTCGAGGGCTTTTACTATCTCCTCGGTTGCTTCGCTTTCCAGATCCATCATCGTGTAAGCGTAATCGCCTTTACCTTTGTTTGTCATATCGCTGATGTTGACATCCGCATTACCCATAACGGTTGTGAAGGCTCCCAGCATACCTGGGATATTCTTGTGGCAGATCGTCACACGGCCTGCGCCTGTGCATACGCCCATGCTGCAGTTCGGGAAGTTGACGGAGTTTCTGATGTTTCCGTTCTCAAGGAAATCACGGATTTCCTTGACTGCCATCACAGCACAATTGTCCTCGGATTCTTTGGTGGATGCTCCAAGGTGCGGGGTAACGATCGTTCCCTCTGCACCGACTACCTTCGGATTTGCAAAGTCGGTCACATATTTCTTCATTTTTCCGGCCTTTAAAGCCGCGAGAACAGCATCCTCGTCAACGAGAAGATCTCTTGCATAGTTCAGAAGAACCACGCCGTCTTTCATCTCTTCGATCGCCGCTTTGTTGATCATGCCCTTGGTGCTGTCCAAAAGCGGCACGTGGATGGTGATATAATCGCAGGTGCGATAGATATCTTCTACATTCTGGATGTGATGGATGTCGCGGGACAGGTTCCATGCTGCATCGACAGAGATGTATGGATCATATCCATATACTTCCATACCAAGATGGGTGGCTGCATTTGCCACAAGCTGGCCGATGGCACCAAGGCCGATGATACCGAGTTTCTTTCCGCTGATCTCACAGCCGGCAAATTTCTTTTTCTGTTTTTCTGCTGTCTTTGCGATGTCGCCGTCTTCTTTGTCGCTCTTCACCCATTCAATACCACCTGCGATATCACGGGATGCCAGCAGCATACCGGCAAGTACAAGCTCTTTGACACCATTTGCATTGGCTCCCGGTGTATTGAAGACCACGATACCCTGCTCTGCGCAGTCGGCAAGCGGAATGTTGTTGACACCGGCTCCTGCTCTTGCTACGGCAAGGAGGCTCTTCGGCAACTCCATGCCGTGCATGGCTGCACTTCTGACGAGAACCGCATCGGCTCCCTCCAGGCTCTCGGTCTGCTGATAGTTTTCATTAAAGTTTGCAAGGCCTACGCCTGCAATCGGATTTAAGCAATGATACTGAAACATTAGAGATTTTCCTCCTCGAACTTTTTCATGAAGGCAACAAGTGTCTCAACGCCTTCTTTTGGCATTGCATTGTAGATGCTTGCACGCATACCACCGACGGTACGATGGCCTTTCAGGTTTTCAAGTCCGGCTTCCTTGGACTCTTTGACGAATTTGGCATCCAGATCTGCATTTCCGGTGATAAACGGAACGTTCATTAGAGAACGGTCTTCCGGTACAACGGTTCCTTTGAAGAGCTTGCTCTGATCCAGGAAATCATACAGCAGTTTTGCTTTTTCTTCGTTGCGCTGTTTCATGACTTCCAGTCCGCCCATTTTCTTCAGCCATTTGAACACTTTGCCGCACATGTAGATGCAGTAGCAGTTCGGCGTGTTATACAGAGAGCCTGCGTCTGCATGCGTTTTGAATTTCATCATGGTCGGTGTTCCCGGCAGGACATCGTCGGTAATCAGATCGTCACGGACAATGGAGATGACCATTCCGGCAGGTCCGATGTTTTTCTGGACACCGCCGTAGATGATGCCGTAATCAGAGACATTGACAGGTTCGGAGAGGAAACAGGAGGAGACGTCTGCCACCAGGGTTTTGCCCTTGGTATTCGGCAGTTTTTTGTATTTGGTACCGTAAATGGTGTTGTTTTCGCAGATATAAACATAGTCGGCATCCGGGCTGATCGGAAGATCGCTGCAGTCCGGGATATAGGAAAATGTTTTATCCTCAGAGGAGGCAATTTTGTTTGCCTTTCCGTATTTCTGTGCCTCTGCGTATGCTTTCTTTGCCCACTGGCCTGTTACGATGTAATCTGCGACACCGTTTTTCATCAGGTTCATCGGGATCATGGAAAACTGCAGGGATGCACCGCCCTGGAGAAACAGAACTTTGTAATTTGACGGGATTCCCATCAGATCACGAAGATCTGCTTCTGCCTCATCGATGATGTTCTGGAATACTTTGGAACGGTGGCTCATCTCCATGACGGACATGCCGCATCCGCGGTAATCCAGCATTTCCTCCTGGGCTTCTTTCAACACTTCCTCTGGCAGAACCGCCGGTCCTGCGGAAAAATTATAGACTCTGCTCATTTTTTTGTCCTCCTGTTTCTCTTACTGCTTTATATTACTTGGAAACCACCGTTTCTATACCGGTGGTTTCCATTGTAATCTTATGTATTTTCTTTGTATCTTTTCTTACAAGTATGTAATTCATATGGTAATACGGTATTGCTTTACCACGTTGAAACTATGATACCCCTTTGTCAGAAATCTGTCAATCCTTTTCTTGCTCCTTTTTTGCCAGATCCTCCGCATCGAAAACATCCTCGATCGGTGCTCCGGCCGGAACCATCGGGAATACCTTCTCATCACAGTCAATCCACACATCTATCAGCGCCGGTTTTCCGCTCTCGATTGCTGCACGGATCGCCGGACCCATCTCCTCTTTTTTTGTCACACGGATTCCCTTTACACCGAGCGCCTCGGCAACCTTTACAAAGTCTGCCTGATCCTGCAGAACCGTGTTGGAATACCGCTTTCCGTAGAACAGAGTCTGCCACTGGCGCACCATACCGAGCACGTGGTTATTGACAACAACCTCAATGACCGGAATGTTATGTCTGGAAAGGGTTGCCAGCTCGTTCATGTTCATACGGAAGCAGCCGTCTCCTGCGATGTTGATGACAACCTTGTCCGGGCGTCCCATTTTTGCACCCATCGCTGCTCCAAGACCAAAGCCCATCGTTCCAAGACCGCCTGATGTCAGAAGCGTTCTCGGCTTCGTATAGCGGTAATACTGTGCCGCCCACATCTGGTGCTGGCCGACATCCGTTGTGATAATTGCCTGTCCGTCCGTTGCCTTATAGATCTCCTCGATCACATACGGTCCGGTAAGCCCCTCTTCATGCTTTAACGGGTATTTTTCTTTCATTTCCCTGATCTTTGCAATCCACTCATCATGGTGCATCGGCTCCAGCTTCGCATTCAGCCGTTTTAAGACCTCTTTGACGTCTCCGATGATGCTGTACTCAACCGCAACGTTCTTATTGATTTCTGCGGCATCTACATCGATCTGAACAATTTTCGCATGGTTGGCAAATTTTGCGGCATTTCCGGTGACGCGATCGGAAAATCTTGCCCCGAGTACAATCAGAAGATCGCACTTTGTCACACCGTAGTTTGAGGTTTTTGTTCCATGCATGCCAAGCATGCCGGTGTACAGCTCATCTGTTCCCGGAAATGCTCCTTTTCCCATCAAAGTGTCGCAGACCGGCGACTGGATCCGGTGTGCCAGTTCGCGTACTTCTTCGGATGCACCCGAGATAACACTGCCGCCGCCCACAAAAATGTAGGGACATTTCGACTCCTGAATCATGGATACAACGTGATCCAGTCCTTCTTCTGTGATTCTTTCGGTAAATGGTTCAATTTTTTCCGGTGTTTTCGGCTCGTATTCGCAGGTTGCCGCCGTTACATCCTTGGTAATATCCACCAGTACAGGGCCCGGTCTTCCGCTCTTTGCGATCGTAAACGCACGGCGCAGCGTATCTGCAAGAACGGTGATATCTTTTACAATCACACTGTATTTTGTGATCGGCATTGCGACACCCGCAATGTCAATCTCCTGAAAGCTGTCTTTTCCAAGCAGTGCCTTTCCTACGTTGCAGGTAATCGCTACCATCGGTGTAGAATCCATGTAGGCGGTTGCAATTCCGGTGACAAGATTCGTTGCGCCCGGGCCGCTTGTAGCCATGCAGACGCCTGTTTTTCCAGTAGCACGCGCATATCCGTCCGCCGCATGCGCAGCACCCTGCTCGTGTGAAGTCAGGATATGGTGGATTTCCGGATGACGGTAAAGTTCATCATAGATATTTAAAATGGTTCCGCCCGGATAGCCGAACACGGTATCCACACCCTGCTCCTTCAGGCACTCGATAACAATCTGTGATCCAGTTAATTCCATGTCTGTATGATTCCTTCCTTATGTTTTTCGCTTTGTGTATGAAATCTGTTTATGAAATCAGCCATCCGAGAAAAAGCGCGTTCGGACGGCTGATATGATTTTATGATTTACGCGGGCAACGAGCCAAAGTCCGTGCTTGCACGAGACCTTGGCGACTGCCGCGATAACTATGAGAAACTCGCAGAGCGTGTTTCTCATAGTTTTTCTGAATTAGAACTCCAGAATAGCTCCCTTATTTGCACTGGAAACCATCTTTGCGTAGCGTTTCAGATAGCCTGTCGTTACCTTTGGTTCTCTCGGAGTCCATGCAGCTTTTCTGCGTGCCAGCTCTTCGTCCGATACGACAACTTCCAGCTTATGCTCCGGAATATTGATACGGATGAGATCGCCTTCCTCAACGAGTGCAATCGGACCTCCCTCTGCTGCCTCCGGGCTTACATGACCGATGGACGCACCGCGGGATGCGCCGGAAAAACGGCCGTCTGTGATCAGGGCTACGGAAGAACCAAGTCCCATACCTGCAATGGCAGAAGTCGGATTCAGCATTTCACGCATACCAGGACCGCCCTTTGGTCCCTCATAGCGGATCACAACAACATCGCCTGCCACGATCTTGCCGCCGCGGATTGCCTCGATGGCATCCTCCTCGCAGTCAAAGACTCTGGCCGGGCCTTCATGAACCTGCATCTCCGGAACAACGGCAGAACGTTTGACAACTGCGGTATCCGGTGCCAGGTTTCCTTTCAGAACGGCGATACCGCCGGTCTTGCTGTATGGATTCTCAACCGGGCGGATGATCTCAGGATTTTTATTGACACATCCTTTGATGTTCTCTCCTACGGTCTTTCCGGTTACTGTCATACACTCTGTGTGCAGCAGATTCAGCTTGTTCAGCTCATTCATAACGGCATAAACACCGCCTGCCTCGTTCAGCTCCTCGATGTAGTGGTATCCTGCCGGAGCCAGATGACAGAGGTTCGGGGTCTTCTCGCTGATGGCGTTTGCCATCTCCGGATTCAGCTCTACGCCTGCCTCATGCGCAATGGCCGGCAGATGCAGCATACTGTTGGTGGAACATCCCAGTGCCATATCGACGGTCAGAGCGTTTAAGAATGCTTCTTTTGTCATGATGTCTCTTGGACGGATATCCTGTTTTAACAGCTCCATAACCTGCATACCGGCTCTCTTTGCCAGGCGCAGACGCTCGGAGTATACGGCCGGAATCGTTCCGTTGCCTTTTAAGCCCATACCGAGAACCTCGGTCAGGCAGTTCATGCTGTTTGCGGTGTACATACCGGAGCAGGAACCGCAGGTCGGGCACGCATTGCACTCGAAATCATAGACGTCTTCCTCTGTCATGGTTCCGGCAGCGTAGGAGCCGACTGCCTCGAACATGCTCGAAAGACTTCTCTTCTCGCCTTTTACGTGGCCGGCAAGCATCGGGCCGCCGCTGACAAATACGGTCGGAACATTGACTCTTGCTGCTGCCATCAGAAGACCAGGTACGTTTTTATCACAGTTCGGGATACATACCAGGGCATCAAACTGATGTGCCATTGCCATACACTCGGTGGAATCGGCGATCAGGTCACGGGTAACGAGGGAATATTTCATTCCGATGTGTCCCATGGCGATACCGTCACAGACTGCAATGGCCGGGAATACGATTGGTGTTCCGCCTGCCATGGCAACGCCCATTTTTACAGCCTCTGTAATTTTATCCAGGTTCATGTGGCCCGGTACAATCTCATTGTAGGAGCTTACGATTCCTACGAGCGGTTTTTTCATTTCTTCTTCGGTCAGACCCAGCGCACGCATCAGAGAACGCTGCGGTGCCTGTGCGATTCCTTTTTTTACAGCATCACTTCTCATGATCTTTTCCTCTTTTCTTATCTTACAGTTTTATGCTAGAGTGTGTCTGAAAAACCATTTCCGCAATCTGCAAGCCTCACTCCAGTGCTTTTACCAGCAGATCTCCCATTTCGGATGTAGAAACTCTAGTGCATCCCTCGGACATGATGTCTACGGTGCGGTATCCGCCTTTTAAGATTTTCTGTACAGCATTTTCTACTGCCTCTGCCTCTTTATCGAGATCCAGAGAGTAGCGGAGCATCATGGCCGCGGACAGAACCGTTGCAATCGGGTTTGCAATGTTTTTTCCTGCGATATCCGGTGCAGAGCCGTGACTTGGCTCGTACAGGCCGAATTTTGTCTCGTTCAAACTGGCGGAAGAAAGCATTCCGATGGAACCTGCCACCATACTTGCCTCATCGGAAAGGATATCTCCGAACATGTTTTCTGTCAGAACTACGTCAAACTGGCACGGATTGTGAACAATCTGCATTGCACAGTTATCAACCAGCATATGCTCTAACGTAACGTCCGGATAATCTTTTGCAACATCCTCCACAACAGCTCTCCACAGACGGGAGGAGTCGAGAACATTTGCTTTATCTACACTTGTTACTTTTTTCTTTCTCTTTCTGGCGATGTCGAAGGCACGGATTGCAATACGGCGGATTTCAGGCTCGCTGTAAGTCAGGGTATCCGTTGCTTTTTTGATGCCGTTCTCTTCTACGGTGCTGCGCTCTCCGAAATACAGGCCGCCGGTCAGTTCACGCATGATCAGCATGTCAAAGCCCTCACCGATAATTTCTTCTTTTAACGGGCAGGCATCCTTTAATTCCTGATACAGGTACGCCGGGCGCAGGTTTGCAAACAGGCCTAACGATTTCCGGATTTTTAAAAGTCCGGCCTCCGGGCGCTTATCCGGGCTTAATTTGTACCATGGGGAGGTCTTGGCATCTCCTCCGATGGAGCCCATCAGAACAGCGTCACATTTTTTTGCTTCTTCTATGGTTTCATCTGTCAGCGGCACGCCGTGCACATCAATGGAGCTCCGCCCAGCAGAAGGTTGGTATATTCAAACTTATGTCCATATTTCTCGCAGACAGCGTCCAGAACTTTTTTTGCTTCCTTTACAATTTCCGGTCCGATTCCGTCACCGTGAATTAATCCAATACGGTATTCCATATCTTTCTCCCTCTTTTCTTCCGGCTGAAAAACCGTTCTATTTTCTCTGCGTCTATAGCATTTCTAAATTATACGCCATTTTTCCGGTAATTTCAACACGAAATTTCTTTGCATCGGACGAAACGCAATAATCTTTTTGCTTTTTTGCCATTTAAAAGAAAAATACGCGGCATTTTTCCCCGTTTTCGCCGTGTTCCGCCGAAGAAGTTTCGGGGGCGAAAAAAACGCAGGCATTCATTCTTTTTGAATACCTGCGTTTTTCCTGCTTTTCGCCGTGTGAAATTATTTTTTCTTTTCTGTTTTCTCTTCAACGACTGCTGTCTCCGGTTTTTCAACCTCTGTGATGGCTGTTTTGCGCATCGGGATACGGCAGTTTTTGTTGTTTCCGAACTCTACGATGACATCGTCGTCTGTGATATCGATGACTACGCCGTAGAAACCGCTTGTTGTGATGACTGCATCGCCGACTGCGAGGTCATTCAGCATTGCCTGCAGTTTTTTCTGCTCTTTCTTCTGCGGGCGGATCATTAAGAAATACATCATACCGAACATGATGACCAGCCACATAATTAACATACCAGTGCTCATCACACCGCTGTTTGCTGCTGTTGTTGTTGCTAAAAACATTTTCTTTCCTCCTGTTATTCGAGAGTACATCCCGTTCTTTAGACACACCTATCATAATACACAATCCGGAACCGATGGGCAAGTCTTTTTCGGATATTTTCCAAAGATTTCATACTTTCCCGATTACTTTTTGTCGTATTCCTCAAATCCTGCGAGTTTTGCCCGTTTGTAGGAAGCAAAATTGCCCTCGTCCAGCGCGGTCCGGATTTCTGTCATCATATTGTTGTAGAAATACAGGTTGTGCAGAACACAGAGCCGCATGCCGAGCATCTCTTTTGCTTTCAGCAGATGACGGATGTAGGCTCTGCTGTAGTGACGGCACGCCGGGCACTGGCAGCCTTCCTCGATCGGACGCGGATCCAATTCGTATTTCTGGTTGAACAAATTCATTTTTCCATGATTTGTATAAACGTGACCGTGACGTCCGTTCCGGCTCGGATATACACAGTCGAAGAAATCAACGCCGCGCTCTACACCCTCGAGAATATTGGCCGGTGTTCCGACACCCATCAGATATGTCGGTTTTTCTTTTGGCAGATACGGAACCACTTCATCGAGAATATGATACATCTCCTCGTGTGTCTCTCCTACCGCAAGACCGCCGACGGCATATCCGTCAAGATCCATCTCGGAAATCCGTTTTGCATGATCGATACGGATATCTTCATAGATTGCTCCCTGATTGATACCAAACAGCAGCTGGTGCTTGTTGATGGTATCCTCTCTCTGGTTCAGTTCCTGCATTTTATCCTTGCATCGCTGCAGCCATCTTGCCGTACGGTCCACGGAATTCTGCACATAACGGCGGTCTGCCACACTCGATGGGCACTCGTCGAAGGCCATCGCAATCGTGGATGCCAGGTTGGACTGAATCTGCATACTCTCCTCCGGTCCCATAAAGATCTTTCTTCCGTCTACGTGGGAGTGGAAATAAACTCCCTCCTCCTTGATTTTCCGAAGGCCTGCAAGAGAGAATACCTGGAATCCGCCGGAGTCGGTCAGGATCGGTTTATCCCAGACCATAAACTTGTGGAGTCCGCCCATCTTCTTTACGACCTCGTCGCCCGGACGCACGTGGAGGTGATACGTGTTGGAGAGCTCTACCTGCGTGCCGATCTGCTGGAGATCCTCAGTGGAAACGGCTCCCTTGATCGCTGCCGCGGTTCCGACATTCATGAATACCGGCGTCTCGATATTGCCGTGCACGGTTTCCATGTGGGCGCGCTTCGCTCTTCCTTCCATTTTCAGAATTTTATACATAACGCTTTTCATCCTTTCTCATGATCCCTGCCGCCTGTTTTTCATGCAGGGTATACTATTTTTAGTATACAGGCAAAACCCGTTTTTGACAATGCCTGAATTTTCTTTTTTCTGCCTTTTTCCCTCCTGGTTTCTCCATTTTTCACAAGGACTTTATACTTTTTTCGTAAGACATCGCCCTTTTTCCAATTGTATTTCCTTATTTTTTGTCGTATAATGTGTTGAGATTGTTTCTTATTATAAAAGGAGTTTGATTCATGACTGATAAAAAATATACTCTCGGAATCGACATCGGTTCCACCACTGTTAAAATTGCGATCCTCGACGAAGAGAACCAGCTTCTCTTTGCCGATTACGAGCGCCATTTTGCAAACATTCAGGAAACCCTTGCCCACCTGCTCGGGGAAGCACACGAAAAACTGGGCGAACTGACCCTGCAGCCGGTCATCACCGGTTCCGGCGGACTTGCGCTTGCCAACCACCTCGGCATCCCGTTCACGCAGGAAGTTATCGCGGTTTCCACTTCGTTAAAAGCACTCGCTCCGCAGACCGACGTTGCCATCGAGCTCGGCGGTGAGGATGCCAAGATCATCTATTTTGAGGGCGGCAATGTGGAGCAGCGTATGAACGGTATCTGCGCCGGCGGCACCGGTTCTTTCATCGACCAGATGGCTTCTCTTCTGCAGACCGATGCAACCGGACTCAACGAATACGCGAAGCATTACCAGGCGATTTATCCGATCGCAGCACGCTGCGGTGTATTCGCAAAAACCGATATCCAGCCGCTCATCAACGACGGTGCAACAAAAGAGGATCTTTCCGCTTCCATTTTCCAGGCAGTTGTCAACCAGACCATTTCTGGTCTTGCCTGCGGTAAACCGATCCGCGGCCACGTTGCCTTTCTCGGCGGCCCGCTGCACTTCCTCTCGGAATTAAAGACAGCATTCGTCCGTACCTTAAAACTGGATGACGAGCATACAATCGTACCGGACAACTCCCACCTGTTTGCAGCCATCGGTTCTGCGATGAATGCAGACGGAAAAACCGAGATTTCCCTTCTCGCACTGAAAAAACGGCTCGAAGAGAAAGTTGCTATCGATTTTGAGGTTGCCCGTCTTGAGCCGCTGTTTAAAGATCAGGCCGAGTATGACGAATTTCTGGCGCGCCAGAGTGTCAACAACGTCGTGACCGCCGATCTTTCCACCTACGAGGGAAACTGCTATCTCGGTATTGATGCCGGTTCCACGACGACCAAAGCTGCACTCGTCGGCGAAGACGGTGCTCTTCTCTATTCCTTCTACAGCAACAACCACGGAAATCCGCTCGGCACATCGATCCGCGCGATCCAGGAGATCTACTCCAAACTGCCGGATTCCGCACAGATCGCCTGGTCCTGTTCGACCGGTTACGGCGAGGCGCTCATCAAAGCTGCACTGATGCTGGACGAGGGTGAGGTAGAGACGATTTCCCATTATTACGCTGCCGCGTTCTTCGATCCGGAAGTCGACTGTATTCTCGACATCGGCGGCCAGGATATGAAGTGCATCAAGATCAAAAACGGCACTGTAGACAGCGTACAGCTGAACGAGGCATGTTCCTCCGGCTGCGGTTCCTTCATCGAGACGTTCGCGCAGTCCCTGAACTACAGCGTGCAGGATTTCGCGCATGAGGCGCTGTTTGCAAAACACCCGATCGATCTTGGTACCCGCTGTACCGTATTTATGAATTCCAAGGTAAAACAGGCGCAGAAAGAGGGCGCATCCGTCGCCGATATTTCTGCCGGACTTGCCTGCTCCGTTATTAAAAACGCATTATATAAGGTAATTAAAGTTTCGGATGCCACCGAGCTGGGACGCCACATCGTCGTACAGGGCGGTACGTTCTACAACGACGCTGTTCTCCGAAGCTTTGAACGGATCGCCAACTGCGAAGCCATCCGCCCGGACATCGCCGGCATCATGGGTGCGTTCGGTGCGGCGCTGATCGCAAGAGAGCGCTACTCCGCCGATCAGGAGACCACGATGCTCTCCATTGAAAAGATCAACGAGCTGAAATATTCGACCACGATGGCAAACTGTAAGGGATGTACGAACAGCTGCCGTCTGACCATCAACAAATTCTCCGGCGGCCGTCAGTACATCAGCGGAAACCGCTGCGAGCGCGGTATCGGAAAAGAGAAAAACAAAGATCATATTCCGAACCTGTTCGAATACAAATACAAACGGATCTTCGGCTACCAGCCGCTGCCGCAGGATGAAGCGATCCGCGGAGAGGTCGGCATTCCGAGAGTCCTCAATATGTTTGAGAATTATCCGTTCTGGTACACCTTCTTTACGCAGCTGAAATACCGCGTGGTACTCTCTCCGACCTCGAGCCGCAAGATCTACGAGCTCGGTATTGAGTCGATTCCAAGTGAATCCGAGTGCTATCCGGCCAAACTGGCGCACGGCCATGTGACCTGGCTCTTACGCCACGGTGTGAAGTTCATCTTCTACCCGTGTATCCCGTACGAGCGCACCGAGTTCCCGGAAGCCATCAACCACTACAACTGCCCGATCGTTACCTCGTATGCGGAAAATATCAAAAACAACGTGGACGAGCTGCAGGACGATTCCATTACGTTCCGCAATCCGTTCCTTGCGTTTACGAGTGAAAAGGTGCTTGCCGATGGTCTTGTCAAAGAGTTCTCCGGTCTGCCGGAGGATGAAGTCCGTGCTGCTGTTCATGCCGGATGGGAAGAGCTTGGCGCTGCAAGACGCGATATGCAGAAAAAAGGCGAGGAAACGCTTCAGTATATGAAAGAAACCGGCCGCAGAGGCATCGTGCTTGCCGGCCGTCCGTACCACATCGATCCGGAAATCCATCACGGTATCCCGGATATGATCAACTCCTACGGACTGTGCGTGCTGACGGAGGACTCTGTTTCCCATCTGGCACCGCTCGAGCGTCCGCTCCGTGTCAATGACCAGTGGATGTACCACACCCGTCTGTATGCAGCTGCAAACTATGTAAAGACACGCGACGATCTTGACCTGATTCAGCTGAACTCGTTCGGCTGCGGTCTCGACGCCGTTACCACCGATGAGGTTTATGAGATTCTGACCAGAAGCGGCAAGATTTATACCTGCCTGAAGATCGATGAGGTCAACAACCTCGGCGCTGCCAGAATCCGTGTCCGCTCTCTGCTCGCTGCCCTCCGTGCACATGATCGGAAACAGGCGGTACGCGAGATTCTTCCGTCCTCGATCCAGAAACCGGTCTTCACGAAAGAAATGCGGAAAGACTACACAATCCTCTGCCCGCAGATGTCACCGATCCACTTCTCGCTTCTGCAGCCGGCGTTCAACGCAGCCGGATACAATCTGGAAGTGCTTCCGAACGACAACAAAGAGGCGGTTGATGTCGGACTGAAATACGTCAACAACGATGCCTGCTATCCGTCTCTGATGGTAGTCGGACAGATTATGCAGGCGCTGCTCTCCGGCAAGTATGACCTGAACAAAGTGGCTGTCATCATGAGCCAGACCGGCGGCGGCTGCCGTGCTTCGAACTACATCGGATTTATCCGCCGTGCGCTGGAGAAGGCCGATATGACGCAGATTCCGGTCATCTCGATTAACTTGAGCGGTCTGGAGGAAAATCCGGGCTTCAAGATCACGCCGGATCTTGCGATTCGTCTCTGCTATGCAGCAGAATTCGGCGATATCATGATGAAATGTATTTACCGGATGCGTCCTTATGAGCAGAAGAAGGGTACAACAGACCGGATTCATCAGAAATGGGAAAAGATCTGTATTGATTTTATTTCAGCAAAACGCTTAAGCCATACCCGCTTCAAACAGATCTGCCGCACGATGATTCGCGATTTCGACCACATTCCGATCACCGATGAAAAGAAACCGCGTGTCGGTATTGTCGGCGAGATTCTTGTTAAGTTCCTTCCGGCGGCTAACAACCATCTGGCGGAGCTGCTTGAGAGTGAAGGCGCGGAACCGGTTGTCCCGGATCTGATCGACTTCTTCTGTTACTGCTTCTACAATACGAACTTCAAGGTAGAGCACCTGGGATTCAAAAAAAGTTCTTCGATGTTGGGAAATACCGGTATTAAACTGATCAATTGGCTGCGCAGTGCGGCGGTTGCGGAGTTCAAGAAGAGTGAGCATTTTGATCCACCGGCCGATGTGCGGGATCTGGCAAAATATGCTTCCCCGATTGTATCCTGTGGTAACCAGACCGGTGAGGGATGGTTCCTGACGGGCGAGATGATGGAGCTGATTCACAGTGATGTTTACAACATCGTCTGTATCCAGCCGTTTGCATGCCTGCCGAACCACATTGTTGGTAAGGGTGTGATTAAGGCAATCCGTAAGGAGTATCCGAAGGCAAATATCGTGGCTGTCGACTACGATCCCGGTGCTTCGGAGGTGAATCAGCTGAACCGTATTAAACTGATGCTTTCTACTGCAAATAAGAATCTGAAGCAGGAATTGCGTGAAGAAAAAGACGTGTAAATTTACATAGTTTCAAGCAAAGCGGATATTCGCAATCCGCTTTGCTATTTGCTTGATTCAGTTAACCGAAAAGGCGGTCAGAGTCGAAAAACTCTGACCGCCTTTTCTATTGGTTTTAGCGGTAAATCCGCAGGATACGGAGAACCTTTACCAGTTTTGTTCCCATTGGCATGCGGCGCATTTCGGCCTCGGTTGTCCCGGTTACAACCACAAAAGCAATCAAATATACAACAATTGCAATCAGGATTGCGATCAGCATGCTGATGGATGGGCGTTTGGTGATGGCAAAGAGCCATAGTAAACAACCCAGGTTACGACGCCCATGATTGCAGCTGCAATCAATGGTTTTACGTAGGTGTTTTTGAATTCGTTGCGGAAATTCAAGTGTTTGCGGATTGATAGATTATTTAGTATGCACATGCTTAAGGAAAACAAGATTCCCGCAAAGACAACAGCATAGATATTTGTCTTCGGGAAGACTGTGAGAATCAAAGCCAGGATGGCAAGATCCATTCCAAGGGAAATGGCAGCGTTGTGCAGGGCTTTTTTCTGCTGGCCGATGGACTGCAGGACGCTGTTGGTAATGGTGGACAGTGCCGAAAACACAACTGAGACTGCACCCATCATCAACAGTTTGCCGGAAAGGCTCGAGCTTGACGGGAACAGAACTCCTGTGATCGGGAATGCCAGGACGCCAAGACCGACAGCTGCCGGGATGGAGATGAACATCGTCAGACGGATCGTCTCAAGAATCTTGTCGTTTGCCTCATCGAGATCACCGGTCGCATAACACGAGGATACCTCCGGCATCATCGCGGATGCGGATGCACTTGCCATAGCAAGCGGGACGTTGATCAGGGTAACATAATAGTTGGAAAACTCTCCATATGCGGCATTCAGTGCTTTCTGATTCTCTCCGTGCCATCCGAGGATGGTGAAGAACAGGTAATTGTCCAGGTAAGCGTTGCAGTTATAAATAAAGGTCGTAAAGATAACCGGTGTTACCATCAGAAAAAGAACCTGAAAAATTTCGCGGTAGGATTCTTCGCGGTGGCGCGTGTCCTTTGCCACTTTCCGTAGAATGGTTTTCCGATTTACGCCATAGACAATCACCATGAAGCAGAGGCCTGCCAGGACACCGGCTCCTGTTCCGAGGGTTCCGCCGGCGGCACCGAATTTGGCATGTTCGGTATCGTTTGTCGCGAACTGCTGGATGAAGAACCAGGCGGCGCCAATACTGAATGCGGCGTTGAATACCTGCTCGATGATCTGTGAAATTGAGGTCGGCATCATCGTGCTGTGGGCCTGGAAATAGCCACGCAGAACGCCGAGAACAGCCGAGAAAAAGATCGTCGGCGCCAATACACGCAGGGCGAGGAGTGCATTCTGCTGGTTATACGGCAGAAGGAATTTCCCGCCAAAGAATGCCACCAGTGCAGCAACTCCACCTACGATCACGGCGTAAAGAAGAGCACCGTGGAACACGCGATGTGCATTTCGGTACTCTTTTAATGCCAGACGTTCGGATACGATTTTTGACACTGCCATCGGAATACTATAGGAGGAGATCAGAAGCAGAATCGTATACAGATTACTCGCCGTACTGTAATAGCCAAGTCCCTCATTTCCAATCGTTTCGCCGAGCGGTGACCGGTATAAAAGACCGATCACACGTGAGATAATCGTTGCCGCCATTAAAATAGAAGTATTTCTCAATAATGTATTTTTCTTTTTACTCATGCTTTTGCTCCCGTATTACATTTTCGATCTGCCAGTCAATCGGCGCAAGACCGTTTTCTTCCAGATATTCGTTTGTTCTGGAAAACGGATGGCTGCCGAAAAATCCACGGTATGCAGAGAGCGGACTCGGATGAGCGGACATCAGCACCAGATGCTTTGGATTGTGGATCATCTCTTTTTTCCGCTGCGCCGGACGGCCCCAGAGGATGAATACCATCGGGCGGTCCTGCCCGGCGAGCACTTTGATTGCCGCGTCCGTGAACTGCTCCCAGCCGATTTCCTTGTGGGAATTTGCCTGATGCGCACGCACAGTCAGCACCGTGTTCAGCATCAGAACACCCTGCCGTGCCCATTTTTCGAGATAACCGTTGTTCGGGATGTAGCATCCCAGATCGTCTTCGAGTTCCTTGTAAATATTGACCAGAGACGGCGGAATGTCTACTTCCGGTTTTACGGAAAAGCAGAGTCCGTGCGCCTGTCCCGGCTCGTGGTACGGATCCTGGCCTAAGATGACCACTTTGACCTGCTCGAGCGGGGTAAAGTGGAACGCATTGAAAATATCATCAGCCGGCGGGTAAATCGTGTGGGTTTTGTACTCCGCTCCCACCGTCTGAAACAGTTTTTTATAATAATCTTTGGAGAATTCTCCTTTCAGGGCATTGGCCCAGCTTCCGCTAAGAGGCGGCATATCGTTTTCTCCCTTCCTTTTACAGGCGGACCGGCACATTGCGGCCTGCCAGATATTCTTTGACTTCACGAATTTCCAGTTCTTTGTAGTGGAACAGGGATGCGGCAAGTGCAGCATCGGCTTTTCCTTCGGTTAAAGCGTCATAGAAATGCTCCAGCGTTCCTGCGCCGCCGGATGCAATGACCGGGATACCGACGCTTTCTGCGATGGTTCTTGTCAGCTCAATATCGTATCCCGCCTTTGTTCCGTCGCAGTCCATGCTGGTGAGCAGGATTTCTCCGGCGCCAAGGCTTTCTGCTTTTTTTGCCCACGCAACGGCATCGATGCCGACATCGATGCGGCCGCCGTTTTTATAGATATTCCAGCCGCTTCCGTCCGCTCTTTTCTTGGCGTCGATCGCAACGACCACGCACTGGCTGCCGAATTTCTGTGCCGCGTCGTGGATGAGCTGCGGATTGTTGATGGCAGAGGAGTTGATCGAGATTTTATCGGCTCCTTCGCGGAGCAGCATCTTGAAATCATCCACGGTACGGATTCCGCCGCCAACGGTGAATGGGATAAAAACGTTTGCTGCTACTTTGCGTACCATATCAACGACGGTTCCTCTCTGATCGGAGGAAGCAGTGATATCAAGAAAAACAACTTCATCGGCTCCTGCCTTGTCGTACGCTTTTGCGATCTCCACCGGGTCGCCGGCATCTTTTAAATCGACGAAATTAACGCCTTTTACGACTCTTCCGTTTTTTACATCCAGGCATGGGATAATTCGTTTTGTAAACATCCGTCAGTCCTCCTCTCCAATTTCCGCAAAATTTTTCAGAATGGCAAGCCCAAGATCTGAGCTCTTTTCCGGGTGGAACTGGCAGGCGAACAGATTTTCTTTTTCCACGGATGCATGGATGTGTGTACTGTACTCTGTCGTTGCTTTTACAATTTCCTCCTCTTCTGCTTTCAGATAGTAGGAGTGGACAAAGTAAACATACGATTCCTGCAGGATGCCTTTGAATAAGCGTCCACCGTTCTGCAGATGGATGGAATTCCAGCCCATGTGCGGAATCTTTAAGCCCTCTTTGTCCGGAATCCGGAGAATTTCTCCTTTTAACAGGCCAAGGCCTGCAACGCCCGGGCTCTCTTCGCTGCGTTCAAACAGGATCTGAAGTCCGAGGCAGATTCCAAGAAACGGAGTCCCTTTTTCTACGATTTCATGAATAACCGGTACCAGATGATAGCGGTTCAGATTTTCCATCGCATCTCCAAAGCTGCCGACACCCGGCAGAACGACGTGATCTGCGCGTTTTAACACGTCTGGATCCCTGGTCAGTACAACCTCTTTTCCAAGGCTTTGAAAGGCTTTTTCCACGCTTTTTATATTTCCGGCATCATAATCGATCAGTGCAATCATAGGTGGGTCCTCCTCGTTTGTTATTTCAGTCCACGCCCCCTGTCATTGGGGGCATCTCTGCTGTTCTTTTGCAAACAGTACACTTCATTCTAACATACCGTTTTCTAAAATTCAAATTTTGAAAGTTATAAAATTATACAAAAATGCAGAAATTCTTAAGATTTCTTTTACTCCCGCTCCTTTCTTTCTTTTTATACTGGACAAATGGCGGGCATCACGCTACAATAAGAGCGTTGCACTAAGAAACGATAACATTTTGTAAAAAACGAGAGGTGTATATGATTACCAAATATCTGATTGTATTTTTGATTTCCATGGTTCCGCTCATCGAGCTGCGTGGTGCGATTCCGTACGCGGTAGCTTTCCATATTCCGACGCTTCCGGCCTATCTGATCGCCGTCATCGGAAATATGCTTCCGGTTCCGGTTATTTTCCTGTTCGCTCGAAAGGTTCTTGTCTGGGGATGTGATAAAAAGTATATCGGAAAGTTCTTCACCTGGTGTCTGGAAAAAGGCGAAAAAGGCGGGGAAAAACTGAAAGCAAAAGCCGGCCGCGGACTTCCGCTCGCCCTGCTGCTCTTCGTCGGCATCCCGCTCCCGGGAACCGGCGCATGGACCGGCACACTGGCCGCAAGTATCCTCGATATGGACTTTAAGACCAGCGTTCTCGCCATCATGGGCGGTGTTCTCCTTGCAAGCGTCATCATGCTGCTTGCAAGTTCCGGCGTATTCGGGGCAATTGGGGCGCTTTTGGCGTAAACGGCTCTGCTTCCGTTTCAATTCCATAAAATTTGGCTTACAGCCGCACAGATTTGTTTTTCCGATCTGTGCGGCTGTTTTTGTATAACTTTTTTCTAACAGAAATTTTCCCTGCTGTTTCCTGTTCACGTTTTTCCGGATCGAATTCTGTTTCTTTTCTTCCAGTATTTTCTTGTACTATTTTCATTTTTCCTCTTGAACATTCGTTCGATTTGTGTTACACTTCTTTTATCGAACAGTTGTTCTTTTTATAAAATACCTGTTATCTTATTGTTTTACTTTTATTCGTATTCATTTGGACATAGAAAGGAATTTTTCTGCCATGCAGTTATCATCACAAACACTTTCTCTCTCCGAGAAGCTGAATCTTCTCGCCGATGCCGCCAAATACGACGTTGCCTGCACTTCCAGCGGTGTGAACCGTGCCGGAAAACAGGGACATCTCGGCAATTCGGTCTCCTGCGGTATCTGCCACAGCTTTTCTTCCGACGGACGCTGTATCTCTCTGTTGAAAATTCTGCAGAGCAATGACTGTATCTACGACTGTAAATACTGCGTCAACCGCGCCGGGAATGACCGGCAGCGCGCCACGTTTACACCGGAGGAGGTCTGTACACTCGTCACGGAATTTTATCGCCGAAACTATATTGAGGGACTCTTTTTAAGTTCCGCCGTCTGCAAAAATCCTGCCCATACGATGGCGCTCATGTACCGCACTCTGCATCTTTTACGTAATCGTTACCGCTTTAACGGCTACATCCACGTCAAAGCTATCCCGGGCGCACCCGCCGAGCTGATCGAAAAGACCGGCTATCTCGCCGACCGCATGAGCGTCAATCTGGAACTCCCGACCGGAGAAGGGCTGCAGAAACTGGCCCCGCAGAAGACACAGAAAGCGATTTTAAAACCCATGCGCCAGATCCAGTCCGGTATTGTAGATTACCGGCTGACCGCAGGGAAAAGCGCTTTTTTAGAGCGTTCCTCGGGAAACCGCTATCTCTCCCACTCCATTTTCGATACACGAAAGCAGATTTCCGCCTCCGCTGCCGATCTGGGCTGGATCTCTTCTTCCTCCGCGCGGTCACTGCCGGAAAAGGAACGCTCTGCTCCCTTCGTTCCTGCCGGTCAGAGCACGCAGATGATCATCGGTGCGACAAAGGAAAACGATTACCAGCTTCTCTCCACCTCACAGCTTCTCTACCAGCAGTATGACCTGAAGCGCGTCTTTTACTCCGCCTACATTCCGGTCAACGAGGATTCCGCCCTGCCCTCACGTGAAACCAAGCCGCCGCTTCTTCGGGAACACCGCCTTTATCAGGCAGACTGGCTGCTCCGCTTCTACGGTTTTCAGGCGGATGAACTGCTCGATGAAGCCCACCCGAACTTTCATGCACAGCTCGACCCGAAATGCGACTGGGCGCTGCGCCATATGGAGCTGTTTCCGGTGGAGATCAACACGGCTGAGTATGCCGACCTTCTGCGCGTTCCCGGCATCGGGCCGAAATCGGCCATGCGGATTTTAAAGAGCCGCAGAAGCTCCCATCTTTCATTTGAGCACCTGAAAAAGATCGGTGTGGTACTGAAACGCGCCAAATATTTTATCACCTGCGAGGGAAAAATGATGTATCACATGCGGCTGGAACAGCAGTTTCTGACCCGGCAGCTCACGGGAGAGGAAGCCGCCTCCAACTGGGAGGTTTCCCATCCGGAACAGTATCAGCAGCTTTCTCTGTTTGATGCTGCCGTACCTGGGCATATATAATCCCGGGCGTTCTTCTCACGGAAAAGCCTTTTTGCTGTATCTGCGCTTTTTTGCAGAAGGCTGTTGTCTGTATCAATTGATTTCAGAAAGGATTTTATTATGACTGTTTACACCTGCAGCCCGGATCTTGCGTCGATCCTGACCTGCATCTATGAAGCCTGGAATTCCCGTCTCGGCTACCGCAATGTACAGCTGATGACGGAACCAGTCGGCAATCTGGAGCTGTTCTGCGATTACTGCCATGTTGAGCCGGACACAGAAAAAGCCGCCAGCGTCACGCGATCCATTCAAAAGAAGATCGGCGCAACAGCCTGGCGGCTCGTCTATCTCTGTGCAATGTCCGAGAGAAGCGACGCTCCCGACATCATTTATCGTTTTCTGCTCTACGGCTTTTCCTATGGAAAGGATACCCTGCATATGCTGCAGGAACCGGCGGTATTCCACGCTTTTGAAGTTTCCCGTCAGGTCACAAATGAAGCGCATTCGTTCCGGGAATTTATCCGTTTTGCAAATATTTCCTCCGGTTTTCCGATCCTGGTCTCGCATATTTCCCCGAAAGCTAATGTGCTGACCCTGGTCGCTCCCCATTTTTCTGACCGGCTCCCCTCAGAAAACTGGATGATTCTCGATGATAACCGGCAGCTTGCCGTCGTGCATCCCGCTGACCGGCCCTTTTATCTGACCCGTCTTTCTCCGGGTGAAATAGAACGCCTTTCCCTCACGGAATCCACTTCGGATCCTTACGAAGAACTCTGGAAAGGATTTTTCACCGCAATTGCCATCAAAGAGCGTTCCAATCCCGACTGTCAGCGTACGCATCTGCCGCTCCACTACCAGGATCATATGCCGGAATTTAAAAATCTTTAGAGTCTTAGAATTTTTCCAGCTGTTCCATGTTCAGCACAAACACAGTACAGCCTCCTGTCTGGGTATCAATCGGAACAGAGTAATTTCCGCCCGGGCAGAAGTTTCCGCTTTCCATCGGGGTAGCCGCATAGGTAACTGTTTTCCGAAGCCCTGCTTCCTGTTTTAAGATCGCAAGCACAGCGTCGAGCTTATGATCATCGGTTCCGATCAGCAGTGTTGTGTTCTTCTCCTTCAGGAAACCGCCGGTCGTGGCAAGCTCCGTCACAAAAAAGCCTTTTTTGTTCAACTCGGCAATGGTGTCTGCCTCGTCCTCTTTCCGTAATACAGCAACAATTAACTTCATACAAATTCCTCCTCGCATCCTCCGGTCAAACGGATTCTGATTTTTGAAAAGTCAGCTGCTTATGCCGTATGGCACATTGCATTTTTCTGTTTTCACAGTAAAAATAGCATAATGTCACGGAAAAAGAAAGTCTTTTTTTACTTTTTCACTTCAAATCCGTATGACACGGTTCCATTTTCGAATACCGCGTCCACTTCGTAGATGTAGCCGGCCTCGGCTCCCGGAATGCTCCAGCTCTCCGCATGCTCCACAGAAACGCTTTCTCCCTCCGGGTAACCATTGCCAAAGTTCTGCCCCCGGTCTTCGGCCGGCCATCTTTCTGCTGTGACAGAATCCGGCTCCTCCGAGAAGACAAGCTCCAGATCGGTTTTTCCTTCGTCATTTGCTGTATGCAGATCACTCAGTTCCGTCCATTCCAGAATGAACGCACTGTCCGCAACGACGTTCTGACCATTGCCGTCCTCATCAACATAAGACCAGGTATAACCTCCCTGTGTTGCCATAGCTGTCACCTGGGCATTTGGCTGTGTGTAGCACAGATTCAGAAACGGAATTTCCGATGGATCCTTTTCCGGCAGAATCTGGGAAAGTTCCTCATCGAATTTTTCTGCATCCGCCTCCGTACCGCCGCTGATTCTCATAATACGGCTGATACCCGGATATTGTCCCGGATAGGAGTTCAGCATAATACCGTCGCCCTCCACTTGAAGAAAATCTCCTTTTTTGATCTCGGACGGATCAATAGCATTTCCATTTTCATCGTAAAGTGTGTCGGACGGTGTATGTGTCACATAGATGTTTCCGTGTTCCAGATCTCCCAGGTACCATAACCCGGAATCTTCTGCAAGAAATACGGCTTTCTGTACTTCTTCTGCCCTATTGCTGTCCGCTGCAGTACTTGCTGTATCTGCATTCAGATTTCGGTCCCGTTCCGTTTTCATATAGATTCCGCCTCCAATCAGCACGGCGGCAACTACAACACCGGTCACTCCAAAAATAACTGCGTTTTCTTTTTTCATAAGCGTATTCTTCCTTTCCTGTTGTTTTCCCGTTTTTTTACACGACTTGTTTTATCTTTCTGCAAGACATGCAAGAAACGGTTCCCCGTACTTTTCAAATTTGCTCTCGCCGACACCAGAGACCGCCAGCATTTCCTCTTTGTTGGACGGTTTCTCCATCGCCATCTGGATCAGTGTTTTATCCGAGAAGATAATATACGGAGGCACTTTATGCTCCTTTGCAAGCTCCATCCGGAGTGCCCGCAGTTTTTCGAATACCGCGGCCTCCTCGTTGGAAAGATCCTTTGCCGCTGCCGAGGTTTTTGTCTTTGTCTTCTCTTTTGCGGCTTTCGGAATCCGTTTTTCTTCTTTTGCCATCTTCATCAGCATCGTGCCGTCCTCATCCAGCAGCTCCGCCGCTTTTGGCAACAGGCGCACAATGCTGTATGTGTCGGCCGTTACATAGAGATATTCCCGGACCTGCAGTTCATTTAAGATCTGCCGCAGCCGGTAGACCGGCTCTTTTGCCAGTTCCCCGTAATGGGAGTTTTCATCCATGCGGTACTGGCGGATTTTCGCGGTATTCGCACCGTGCAGGGTATCGAGAATCACCGTCGTGCCGTAGCGCTGACGGCATTCCCGCACACAGCCAAGGATTGCCTTTGCCGCCGCTGTCACATCCACCGTTTCAAATTCCGAGAGGCAGTTGGAACAGTTTCCACAGTAATTGGAACCGTATTCCCCGAAATACCGCAGGATATAATCTCTGAGACACTCATGGGTGAAACAGTAAAACGTCATTTTCTTCAGCCGTTCCTCCTCCCGCTGACGGATCAGCGCTGTCGTCTCGGGATCCTCACTCTCCTGCGCCATGTTTTCGATAAAAAACTGGTTTGTGATGACGTCCTGTCCCGCGTACAGCAGAATGCATTCCGCCGGAAGGCCATCCCGTCCCGCACGGCCGGCCTCCTGGTAATAGCTTTCCATATTTTTCGGCATATTATAATGGATGACGTACCGCACATTCGATTTATCGATTCCCATACCAAAAGCGTTTGTCGCTACCATGATCTGCTTCCGGTCATAAATAAAATCTTCCTGGTTTTCCTTCCGTTCCAGGTCAGAGAGACCCGCATGGTATCTTGTGACAGAATATCCTTTCTGCTCGAGTTTCTCACAGACCTCCTCCACATTTTTTCTGGTCAGACAGTAAATAATTCCGCAGTCCGCCTCGTGCTCTGCAAGGAATGATTCCACGGCTGCGAATTTATCTTTCGGCTGCTGTACCGTAAATTTCAGATTTTTCCGGTCAAAGCCTGTGACCAGACGTACCGGATCACGCAAAGACAGCAGTGCTTCAATATCATCCCGTACCTCTTTTGTTGCCGTTGCCGTAAAGGCACCGATCACCGGCCGTGCGGGAAGCTGCTTGACAAACTCTGTGATTTTCAGGTAGCTTGGGCGGAAATCCTGACCCCACTGGGAAATACAGTGTGCCTCATCAACACTAAGCATCGAAATTTCCATCGACTGCACCGCGCACAAAAATTCCGGTGTCAGAAGGCGTTCCGGGGCGACATAAATAATCTTGTACCGGCCCTCCATGGCAAAGCCGAGTGCCTTCCGGTACTGCGCCGCACTTAAGGAGCTGTTCAGAAACGCAGCGTGAATCCCCGCCTGGTTCAGGGTCGATACCTGATCCTTCATCAGAGAAATCAACGGTGATACCACCAGGGTAATTCCTGGCAGCAGAAGCGCCGGAATCTGATAACACAGCGATTTTCCTGCTCCGGTCGGCATAATGCCGAGCACATCCTGTCCGTTCAGAAGCGCATCCACCAGCATCTCCTGCCCCTCCCGGAAGGAATCGTAACCGAAGTACTTTTTTAAAACCTCATATTTTGTCATCTTGTTTTTCTCTGCCCTTTCCATCCACTCTACCTCCATTGTGACATAGATTGCAGGTAAAGTCAAACAGATGTGTGCCGCATGTTTTCTTTCATCCATACATATATTGTCTCAAAAAGTCCTGGAGGGGGATTTTATGCGTTCTCTTTCACCCCTTTCCCGCCGGATCCTGAAAAAAGCCGGTATCGCCGCCGCTTTTTTCTGCTCCGCTTTTCTTTTTGGCTCTGTTCTGTCCCACTTTACCTGCCGTGCGCTCCGAAAGGCAGCCCCAGTTTTTCTCTCTGCTGCGCCGGAGACACCTGTTTCTTCCGTTTCGATGCCCGTCCTCTCCTCTGCTGCCGAAAACTGGGGGCTCTCCTTCCCGGAAAAAGGGAAGACTCCCGTCGGCAATGCTACATCCGAAGAGCTTGCCGCCTACAACGCCTGGTTTGCCGCTTCACCGGAAGAAAACATCATCTATCTGACGTTTGACTGCGGCTATGAAAACGGCAACACCCCGGCGATCCTTGACGCGCTCCAGAAGCATCAGGCACCCGCAGCGTTCTTTGTCGTCGGCAATTTTCTCTCCGACCAGCCGGATCTTGTCAAACGCATGGCGGCAGAAGGCCATATCGTCGGAAACCACACCTGGTCGCACCCGGATATGTCCAAAATCTCCACGCAGGAAGCCTTCTCCGAAGAACTGAACCGCGTCTCCACACTTTATCAGGAGACCACCGGCCAGGAAATGGTGAAATTTTACCGGCCGCCGCAGGGAAAATACAGCACACAGAACCTGCAGATGGCAAAGGACCTCGGATACCATACGTTTTTCTGGAGTCTCGCCTATGTAGACTGGTACCAGGATCAGCAGCCGACCCACGAGGAGGCTTTCAAAAAGTTGACCGGACGCATTCATCCCGGTGCCATCGTCCTGCTTCATAATACCTCATCCACCAACGCGGAGATTCTCGATGAGCTGCTGACGAAATGGGAAGAAATGGGATATTCTTTCGGCTCTCTCGATCAGCTCGCATCGAAATCTGCCTGAGGACCGGAAATACGGTTTCTCATGTATTTCTATCTTTCTTTTGTTCTGCTTTTTTTATCCTGCTTTCAAACCGGAATGCCTCCTCTTTTACTTCCTTCCAGAGCCGCAGCACACAGAGCAGGTTCGGCACCGCCATGCAGGCATTGGCAAGCTCCGCAAAATTCCAGACCGTTTCTGCCATGCAGACGCACCCGGCAAACGCTGCAAAACAGAAGAAAACACGGTAAACCATTCCGAAGCTATCCTTTTTCACCAGCCAGAGAAACGCCTGCTCCCCCTGGTATGCCCAGCCGGCCATCGTTGCAAATGCGAACAGCAGAATCCCGACCGCGACAACATAGCCTCCCGCCGGTCCGAACACACTTTCAAAGGCCTGAATTACCATCGCCGCTCCATCCGCTTTTTCCGCCTCCAGTATCCCCTCTGCCGCCCCGGTCACTCCAACGGCAAGGCCGGTCACAAGACAGATCACCATGGTATCAACGAACACACCTGTCATGCTGATGTACCCCTGCCGCACGGGATCGTCGGTCTGTGCCGCCGCAGCACTGATTCCGCCTGCTCCAAGCCCTGCTTCATTCGAAAACACACCGCGGGAAATTCCATACCGCAAGGCCGGCGGCAGCAGGGAAATTCCCGCACCCACCGCTCCTCCCGATACCGCCCGGAAAGAAAACGCGTCCCGTACTATCGCAAGCAGTGTCCGCGGAAGCTCTCCGGCGTGCAGACCGATTACCATTCCTGCCCCGCCCAGATAAAAGAGTGCCATTCCCGGTACCAGCACCTCCGCCGCTTTTGCAATGGAACGCAGTCCGCCTGTCACCACGAGCAGAAGAAGAATCGTCAGCACCAACGCGCTTTTTTCTCTTGCCACGCCAAACGTATCCTGCATCGCCAGCGCAATCGAGTTTGCCTGCGTCATATTGCCCATTCCGAGAGATACCAGCACGGTGCTTCCGGCAAAAAACACAGCCAGCATCTTCGCCAGCCGCTCCCCCGGAAATGCTCTGGTCAGCGTCACCATCGGACCGCCGCAGTATGTTCCGTCTTTTCTTTGCATCCGGTACTGCACCGAGAGAAAACTCTCAGAAAATTTCAAAGCAAGTCCCACAACCGCCGCCAGCATCATCCATCCCAGTGCTCCTGGTCCTCCAAGCGCCATTGCGGAGGCAACCCCCACGATATTGCCCGTCCCGATTTCCGCCGCAAGTTCCGTCATCAGCGATGCGAACGGCGAAACTCCTGCTTCTGTTTTCTCCCCGCTGTATCTCGCCTCACGGCCGAATGCTGTACGAAGCGCAAAGAACAACCGTCGAATGGGTAGCGCGCGAAGCTGGATGGTCAGAAAAATGCCTGTCCCAAGCAGCAGAAAAAGAAGCGGCGGTCCCCAGGCGGCTGCATTCACCGCTTTTAGAAATGCATTGATTTTTTCAAGCGTGGCCATATCCATTCCTCCCTGTACAAAGTTCCAAAGGAAAGCAGTTCCCGTCCCTCCATTGTTAAACGGTTTTCTGTCCATGCATCGCAATGTTTTCTCTGCACTTTATGCAGCACCGCACAAAAAAAGAACCCGACAGCAGCCTTACGGCCCGTCCGGTTCTTTCGATCTTCATCTTATTTTGTTGTATTCCGCTTCCGCCCGTTTTTCAGGACTCCTGCTCCTTTAAATCATCCGCCACGAGAACACCCGCTTTGAAGCCCATCAGCATCATCTCGAGCATTTCTGCATCGTAATTGCGGTATTTCAGGTAATAAAACAGCGAATCGAGATAATTCAGAAAGCCTTTTTTCGTCTCCGGACTTAAAATCACCCGTTTTCCGTCGCCCATCAGATATTTGGCAATCCGGGAAAAGACGAACTTTTCGTTCAGAAATGCCATCGCATCCGATGTCTCATCCTCCACCAGGATCTGGATCGGTTTTCTCCGCAGCAGCCAGTAGGTCTCATAGGAGATCACTTTCAATGAATTGATATGCTTTGCCTGATGAAAATGTTTCAGGCGGGAAATATCCGTGAAATAGTCCAGCACTGCATGGCTCAACAGCGACTCGCTGATCTGGATTTTCTCGCGGATGCCGAGACTCTTGGCAAATTCCTCGATTTCTTCGTAAAAAACAGCGTAACGGCTCTGGATTACTTCCTCGGAAAATTCTTCCAGAAGTCCGTCGTAGTTTGTGTATATTTTTTCTATTGTATTCATTTTTCCTCCCCGGGCAGATTCAGGATTTCATAGCAGAGTTTCGTCCGGACAAAGTCGGTATATTCGGTCATCTCGCGTTTTTCCATTGTTCCGTAGCGGATCGGCGAGGTATTTCCCATCAGATGTTTTCGGATTTTTCCGGCTTTGACTGCCGCCATCATATTCTCCGCAGAGTCCTCTGCTGCATGAGAGAAGCCCATGCGGCCCGTGTTTCTTCCATCCATTTTTTATCCTTTCCCATGTCTGAAAAGCAGTTTTATTCTTTCAGTATGCTCCAGACGGCATCATCCATCGTATGAATTTCATTCAGATCGCGTTTTTCCACCGCTGCCTTGACCTGCGGTTTTAATTCACGCTTGCGCACGATCGTTTCCTTGCTCTGGAACTTCTCATCCGGCACAACCTGGAGACGGCGGTAGAACGATCCCATCTCATCTCCCATGCCCGCCAGACGGTTCAGCAGCTCGGAAAACTCTGTCAGCATGGCGTTTCCCTTGCGCCGCGGGTAAAGAATGCTGTGGTCAATCTCTCCCCAGCCCTCCTCGAACAGCGTCTTAATCTGAATTTCAATGTAGACGCCGCGGTAAACGACAATGTAATGCACCGCACGGTAATGTTTCCGGTCCAGAATGTTCTCCTCCGGAATCCAGTTCACATAAATGTCGGCGTAATCGCCAAGTCTTGTATGGACTTTCGGCGGCTCTGCCATATAGCCCGATGCGTTCTGGTCGTAGTCACGGCCGTAATCACGGATGTATTTCTCCGGATCATTTTTAAACCAGTGCGTAATGTATTTATGGAAGTTTACCCAGTCCTCCCGATACAGCAAAAGTCCCCGGATTCCGATCAGATCTGTCACGTAACGCATATAGCTTGTCGAATCCATTTTCCGGTACTTTGCATAATTTTCTAGGCGCTTGCGCACCAGCTTTTCCACCAGATGTTCGGTGTCCTTCAGACGGCTGTGGTACGACTGCAGTCCGATCTCTTTTTCCTTGTCCTGCAAAAACTCTGCCACAAATTCTTTTCGGATCTTTTCCAGCGTCGGACGGCGCCGTTCATAATCATCCGCAATTTCCAGCAGTTCTTCCCAGGAAATATCTGCTTCCTCAAATTCCTGCGGCAGAATTCCGAATTTCTGCAAAAACTCGTCCTTTGTCAGATACACGTAGATTCCTCGCTCTCTTTGTCAATTCAACGTACAGGTTTCTTTTTTTCAGAACGCACCCCGGAGAAACCCGGCCCCGCTGCGTTCTGACGCACCGGAGAGATTATAGCACATTCATCCCCGCTTCACAAGTAAAATCTTTATTTAAGAATGCACATTTCCACTTTAATCTTTCTGCCAATTTCTTAAACTTTCCTTAAGCTGTCTTGATGTTTCACCTGCCCCATGGTAAGATAATCGTGACTTGGCAGAATTGTCTGCTGTTTACACTTACATTAAGAGGGAGGTCTTTTTTATGTGGACTCGAGAGGAACTGAAAACCCGCGGAAAAGCCGCATTTTTACGCAATTACTGGATCTGTGTGGTAGCCGCCTTGATTCTGACTCTGCTGGTCGGAAGCGGTACTTCTAATTCTGGAAATTCCAACAATGACAGCAATCAGACTAACTCGGTCGGTATATCTGGATTTACGATTTCTTCCGATAACTTCAATGTGGAATCCTTTGCAGAAAAATTCACCCCGCTTGGACCGGTTAAATTTGTTTTTACTGTCTTCAGCGGCATTGTACTTCTTGTCATTGGTCTTGCCTTTATTCTGATCCGTATTTTTGTTCTTGCACCATTTGAGGTAGGAGGCTCGAGGTTTTTCATTGAAAACTCGATGGAAAAAGCGGGACTTGGCAACATACTGTTCGGATTCCAGAACGGCTACTATGGAAAAACTGTGTGGACTCTGTTTTTAAAAAATCTTTATATATTCCTCTGGTCGCTGCTTCTTCTGATTCCTGGAATTGTGAAAGCTTATGAATACCGCATGGTCCTTATCTTCTCGCCGACTACCCGGAACTTTCGACCGAAGAAGCATTCCGCATCAGCCGTGAAATGATGAACGGTGAAAAGATGAATACATTTATTCTTGATCTCTCCTTTATCGGATGGTATATTCTTTCCGGAATCACCTGCAATCTTGTCGGTATTTTCTATCTGTATCCGTACAAATATGCAACCGATGCCGAACTGTTCCTGGTTCTGAAACAGAATTACTTCTCCAGCCGGAGTTATGGCAATACGTATCAGGCTTACTAAACCGCACAAAAAATCAGGTGCTTCTCTTTTTCGGGAAGCACCTGATTTTTTATGTATTTCTTTTTAAATATCTCTTAGATATAATCTTTCATTTCAAAATACCGCATCAGAATATCGGCACAGTTCTCGATGCCAAGATCCGAGGTATTCAGGATCATATGGTAGTTATTGACATCGCCCCATGTCTTTCCGGTATTTTTATAATAATACTCGGCACGCTGCTTGTCTGTCTCTTCCAGCATCACCTCAGCCGCCTCTCTTGTCAGGGAAAACAGCTTCATGATACGTTTGATCCGGTCCTCTTTGTCCGCGCAGACATAAATATTGATGACGTTGCTTTTATCTTTCAGAAACTCCGAAGCACACCGTCCAATGATAATACACGGCTGTTTCGCCAGCTCGCGGATCGCATCCGCCTCAGATTCAAAGGCATTTTCACGCATGCCGTGCTCTACATCGTCCTTATCATATACCGGGATATGCAGTCTCTCGGAAAGTTCTTTCGCAATAATACTCGCCCCAGTACCAAACCGGCGGCTCATCGTAATAACTAAGTTCATTTGCCACTTCCTCCTTCGCACTTCTCATAACGCAAACAAACGCCTTATGACAAATCAAAAAATTTTTCTTTCGCTGTCTTTTATTATAACAAACCCCCACCGAAAACTCAAGGTTTTTCGACAGGGGCATGGATCACTCAGGCGATGGTGATTTCTTCTATTTTCTTTTTTGCGAAATGATTGAATGCCGCGATGACTCTTCCTGTGCAGACCATGGCTATAACAGTGCCGATTCCGATTCCTACCGGGCGGCCGGCATCGATGAGGCCGATCGCAAGGGAAATGACGATGGCGGAGAAATCAAAAAGATTTTTTCCGAAACCCATGTTCTTTCCGCAGCGCTCGCCGAGAACTCTTGCCAGGCCGTCGGCCGGGTTTGGGACGATGTTGACGTCTACGGTCACAGCGGCGCCGATTCCCGTAAGAATGATGGCAAGGACAAGAACGAGAAGCCGCATTCCCATCTGGTCAGGTGCCGGGAAAATCCGGTCGAAGATGGTGATAAAGGCGCTCGTCAGGTAACTTGCGGCAACCTGCAGAAGCTGGAACGGCGGGAATTTTCCTTTCAGCAGTACGATCTGTAATACGATGAAGATCAAATACGCCACGAAGACGGCGGTTCCTGTTTCATAGCCGAAGATCTGTGCCACGGCGTACGGCATGGAGATGATGGGCGATACGCCGAGGTTCGTCTTCGTATTCAGTGTGATACCGAGTGCCAGCACCATAATTCCAATCAGATAAAGCGCAATGCGCAGAATCCATTTCTTTTGTTTTTCCTGCATAATTTTCCCTCTTTTCTTTCTGTAACAACGCTTCTATCTTAACACACATCAGGGAAAATGTGCAGTAAGTCTATCGGATGCAGGATTACTCCTCCTCCAGCACACAGCCTTCTGGTGCATAAGTTTCAAAAAGCCAGTCCTCAAGCGCATTCAGATTATCATCGGAATGCTCGACCTCACGCGCATAGCGCCAGGAAAGCTCCTCGATGTCGTGCATGGAAAGCGTTTTTCCATTTTCCAGCCACCGTGCAACCAGGATTTCCTGAATCCAACGGACAGAGAACAGCGCGAGTTCCATTTTGGAACAGACCATATCGTCATAGACGGCGCCGCAGAAATAGGTGTAGACGAAAAACATCAAAAGCTGCTCACCGATGTTTTCCCACTCTGCACGGCGTTCACCTGCAGCGCCCCAGGTGCGATGGAATTCTTCACAGATGGCCTGATAAGCGGTTTCTCCGTTCTGATACAGCGCTTTTTCTGTGCCGTCAAGCACAGTATCCCATTCCGGACGAAGACGCTCGAGACCGCGGAGAACGGCAAGTTCCTTCACCTGGCGGTCATATGCATGAAAGGATGCAGCATCCACACCTTTTTCCGCAAGGCTCTCCGCCACGCACTCGCTTAAGGTTCCCTCTTCCAGATGCTTTTCATACTTCCGAAGCAGGTCATCGATATCATACTCCCGCTGCTCCTCCATACAGATCTGATACTGTTCTGCGAGCTGCTCTGCCGCCGTCATGCGCTCCTGCAGCGGCAGTTCGCGGTTCTGCAGAATCCGGAACAAAACATCTCTCGTGTCTTCCAGCTGGGAGAACATCATGAAGTCAAACTCTTCAAAATCATCCTCCTCGTCGGTCTCCTCCTCCAGAAAACGCACCGGCTCTTTGCAGGACAGGATAATCCGTGCAGCTTCCGGGCAGGAAAGGGACAGGGATAATTCACGCAGACCCTCGTACTCCTCCGTATGGCGCGGGTAAAGGCGGCAGGTGTCACATAAGGAATCCGGCCCCAGTTCCTTGTAAAGATCGCAGAGATTTTCATCATTCAGAAAGGCACAGCGGCGGTTGTTCTGGTAAAAACACTCTTCCTCCCAGTCGATCGAATTGCGCAGGCGCTTTCCAAACTCACTCTTCTCATTTCCATACCGCTCCAGGGAATCCTCGTCGATCACGATCTGCCAGCCGGCACAGCACGTATCCGGGCAGTCTCCGGCGGTGCATACAAACTGGTCGTAAAAATGTGGTTTTAAATATCTCATGCTTTTTTGTTTCCTTCTTTATATTTCTGTACGATCCACGCACCAGCCTCGCCGACCGGCATGCCGCTTTTTTCTGCAATTACTGCGGCACTCTCGTACTCTGGGTAAATTTTTTCGATCTCGCCGTGGCGGCAGATCTTGACTGTCACATGGCCGTACTCGGTTGCGATTGTCGCAAACTCGCGTTTCATCACGGTGCGCTCCATCCGGCAGCGGCGGATGCCGATTGTGGTGGTCTCGGCGAATATGATATTTTCCAACGTCTCCCGCGTTTTATCATCACAGATTACATCCAGCTGGTAAGCCGGGCGGTTTTTCTTCATATAGACCGGGATGTAATGGACATCTCTTGCGCCTGATCGCAGCAGTTTTCCCATGCAGTAGCCGAGCGCCTCGCCGGTGCAGTCATCAATGTTGCACTCCAGCTTCCAGATCGTATCTTTCTCGTCGTTTTCTTCTGTTTCGAGCATCATTGCACGCAGCAGTGACGGGCGCTCATACGTCCGTTTTCCGGCGCCAAGACCTGTTCTGGTACATTTGAAGGATGC
Organism: Blautia sp. AM47-4; assembly: GCF_003479865.1. Taxonomy (NCBI): domain Bacteria; kingdom Bacillati; phylum Bacillota; class Clostridia; order Lachnospirales; family Lachnospiraceae; genus Blautia; species Blautia sp. AM47-4. The sequence continues at coordinate 51,533 of NZ_QUHY01000004.1, forward strand.
CGGCAGTGTCTCTTTGGTACGGATTGCCGCAACAATGGCTGCTCCGGTCGGTGTGACCAGTTCACCCTGGATTCCGGTCGGAACGAGGGTCAGGCCATGTGCCTGTACGATATTTAAAACAGCCGGTACCGGAACCGGGATCATGCCGTGCTGGCATCTGACAAAGCCGCTTCCCTCGCTGAGACCCGTCACGATGACTTCATCCGGCGCCAGGTTATCCAGGCAGACAGCGGCAGCCACAATATCAACGATGGAATCGACAGCTCCCACCTCATGGAAATGCACCTGATCAAGCGGAACGCCATGGGCTTTTGCTTCCGCTTCGGCAAGAATCTGGAAAATCCGCTCCGCCAGCGCTCTTGCTCCCGGTGTCAGACCGCCGCTGCGGATAATCGCAAGAATCTCCGGCAGCCCGCGGTGCTCATGATGGTGATGATGCTCCCCTGTGTGATCGTGGTCATGGCTGTGCGCATGCTCGTGGTCATGATGATGCTCGTGATCATGTGGATGGTCATGCACTTCCGCCCCATCCCCGTGCAGATACGCCATATCGTGATCATGGTTCTCATGCTCTGCATCCAGAATCACATTGAAATCGCAGGCATCCAGCCCCGACTTTTTCACTCTTGTAATCGCAATTTCGTATCCCGGCAGTTTCAGGCTTTCCAGTGATTTCTCCAGTACTTCCCGGTCTGCTCCCAGGTCGAGCAGCGCTGCAACGGTCATATCTCCGCTGATTCCGCTCCCGCACTCCAGATATAAACTTTTACTCATCTTGATGTACTCCCATTCTGTTAATCTGTGTTGCAATATATCCGGCTCCATAGCCGTTGTCGATATTCACGACGGCAATTCCGTTCGCGCAGGAATTGATCATCGTAAGCAGCGCCGAAAGACCGTTCATGCTGGCCCCGTAGCCAACGGATGTCGGAACAGCAATCACCGGCTTGTCCACCAAGCCGCCGAGCACGCTCGCCAGCGCCCCCTCCATTCCGGCAACGGCTACAACGCAGTTGGCGCTCTGAATCGTATCGAGACGCGACAGCAGGCGGTGGATACCGCTCACACCGACATCGTAGATACGCTCAACGTTTGCACCGAAGTATTCTGCGGTCTGCGCCGCCTCCTCGGCAACGGAAATATCCGCAGTTCCAGCCGTACAGACCGCAATTTTTCCGATCCGCTTCTTGTCTTTCTTTTCTATTTTTAAAATATGCGACAGCGGATCATACACCACTTCCGGAAACTTTTCGCGGATCAGCTCATACTGATGCTCACTGGCTCTCGTTCCGAAGACCTCCCCATCCTGCTCGTACAGACGCGTAAAAATCTTCAGCAGATGTTCATCCGCCTTCCGCGCACAGAAAATGACCTCCGCAAATCCGCTCCGGATTTCACGGTGCGTATCCAGCTTAGCATATCCCATCTCCTCGAACGGCTCTTTTTTGAAATATTTCTCTGCCTCCTCGATCGAGATTTCGTTGTTTTTTACTTTTTCTAATACCTCTCTTGCCTCCAAAGCATTCACCTCGTTTTCGTTTTTTCCTTTTTTTCACACCCAAATACGATACAACATAAAAAGAAAGCCGAAACCTCTGCTTTGTCAGAACCTTCTCTTTTCTGACACCGCAAATCTCCAGCTTTCTTTATTTTAAACTATGAAGTGCACTTTAAGTCAAGCAGATTCTATACACAAGTATACCCTGCTTTCTGCGTTCCCGCAATGTTTTCTTTTCGCAGTGTGAGTCATCGTATAGAAATAAGAATCCCCGCCGATGCCGCCTCAAATGCCGCACCGCCGGGGATTCTGTAAGTTTAACTGTATTCCGCTGCTTTATTTCTCTGCTTCTCTTTTCTTATCCAGTTTTACATTGCGGAAGTACAGCACCATATCTACGGTGATCTCTGCAATGTTCAGGAAATAGAAAGCCCATGCAAGGAAAAAGATCCAGTCTTTGTCCGGATTGTTCATATAGCTGATAAATTTGTTAGCAATACCGAAAATATATCCGATCCAGATGAACACCTCAAAGTAAAGGCTCTTTCCTTTTGCTGTTCTTGAAGTCCAGGATTTATAAATGGACAGCGGCCAGGACAGGCCAAAGCACAGGATCATCAGTGCTTCCAGTAAGTGGCTTATCATTTCTACAGTCATGTTTTTCTTCCTCTTTCATTTCTTTTTCTGCCGAAAGTCGCTTGCAAGTGTTAATGCCCTGATGTCTTTTCAGCTTGAGACCTGTCTGAAATAATCAGACGGGTCTATGGTCTCTCTTGTATTTCGTCGTTACAAATGTAACCTTTAGTCTTCTTTATGCGCTTCTAAGTATTCTTTTCTTCCCATCTCATACAGATTATTTCCGTCGCAGTCGATGATAACAAAAAGCGGCATGTCTTCTACTTCCAGACGGCGAAGTGCTTCTGCGCCAAGATCTTCGTATGCGATCAGCTCTGCTTTTTTGATGCATTTTGCAAGCAGTGCGCCGGCTCCGCCGATGGCTCCGAAGTATACGCCATGATATTTCTTCATGGCTTCTACAACTTCCGGAAGACGTGCGCCTTTACCGATCATTCCTCTTGCGCCTACGGACATCATGGTCGGAGCATACGCATCCATACGGCCGCTGGTGGTAGGACCTGCAGATCCGATGACCTGGCCTGGTTTTGCAGGGGTCGGTCCTACGTAGTAAATCGTAGCGTCTGTCGGATCAAACGGGATTTTTTCTCCTCTTGCGAGCGCTTCACACATTCTCTTATGTCCGGCGTCACGGGAAGTATAGATAGTTCCGGTCAGATATACGGTATCTCCGGCATGCAGTGTTTTTGCCAGTTCTTCTGTTAAAGGCAGCTGAATATGTTTTTCCATGATCAGATCACCTCCGTTTTATGACGGGTAACATGGCAGTTGATGTTGACTGCACACGGCATTCCCGCAATATGAGTCGGCATTGTCTCGATATTGAGGCCGATGGCTGTGGTTTTTCCGCCAAAGCCCTGCGGTCCGATGCCGAGTTTGTTGACTTTCTCCAGCATTTCTTTTTCCAGATCTGCGTAGAACGGATCCGGGTTCTCGGAATCGATCGGGCGCATCAGTGCTTTTTTCGCAAGCAGTGCACATTTATCGAAGGTTCCGCCGATACCAACGCCGACTACCATAGGCGGGCATGGGTTCGGGCCTGCTGTCTCAACAACTTCCAGGATGAAATCCTTGATTCCCTGAAGACCTGCGGACGGTTTGAACATACGGATCATACTCATATTTTCGCTTCCGAAGCCTTTCGGGCCTACGGTTACTTTGATCTGATCGCCAGGAACGATCTCGGTGTAGAGCATAGCCGGTGTATTGTCGCCGGTGTTTCCTCTTCTGACCGGATCTTTGACAACGGATTTTCTTAAGTATCCTTTGTCATATCCTCTTCTGACACCTTCGTTGACTGCCTCTGCAAGATCTCCTCCTGCGATGTGCACATCCTGTCCGATTTCCAGGAAAACACATGCCATTCCGGTATCCTGGCAGATCGGCACGTTCTGTGCGTCTGCGATCTCATAATTTTCTACGATTTTGTCCAGAACACCTTTTGCAATCTCGCCATCCTCGCAGGCACGGCAGCCTGTGATGGCACATTTTACGTCTTCCGGAAGATGGTAGTTTGCTTCGATACAAAGTTTCTCTACCACATCCGTAATGGTACTAGCCTGAATTTCACGCATGGGGTTCTCCACCTTTCTTTACTTCTATGATTTATCGTACCGAAAAACCTTTTGGATTTCAGCACGGAAAGCGTGTCCCGGAAGCGGCTTTTAAACGCCGCCCCCTTCCGACACGCTTTTTCGCGGTTACTGCATTTTACAGGTGTCTCTTTCCTGCATAATCCGGCAGAAGCTGCGGAGATACCATACCGGTGTCAATGCCTGCCTCTTTTAAGGTCTCAGCATATTTCTCCACATGATCCAGATTCATCTTTCCAAGTGTTACGTCTTTTGCTTTTGCTGCTGCAGCTTTTCCTGCATCACGGCCAAATACGATAACATCCAGCAGAGAGTTACCCATCAGACGGTTTCTTCCGTGGATTCCTCCAACTGCCTCACCTGCTACGAGCAGGTTGCTTACGGTGTTGGTAAAGCCTTCGCCGTTGATTTCCAGTCCACCGTTCTGATAATGCAGCGTCGGGTAAACCAGGATCGGCTCTTTTCTCATATCGATGCCATACTGCATGAACATACGGAACATAGCCGGGATTCTCTTCTCAATGGTGCCTTCTCCGTGGATCAGCTCGATCATTGGAGTATCCAGCCATACAGCCTTGCCCTGTGGAGTCTCAACGCCCTCGTTGCGGTCGTCGGAGCACTCGCGGATGATGCTTGCTGCAGATACATCACGGGTTTCCAGCGGATGCATGAATGCTTCGCCGTCTACGTTTACGAGCATTGCGCCCAGAGAACGTACTTTCTCGGTTACCAGAGCACCGAAGATCTGAGCCGGGTAAGCAGCTCCGGTCGGATGGTACTGAATGGTATCCTGATACAGAAGCGGAGCGCCTGCACGGTATCCAAGGATCAGACCGTCAGCGGTTGCACCGTAATGGTTGGATGTCGGGAAGTTGTTGTAGTGAAGACGTCCCGCACCACCGGTTGCGATGATAACGGTTTTTGCCTTTGCTACCTGGTACTCGCCAGTCTCCATGTTCTGGAGAACAGCACCTGCAACCTGTCCCTTATCGTCTTTGATCAATTCTACTGCGGAAGAGAACTCGATCACCGGAATACCGCGGTTGATGACTTCATCACGCAGTGTTCTCATGATCTCTGCTCCAGAGTAGTCACGGCATGCATGCATACGTTTTCTGGAAGTTCCGCCGCCGTGCGTAGTTACCATACGGCCGTTCTCATCTTTATCGAACATAACGCCGAGGTTTTCCAGCCAGGAGATTGCATCCGGAGCTTCCATTACGAGCTTGCGGAGCAGTTCCGGTCTTGCAGCAAAGTGTCCGCCGCCGAACGCATCCAGATAATGCTGTGCCGGGGAATCGTTTTCTTTGTCCGCTGCCTGGATTCCACCTTCTGCCATCATGGTGTTTGCATCACCAATTCTCAGTTTGGTGGTAATCATAACGTTTGCGCCAGCCTCGTGAGCCTCGATAGCTGCAGAAGAACCTGCTCCACCGGCACCGATAACCAGTACATCTACGTCATAATCTACTTTGTCAAGGTCGATGTCAACACCGAGGATACGGCTGTTGGACTCCAGCAGATAGCCGAGCTCTGTCGGAACTTTCTCGCCTTTGTTCGGACCGACTTTCAGGGTGATGAAGCCTTCCTCTTTATAGTCCGGATGATATGCTGCAAGAAGGGCATCTTTCTCATCCGCTGTCATTCTTCTTGGCTCTGTTGCCATTCTCTGGGCTCTGGTAGCTTCTACCTTTTTAATAGAGTCCTGCATATTGGCCAGTGTATACATTCGAAATTCCCTCCTTATTTCTCGATCTCACGGTTGTTGTAAAGTTCCTGCATTTCTTCGATCGGTTTCTGCATAACCTGCTCGATCAGATCATCGAATTTTCCTTCTTTGATCTCTGCTACACGGTTCTTTACATGTTCAGACTTCGGAGCAATGTATTTTCCGTTCAGACGTCTTGCCAGTTCTCCTACCATCGGATGGGAGATACCAGCCGGACAGCGGGATGCACAGATTCCGCAGCCGATGCAGTCGAAGGACTCTTCTGCACATTTCTTGAAGTCGCCTCTCTGTGCGTATGCAATATACTGCATAACGTTCAGGCTCTGCGGACATCCTTTGGTACATGCATTACATCCAACGCAGCTGTAGATTTCCGGATACAGATCCATCATGACTCTCTGCTCTGCGCTGATCTCTTCGATATCGTAGGTTCTCTTGTCGATCGGATAGAACGGAAGGCTTGCGATATACATACCGTCTTCTACCTGTGTCTGACATGCCAGACAGGTTTTCAGCTCATTCTTTCCTTTGATTCTGTAGATGGTCGCACATGCACCGCAGAATCCGTGACGGCATCCGCATCCGCGTTTTAACTGATATCCGGCATACTCCATAGCGGTCATAATGGTCAGATCGCCAGGTACGGAATACTTCTTGCCGTAAACGTAAATATTTACCATTTCCTGCATTTTCTTCAACCTCCGTTTAATATTCGTTCGGTAATTCGTCAATCTCGTCGCAGCGGAAAACCGGGCCGTCTTTGCAGACATATTTATCTCCGATGTTGCACGGCCGCATTTTCCGATACCGCATTTCATACGAAGCTCCAAAGTAGTGTAAACCTGTGTTTTCTCATAGCCCAGCTCCTGAAGTCCCTGAAGGACAAATTTGATCATGATCGGCGGTCCGCAGATCAGAGCTGTTTTGTCAACGGACATGTTCAGTTCTTTCACATAATTCGGAACGAATCCTACATGGCCGTCCCAGCCTTCCTGTTCACGGTCAATCGTCAGATGCACGTTGACATCTTTTGCTTTCGCCCATACTTCCTGGATCTCTTTTAACTGTACCAGATCGTCTTTGGAACGGGAACCGTAAACGATATCTACGGTACCGTAGTTATCACGATTGTCCAGTACGTAATTAATAACAGAACGCAGTGGAGCAAGTCCGATACCTCCGGCGATGAACAGCAGATCCTGTCCTTTTAATACGGTTTCTACCGGGAAATGATTTCCATACGGTCCACGAACCAGGATTTCATCTCCTACGGACATGTTGTGAAGATAATTCGTTAAAGTACCGCACTCCTTGATGGAGAACTCCTGGTACTCTTTGTTTGTCGGGGAAGAGGTAATGGAAAACAGTGCCTCTCCGACACCCGGTACACAGAGCATTGCGCACTGGCCAGGCATATGTTCAAACAGCTTGGTGCCGTCCGGACGAACGATACGGAATGTTTTTACGTCCGGTGTTTCGCGGCGGATATCTGTGATGATACCGACCTGCGGCAGCAAAGCGTTTTTCTTTTCTTCGCTTCCACAACTACAATTGCACATTTACTTGGTACCTCCCATGCGTTTGATTACTTTGACAATGTTCAGCGACTGCGGGCATTTCTCTACGCAGCGTCCACATCCGACGCAGGAATACATTCCGTCGTTGTTGTCCGGGAAGTATACCAGTTTGTGCATGAAACGCTGACGGAAACGCTGCAGCTGTGTGGTACGGTTGTTTCCTGCTGCCATCATGGTGAAATCAGAGTACATGCAGGAATCCCAGCAGCGGTAACGCTGTACACCGTTTCCGGTGTTAAAGTCTTTGATATCGTAGCACTGGCAGGTCGGGCAGGAGAACGTACAGGTTCCGCAGCCTAAGCAGGCATCGGAAAGTTCTTTCCACTTCGGATCGTCAAAACGTTCTTTTGTCTTGCCAACGCCCCATCCCTCGAGGGAAAGGTTGCTGTTTGGCATCTTGTCGATCAGAGTACGGATTGCTTCTTTCTCAGCCTCTACTTCTTTGGTAAGATCCTGCTCGGTCAGGTAAGCTTTTACAAGCTCGGTCAGTTTCTGGCCTTTTTCGGTTTTTGCTTCCCATGCATAACCGTCAGCTACCTGCCACATAGCAACATCTGCTGCCGGTTCTGCAGCATCGATGCCGAAGGTTTTACAGAAGCAGCTGTCTTCCGGCTCATGACAAGCCAGGGAAACAACGATGCCGTGCTCTCTTCTTGCTGCATAGTAAACGTCTGCAGGCTCGCTTAAGAAAACGCGGTCCAGAACATCGAACGCTCTGACATCGCACGGACGAACGCCGAAGATAGCAAACGGTGCGTCTTTTAATGCAGCCGGTTCAATGCTGGTTTTATTTGCCTTCTGATAGCAGGAGTAAAGAATTTCACTCTGCGGGAAAAAGGCATCTTTCGGGGATTTTACGGTTTTTAAGGTATCGAGATCCACGTCTGCGTCCTCGGTCCAGAAACCGAAATTGGTAATTCCATTGTTTTGTACCGGAAGGAAAAGATCCATCTCCTTTGCAACAGCGGCAAGGAGCTCCGGCATTTTTTCTCTGCTAATCTGATACATCCCTTAACCCCTTTCCTTAACGATACTTGGCTCTACATCTTCCTGTGTGAAGTTGGTGAGCGGTGCACGGCTGTCGGTATCGGCGCCTGCCTGATACTCTCCGTAGAACTCGTCGATATCTTTGATGAATTTACGGTTCAGCAGGTGCAGCGGAATGTGCTGCGGACATACACGGGAACACTCGCCACAGTCGGTGCAGCGTCCGGCAACGTGGAATGCACGGATAATGTGGAACATCTGCTCTTCAAATGTAGTCGTATTTGCTTTCTGTGCGGTATCGTAACGGTCATTATCGAAGACACATTTGATACAGCTGCAGGCCGGACATACGTTACGGCATGCATTACAGCGGATACAGCGGGACAGTTCGTTCTGCCAGAATGCGAAACGCTCTTCCGGAGCCATTGCCTCGAGCTTCTCAACCAGTTCAAAACGGCCTTCTTTTGCCGGTTTCTCTTCGTCGCAGTTCTCTGCCAGCTCGTCGTAGGCAACGTGTTTTCCGCCCTTGCAGGCTTTGCATCTTTCCAGGATAACATCCTCTCTTGCGAGCTCTTTGTCGCCGTAAACAGTTGCCACTTTGATGGTATCGCCGTCTTCTGTTACAGCGGTAATACCCTTGCATCCTGCTTCACGGATCTTTTCGATATCGAGTTTTCCATCGCAGCCGATGCCGACGATATAGGTTTTCTCGCGATCCACACGATGCTCTTTGATTAACTGATTAAAGCTGTAAGTATCACACGGTTTTAAGAAAACGAGTGTTTTTCCTTCTTCTTTCGATGCTTTAATCATGTATTTGCTAAGGTTTGCGCCGCAGAATCCGTCGTAGGTAAACTCGGAAAGGCTCTCGGCAGTCTCGAAGAATGCAGGCTCTGCACTGAAATCAGTGTCACCTTTTCTCCAGCCAAGAACACGGACTACGGTACCGTCAGACAGAAGCTCTTTTGCGCGGGATACTAATTTTTCTTGCATCGTAAATCCTCCAATCTGACATTCTTACCAAGGCTTGTAACCTGCTCGATGAACTCGTTCATGGTCTGGGAGAATTTCACACCTTCTGCGGCGGATACCCATTCCACACGGGTACGTCCGTTCTCAACGCCCATGTAATCCAGCATGGAGAACAGCAGGGTCATACGTCTTCTTGCATAATAGTTTCCTGTGCTGTAATGGCAGTCTCCCGGATGGCATCCGCAGAGGATGACTCCGTCAGCGCCCTTCTGGAATGCTCTTAAGATGAAGAGCGGATTGACACGGCAGGAACATGGAACACGGATGATCTTTACGTCTGCCGGATAGGAAAGACGGCTGGAACCTGCTAGGTCTGCTCCTGCGTAGGAGCACCAGTTGCAGCAGAATGCCACGATGACTGGCTTAAATTCTTTGTTTTCGTTGTTATCTATCGGCATATTGCATCTACCTCCGCGAGAATTTGTCTATTGGAGAATCCTTTCAGGTCCATAGCGCCGGACGGACATGCAACGGTACATGCACCACATCCATGGCAAAGTGCGCCGTTAACGACTGCCACATGTCTGGTTTCGCGGATTCCGTGGTCGTTGACCTGACGATCTTCGTAAGAAATCGCGCCGTATGGGCAGACTTTTTCACAGGATGCACATCCGTTACAGAACAGCGGATTGGATTCTGCTGTACACGGGTTGGTGGTCAGTTTGTCTTTTGCAAGCAGTCCGACTACTTTGACAGCAGCTGCTCCGGCCTGTGCAACGGTTTCCGGAATATCTTTCGGTCCCTGGCATACACCGGAGAGGAAAACTCCTGCGGTCGGAGACTCTACCGGACGCAGTTTTGCGTGTGCCTCGGTAAAGAAGTCGTTGGTATCCATACTTGCAGTCAGCATGGTAGCCAGTTTTCTTGCATCTTTACTCGGCTCGATTGCCGTTGCAAGGACAACAAGGTCTGCTTCCATCTTGATCTGACGGTTGTCCAGAAGGTCGGATCCCTGTACCAGAAGACGTCCGTTCGGAGCCTCAGATACTTTTCCTACCTGACCCTTGATATAATCTACGCTAAACTCTTCTACTGCACGGCGATAGAACTCATCGAAGTTCTTACCCGGGGTACGAACATCAATGTAGAAGACATGTACATTGACATCCGGATAATGGTCACGCACCAGCATGGCCTGTTTTGCGGTGTACATACAGCAGATCTTGGAGCAATAGCTCTTTCCTCTGCAGGTTACGTCACGGGAGCCAACGCACTGGATAAATACGATATCCTTCGGATGCTCGCCATTGGAAAGACGTACTACTTTACCGCCTGTCGGGCCGGCAGCGTTCATCAGACGTTCCATTTCAAGAGAGGTAATAACGTCTTTGCTCTGGTTGTAATAATATTCATCAAACTTATCCAGATTGATGGTATCAAAACCGGTTGCAACAACGATAGCACCGTACTCTCTTGTAATTACTTCATCTTTCTGATCGTAATTTACTGCACCTGCTGCGCAGACTTTGGAACAGATACCGCATTTTCCGGTTTTGAAATGGATACAGTTTGCAGTATCAATGACCGGTACATTCGGAACTGCCTGTGCGAACGGTGTGTAAATTGCAGTACGTGTGGACAGTCCGCGGTTGAACTCACTTAAGTTTTTCTTAGATGGACATTTCTCCTGGCAGAGACCACATCCGGTACATTTGTCCATATCTACGTATCTTGCTTTTTTGCGGATATCTACTTTGAAATCACCGACAAATCCGCCAACGCTCTCTACTTCACTGTAGGTATAGATATTGATCTTCTCATGGGCGTTTACCTCTCCCATACGAGGAGTCAGGATACAGGAAGAACAGTCAAGGGTTGGGAATGTTTTATCGAGCTGGGACATTCTTCCGCCGATACTCGGGGTCTTCTCTACGATATCTACTTCATAGCCTGCATCTGCGATATCCAGTGCAGTCTGAATACCTGCGATACCGCCTCCGATCACCAGCGCACGTTTTACAACGCGGCTCTCGCCCGGGGTAAGCGGGGTATCCAGCATAACTTTAGCAACGGCTGCACGGGCCAGAATTACGGCCTTCTCGGTAGCCTCTTCCATGTCTTTATGAATCCAGGAACACTGCTCACGAATGTTTGCAATCTCCAGCTGATACGGGTTCAGGCCCGCTTTTTCTGCTGCTTTGCGGAACGTTCCTTCATGCATACGCGGAGAGCAGGAACAGATGACAACGCCGGTCAGATGCTCGTTCTGAATGGCATCGATCACTTTCTGCTGACCCGTTTCGGAACACATATACTGATAATCCTCTGCATGAACAACACCCGGCTCTTTGCTGATGACGTCAACAACTTTTTTGACATCAACCGTAGCCGCAATATTTGTACCGCAGTGGCAGACAAATACTCCTATTCTTTGCACTTTTCTCTCACCTTTCTGTGGATGGGTTGTTTTTTACTTTCTATATTTACGGAATGCACTCATCAGAAGCTGCTGCGGAGTCTCATCATCCAGAAGAGCCGGAATTTCATCCGGAGAAAGATAATTCTCTCCTCTCTGACGGATCACGGAAAGACGAACTGCCTCGATCAGTTTGGCAGGTTTTACGTCTCTTGGACAGCGCTCTACACATGCGAAGCAGGAGAGGCATTTCCAGATGGACTTGGAGTTCATCAGTGCTTCCACATCGCCGTTCTGTACGTAAGATACAACTGATGCGGACGGATGTCCATTTCGTTATAAGCAGGACAGGATGCGGAACATTTACCGCATTTCATACATTTTCTGGTATCCACACCGGCGATGGCACGGATTTCATCGGATGTTGCAATTTTCATGCCTGCACCTCCTCTTTGATGCCGAGTGCTTCTGCAAGAAGCTCGGTAAAGTAGGTAACCGGAAGACCTTCTTTTGTTCCGTTATTGCGCAGGTTGTACATGCAAAGCGGACATGCAGTGATCAGTTCTTCTGCTCCTTTGTAGGATGCGGATGCCATGATCTGGTCTACCATGTTGGATGCCATTTTCTTTTCTTTGAGGGATATGTAGCCGCCGCAGCACTCATTTCTCATCGGATATACGACCGGTGTTGCGCCAAGGGCCTTGATAAAGTCTTCAATGATTGTCGGATTTTCCGGATCGTCAAACTGCATTGTGGTGCTCGGACGAAGCAGCATACAGCCGTAATATGCGCCGATTTTTCTTCCTTTTAATGGGTTTACCACTTTCTCTTTGATCTTGTCAAATCCAACGACGTCACGCAGCACTTCCAGATAATGAAGTACTTTCGTTTCGCCAAGATATGGCTCGGAAAGAGCCATGTAGTTGTTTACTTTTGTCTGAATGTCTTCTACATTCGCCATGTCATCGTTTACGCGTTTGATCACGTGATGACAGGCGGAACAGACTGTGATCAGATCCTGTCCTTTTTCTTTGGCGTCTGCTAAGGCGCGAACCGAAGAAAGTTTGGTAGCGATTTCATCGGATGCCTGTGGATACACAGCTCCGCAGCACTGCCAGTTTTCAATTTCTTCCAGTTCAAATCCCAGAACTTTTGCGCATTCTCTGGCATAGTGATCCAGATCTTTTGCTTTGTTCTTCAGCGTACAGCCCGGAAAATAACTGTAGGTCATGGAATTGCTCCTTTCTTGTTACTCCTATTGGTTTCCATTTTGCCTGCGGTATCTTCTGTCCGGCACCGGAAAAGTTTCCGGTACTCTTTTTATGTACACCCGGCGGAAAATTTCTTCAGGCGCACGTTAAGGCAGTGGGAGATACCGCTCTTTCGCACTTTCTGCCACTGCCATAAATTTTATGTTTTGAGCTTATTGCCCGCTCTTAGTGCTCGATCTGTGCGATAACTGCTTTTAATGCGTCGGCACTTGCTTTGAGTTTTTCTACTTCCTCTTTTGTCATACGCATCGGAATCTTGCCCTGTACGCCTTTCGGTCCAACGAGGGTCAGTGTGCTTAAGCATACATCCTCGATGCCGTACTCACCGTGCATCATGGAAGATACGGTTGCTACAGAATCGGAAGAAGAAAGAATGGTTGCTACCAGTTTGCATACTGCAACAGATACTGCATAGAAAGTAGCTCCTTTGTTTGCAATAACCTGTCCGCCGGAAGTTCTTACGTACTCCAGCATAGCATCTTTGTCGATCTTGGTTACGTTCCTGCCCATTTTTTCTACGGTCTCGTAGTACTCGTCCAGACTGACACCGGAAACGTAAGCGCCGCTCCACGGAATGAAGGAAGTATCGCCGTGCTCACCGAATACGTAAGCGTGGATGTTTTTCTGGGCAATGTTGAGGTGTTCAGACAGTCCGCAGCGAAGTCTCGCGGAATCCAGCATGGTACCAGAACCAAGGATCTGGTTTTCCGGAAGTCCGGAGATCTTTGTAAACACGTAGGTCATGATATCAACCGGGTTGCTTACAATGATGTAGATGGCATTCGGAGCCGCTTTTACGATTTCCGGTGTGATGGATTTTAAGATGTTTACGTTGGTCTGGGTCAGCTCAATACGGGTCTGGCCAGGCTTTCTTGCAATACCGGAAGTAATAATTACGATATCAGAGTCCTTGGCATCCTCATACTCACCTGCGATGATGGAGACCGGATCGCGGAAGCAGGTACCCTGCGCGATATCCATAACCTCTCCCTCTACTTTTTTCTTGTTAATATCGATGAGAACAATCTCAGACGCGATGTCTTCGTTCGACAGTGTATAGGCGATCGTAGATCCAACGCTTCCAGCTCCAATGATGGTAATCTTGCTGCTCATAAATACTCCTTTCTAAAATACCCCTAGTTGGTTTTTGTGATTGATAAATTTTTCACTTTCCTTATCATAGCACTATGACAAGAATTTAACAAGTGTTTTTTTCGAGCATTTTCGTGAAATCTTTTTTCTCACTGAGCCCGTACGCTTCCAGAAGGGGTGTTCTGGATATATTTCAATACAATTATACCATTTTTTGTTCTTTTTCACAAGAATTCTTTCCAAAAACTTACAGCTTTGTCCTTCATCCCGCAGAATTCGTCTTTTTCCGCATGGTTCCCGGGTTTTTGCTTTCTGTGTTTAGTTTCACACGTCTAACTTTCGTTCGTTATATTTTTAACAACTTTTCGTCATACGGGCTAGTTTCTGTCCTTCTTTTCTACATTTTGTAGGATGTATCCGCCAAATTTCCTGTCTGATTTTCATTTCTGCTGCCGCCAGACGCAAAAAAGACACGGATTTTTCTGTTCCGTGTCTTTTTTGCTCTGTTTTTTTCTGTTTTTGCTTCTATTCTTCTGTTTCACGAGCCGTTGCCGCTTCGGCAAATGCATTTCCATATTCGGCAAGCGCCTCTTTTGCATAGACGGCATCTGACCGGTACGGCACATTTCCGTTTCCGACGTGCATCGTCACGTCCGCGCCTTTTCCAAGGATCAGAACAACCTCTCCCGGTACGGCGCCAAGAATCGCCTCCCGGATTGCTTCTCCGCGGTCCATGCGGATCTGGAAGGATGCACCTTCCTTTGCTATGTACCCGCCGATCTCCTCACAGATCGCCTGCGGATCTTCGTTTCCCGGATCATCCGGTACGAGGAAAATCCGGTCCGCCCGTTTTCCGGAAATCTCACCCATATCTTTTCTGCGGTTGAATGCTTTTCCGCCCGGGGTTCCGAACACAACGCTTACGCGGCTCCCCGGATATTCGAGTGCTACGGTATCAAACATTTTTTCAAAACTCAGGCCATTGTGCGCGAAATCCACGATCGCCGTGACCTCGCCCGCGCTGCTCTCATACGTCTCCATCCTTCCCGGAACGGTGACGCCAAGGAGGCTTTCCTTGATCAGCGAAACCGGGATTCCCATCGACCAGGCAGCCGCAATGGCAGCTACGGCATTCTCCACATTGAAGGCTCCGTGCACCGGCAGGGTAAAATCTTCCGAGAAATCCGGTCCTGCCACATGGAAATAGAATTTTCCTCTGCCCGGCTTGATATCACTCACGCGGATTACAGCATTTTCTTTCGATCCAAACGTAACGACGCGCTCACATTTTGCCGCAGCTTTCAGGATTTCCCCGATATGGTCGCTGTCCAGGTTCACGCAGGCGCAGGTGCAGCGGTCGAAGATCTTTAATTTCGACTGGAAATAATCATCAAAATCCTTGTGCTCCGTCGGGCTGATGTGGTCCTTGGAGATGTTCAGGAAAATGGCGGTATCAAAATGCGTGTTTCCGACTCTCTCGTATTTGAGCGCCTGGGAGGATACTTCCATCACCATATGGGAAAGGCCTGCATCTACGGCATTGCGCATATGACGGCACAGCTCCAGGGATTCCGGCGTGGTGAGCGTTGATGCTTCTCTCGTCTTTCCGTCGTAATATTCAATCGAACTTAACAGTGCACATCCGTTTCCGCCCTGTTTTTTCAGGCAGGCATCGAGCATCGACTGCAGGTAGTAGGCTGTCGTTGTCTTTCCTTTTGTTCCGGTCAGCGCCGTGACATGCAGCGACTTTGCCGGATAATCGTAAAACGCCTCACCCAGCACAAACTGTGCTTTTCTGGCATCGTTGACGATGAGCGCCGGAATTTCTTTTCCCGCTTCGTATTTTTTTTCACTTACATAGGCAACAGCACCGCGGTTTACGGCGTCTTTTAAGTATGCCTCTTTGAATGCAGCTCCTTTGCAGAGAAACAGCGTTCCCTGATCCGCTCCGCCCGAAAAATACGTTACGAGGGTAACGGGTCTGTCCTCTCCTTCTTTTCCTTCCGGCTCTGCAAATTCCACCAGAAGGCCTTCCTGCTCCAGAAGTTTCTTATATTCTAATACCGACTGTTTCATAGGATATCTTCCTCTCTTCTATGGGATTCTTTTTCAGCTTTCCTAAAATCCAGGCTCCATTATACCAGAATTGAAACAGCTTGTCCATCTTGCGGCACGGCTTACATCATCTGCGCATTTTTCTCAAAAAGAGAACGAAGCGTTTTTGCGCAGTACAGGTACGCCGGAACGAGAAACAGATCGGCGAGAATCCATGCCACCGGGCTTGCGAAGCAGACTGCGGTGTAACCAAAATACGGAACCAGGAAAAAGGCTACCACCGAACGGCCGATCATCTCGCAGACGCCGGCAAGGATTGCAAATTTGCTGAAGCCCATGCCCTGCACGGTAAAGCGTACGACATTGACAAGGGTCAGCGGAATGTAAAATACCATGTTGATCAGCAGCATCTGACGCGCCTGGTCGAGGATGACCGTCTCGGATGCATCTACAAAGAGAAGCGAAATCTGGCGGGACCACAGAAACATAACTCCTAAAATGACCACGGAATACACGCTTCCAATAATGGAACTTGTCAAAATACCGGTGTTGACACGATCCATCTTCTTCGCACCGACGTTCTGTCCGGCATACGTCGCCATAGTGGAGCCGAGCGCGTCGAACGGGCAGCAGCAGAACATGGAAATTTTACCGGCAGCCGTAACAGATGCAACCGCAGTGGAACCAAGGCCGTTGACAGCGGTCTGCAAAATAACACTTCCGATCGCGGTGATTGAATACTGCAGTCCCATCGGGATTCCCATATTGCACAGATTAAGCACATAATGCTTGTGCAGCTTCCAGTCCTCTCTCGTAAAAGCAAGGATGGTGAATTTTTTCTTCATATAAAAGAGACACAGGAATCCAGAGACTCCCTGCGCGATAATCGTCGCCCACGCGGTTCCCGCTACTCCCATCGGGCGGACCAGCGCAAGATCTAGCACGATATTCAGTATTGAAGAGATACCGAGGAAAATCAGTGGGGAGCGGCTGTCGCCGAGGCTCCGCATGATTGCTGATGTCTGGTTATAGAGCACCATAAGCGGAATTCCGAGGAAAATAACAAAGATGTAAGCGTATGCACCGTCCAGAATATCGGACGGGGTTTTCATCAGAATCAGAATGTCGCGGCACCAGATGCAGACAAGAACGGTCATCACCACGGAAAGAATACCGGCCAGGACGGCTCCATTTCCTACATACCGGCACAGCGCTTTCCGGTCTCCTGCCCCGAACATCTGCGCAACCGGAATTGCAAATCCGCTGCAGACTCCCATACAGAATCCCACGATCATGAAGTTGATCGAACCTGTACTGCCAACAGCCGCGAGCGCTTTCGCGCCTAAGAATTTTCCTACAATAATCGTATCGACCATGCTGTAAAACTGCTGGAACAGCATGCCGAGCAGCAGCGGCAGTGCAAACCCCAGAATCAGTTTTACCGGGCTGCCGTTTGTCAGATCTTTTACTGCACTTTTCTTTGTTGCCATGTGATGTCCTCCCTATTGTCGTATGTTTTTGCTTCCCCTTTTTGTCGAATCTCATGCCATTTTATATCTTGTTTTCTCAGAATGCAATCCCGTAATACTGCCGAATTAAGAGACGTTTTTTCATCACTTTTACGTGTTTTTGACATGGCGGCCGCCTGTGCAGGAATTCTGTTTTTTTGCGCACGCCAAAAGCGGCTGCGGCAGGTTCCCGTTCCGGAACGCTGTGCCGCAGCCGCTTTGCTGTTCTTTCTTATTTTGCAAATTCTTTCTTTTTCCACTGAAGCAGAATCATCACAGCCACCGATGCGGTCAGAAAATCAGAAACCGGCTGGGAGGCAATAACACCGGAAAAACCGGCAAGTTTTGAAGCGCAGAAAATTACAATGGCAAAAATCACGCCCTGACGTCCTGCTGAAAGAATCATTGCTCCTGCCCCGTTTCCGATCGCCTGGAAAATACAGGTCGATGCGAGTACGATACCAACAAACGGCATACCAATGAGCTGGACGCGAAGGATCTGCTGGGCCACTGCAATGACATCCGCCTCTTTTAAGAACAGTCCCACGAGAAGCGGAGCCGCCGCACCGAGCACAACCGCCATTCCGGCACCGGTCAGCACTTCCAGGAGGAAGGCAAAGCGGATCGTCTCACTGAGACGTTTTTTATTTTTCGCTCCATAATTGTATCCGACCAGCGGCTGTCCGCCAAAAGCGAAACCGACCATCACAAGAACAGAAATCATAATAATTTTCAAAGCAATTCCCATCGCTGCAACTTTGTCCGTTCCATACGGCTGCAAAAATCGGTTCGTCAGCGTCACGCCGATGCTCTGCATGAAGTTTGTGACGGATGCCGGAATGCCGATGGCAAGAACGGCGAGCACCTCTGCTCCGGTCATTTTCAGTTTTCGGAAATCGACGGAGAGATAGCGGCATTTCTTTATCATAAAGATAACATAGAAAATATCACCGCAGATGTTGCCGATCACCGTTGCAATCGCTGCTCCGGCTGCTCCCATGCCGAGCGTGTAAATAAAGATCGGGTCAAGAATGATGTTGACAACGGCTCCCAGCATTGTTCCGATCATCGAGGCTTTTGCGAAGCCCTCGGTCCGAAGAAGATTGTTCGGCGTCAGCTGCAGGATGATAAACGGTGCGCCGAGTGCAATCCACTGGTAATAGTCCCCCGCATACTGCCACGTCGTCTCATCACAGCCAAGCAGGCCAAGGATCGGCTGTTTGGCGGCAAGCAGGATGATGCTGACCGCAATGCCGACAGCAATCGCCGCGTAAAAGCAGAATACGCTGATCCGTCTTCCGTCCTCGTACTCTTTTTTACCGAAGAGGCGCGAAATGACGGAACTGCCGCCGACACCGAAGATGTCACCGAGTGCAATCATCAGCGTGAAAATCGGTGTGCCGAGCGATACGCCGGCAATCAGTGCCGTGTTTCCGGTCCGCGCGATGAAAAAAGTATCTACCATATTATAGATCAGCGACACGACCATGCCGAGCACGACCGGAAGTGCGAGCGTCATATATGCTTTGGACACTTTTGTTTTCTCAAATAATTCGTTTTCCATTTTGAAAACTCCCCTTTCCTCTTTTTCGGTTACAGTTCACTGGTACCCAGCGAACTGTAACATTTTTCATTCTGGTTTATCTTAGCAGACTTTCTTGCTTTTTCTTGTGTCATATGTCACAATAAAGAAAAAGTTTTCCAAAAAATTTTTCTGTGAAAGGATTTTCCTATGAAACGAATTTTTGATCCGGCTCTGCTGGACTTTTATCTTCAGAAACATGAGATCCCATCTCTTTTCGATACCCCGGATCTCGCATTTTCTCTGTATCAGTTTGAAAAAGGCGAACGGCTCGACACGCTGAATCCGGAGGAATACCTCTCGTTCCTCGTGGACGGTTCCATCGAGATCAGCGCCAACCGCGCCGACGGCACGAGCTACCCGATCGGCTATCTCGACGGCTTTACCTGCATCGGCGATATGGAATTCTGCGGAAAACGCGATGATACGCACCAGATCGAGGCACGCACCACCGCGCTTTGTATTGTTCTGCCGCTCGCTTCCACGAAAGAGCTTCTGCTGAACGACAACCGCTTTTTACGATATCTTTTAAACTCTGTCACCGAAAAGCTGATGCTTTATTCCAGCTCCCAGTCGAATTTTTCCACGCTCGAGGAATCCTTCCTCTCTTATCTCTCAGAGCGCTGTCCTGATCAGACGTTTTCCGGCGTGGAAAAGATGGCCATGCAGCTCCACTGCAGCCGCCGCCAGCTCCAGCGAGTTTTAAAGAAGCTGCTCGAAGAAGGACAGCTTGTGAAACTTTCGAAAGGTTCTTACCGCCTCAGCTGAAAACGCCATCGCTTCCTTATTTCCACGATTCCAGGATCGATGTTCCGATCGTTCCCTCCGGCATTTTTACGCCGAAGTTCTCTGCAACGGATGCGCCGATCACAGCGAAGGTGTCCTTTGTCTCCTGAAGGCCGCTCTCCTTCATAGACGGTGAGTACGCAAGGAGCGGCACCTGTTCTCTGGTGTGGTCCGTTCCGGTATAAGTCGGGTCGTTGCCGTGGTCTGCCGTGATCAGGAGCAGATCATCGTCTTTTAACTGCTCCAGCAGCTTTCCAAGGTTCACATCGAATTTTTCAATCTCTTTTCCGTAGCCTTCCGGGTTTCTTCTGTGGCCCCAGAGTGCATCGAAATCGACGAGGTTGACAAAGCACAGTCCGGTAAAATCTTTTCCTGCCGTCTCAATCGTCTGCTCCATGCCGTGGACGCTGCTCTTGGATTTCAGACTCTCCGTGATGCCCTCGCCGCAGAAAATATCGTTGATTTTTCCGATGCTGATGACATCATATCCTGCCTCCTGCATCGCGTTGAGCACGGTTTTTCCCGTCGGTTTGACAGCGTAGTCGTGACGGTTTGCGGTGCGGACGAACTCTCCTTTTTTCTTTCCGACGTACGGTCTTGCAATGACACGGCCGACTTTCCACTCGTCTTTCATGGTCAGCTCACGGGCAATCTCGCAGTAATGATACAGCGTCTCCAGTCCCATCGTCTCCTCGTTGCCGCAGATCTGCAGTACGGAATCCGCCGAGGTATAGACAATCAGTTCTCCGTTTTCGATCTCGCGCTCTGCCAGCTCATCGAGGATCTCCGTTCCGCTCGCCGCCTTATTGCCGATGATCTTTCTGCCGGTTCGTTTTTCCAGCTCGTCGATCAGTTCTTTCGGAAATCCGTGGTCGGTGAACGTAACGAACGGCTTTGTCGTGTAAATTCCCATCATCTCCCAGTGGCCGGTCATGGTGTCTTTTCCGTTGCTCGCCTCGTTCAGCCTTCTGGCGTAACCCTTTGCCTCATCCTCTGTCACACCGCAGAGATTTCCCATGCCAAGGCGGCGCAGGTTCGGGATTTCAAGGCCTCCCTGACTCTCCCAGATGTGGCCGAAGGTATTGACACCGACATCCCCAAACTTCTCCGAATCCGCCATCGCCCCGATTCCGAGAGAATCCAGGACGATCAGAAAAATACGGTTATATTTTCTCATACTCTTTACTCCTTTCTTTTTAACTCAGCTCAAACATTCCATGATAGAGCTGATAATATTTTCCTTTCTGTGCCAGAAGTGCGTCGTGGTCGCCGCGCTCTACGATATTTCCCTGCTCCAGCACCATGATCGCATTGGCGTTTCGCACGGTGCTTAAGCGGTGGGCGATGACAAATACGGTTCTGCCCTCCATGAGCTGGTCCATTCCTTTTTCGATCAGCGCCTCGGTTCTGGTGTCAACGGAGGATGTTGCCTCGTCAAGAATCAGCACCGGCGGATCGGCAACGGCGGCACGGGCAATCGCGAGAAGCTGGCGCTGGCCCTGGGAGAGGTTGGCTCCGTCGGAGGTCAGCATCGTGTCGTAGCCGTTCGGCAGACGGCGGATGAAGGAATCCGCATTCGCAATTTTGGCCGCACGTTCAATTTCTTCCTGCGTGGCATCGAGTTTTCCAAAACGGATGTTTTCTGCTACGGTTCCCGTGAACAGATGGGTATCCTGCAGAACGATACCGAGGGAGTGGCGCAGAGCGTCTTTTTCGATATCTTTTACGTCAATGCCGTCGTAGACAACCGCGCCGCCCTGGACGTCGTAGAAACGGTTGATCAGGTTCGTGATCGTCGTTTTTCCGGCTCCTGTGGAACCGACAAAAGCAATTTTCTGGCCTGGTTTGGCATACAGGCTGATGTTCTTTAAGATCAGACGGTCTGCCGTGTAGCCGAAATCCACGTTTTCAAAACGCACATCGCCCTTTAATTCCGTCATCGTTCCGTCCGGGCGCTTCCATGCCCAGCGGCCTGTTGTCTCTTCGCAGACGGCAAGTGCGCCGTTCTCTTCTTTTACGTTGACCAGTTCCACTTTTCCCTCATCGATTTCCGGCTCCAGGCTCATCACGTCGAAGACACGCTCCGCACCGGCGAGCGCTGAGAGAAGGAAGTTGCTCTGCTGGGTGAACTGGTTGATCGGAAGCGCCGCCTGGCGGACAAAGACAAGGTAGCTTGCCAGGCTTCCGATATCGGCTTTTCCGTGCAGGGCGAGAAGGCCGCCGAGCACTGCCACAATCGCATAATTGACATACGAAATGCTGACAACGACAGGAACCATCGTCGCCGCATACCCCTGCGCGCCGGTTCCCGCTTTCCGGAGCTCCTCATTCTTTTTGCAGAATTCCGTAAAGCTCTCTTCTTCGTGGTGGAACACCTTGACGACTTTCTGTCCGGTGATCAGCTCCTCAATATAGCCGTTCAGTTCTCCGAGGCTGTTCTGCTGCTTCGTATAATAACCCTTGCTGCGCTTTCCGCTGAACTTGATATACCAGAACATGATACCGTAGCACACCGTTACAATCAGCGAGAGCCGCCAGTTTAGGATATACAGCAAGGTCAGTGTTCCCACAATCTGGATGAAGCTCTGGATAACCATCGCAAAACTGTTGTTCAGGGCATCTGCCATCGTGTCGATATCGTTCGTGAAAAGACTCATGATATCGCCGTGGCGTCTGCTGTCGAAGAACTGCAGCGGCAGTGTCTGGACGTGTTCGAACAGATCGCGGCGGATATCAAAGACAACCTGCTGTGCTGCTTTTACCATGGTCTGCGTGTAGCCGTATGCTGCGAGTGCGCCGCACCCGAAAATGAGTGCCGTAATCAGCACGCCGCGCAGCAGTGTGTGCACATCTCCGTCCGCCAGTCCGTTGACAACCGGGCGGATCATATACGTTCCAAGGAGGTTGGCTCCCGCGCTGATTGTTACCAGTACCGCTACGACTGCGAGCATTTTTTTGTGCCGTCCCAGATAAGACAGGAATACGCGCAGCGTGTGTTTCAGGTTCTTTGGTTTCTTTCCGCTATAAGCTCTCGCTGCCATTTTCGTCTCCTCCTTTCATCTGTGAGGCGTAAATTTCCTGATAAATCGGGTCATCCGCCAGCAGTTCAGCGTGCGTGCCGATCCGGTGTACTTTTCCGTCATCAAGAATGATGATCTGATCCGTATTCATGACGGATGTTACTCTCTGCGCAATGATAATTTTTGTGACATTCTTCCGCGCCGCCAGTGCCTCGCGGATCTTTTTCTCCGTTGCCGTGTCGACCGCACTTGTCGAATCATCGAAGATCAGGATTTTTGCCTTTCCGATCAGCGCACGCGCGATGCAGAGACGCTGCTTCTGGCCTCCGGAGAGGTTGCTTGCGCCCTGCTCGAGCACGGTGTCGAGGCCGTCCGGCATGCGGTTCAAAAATTCATCCGCACACGCCGCGCGGCATGCTTCCCAGATCTCCTCATCGGATGCATCCACATTGCCCCATTTCAGGTTTTCACGCACGGTTCCGGAGAACAGCACGTTTTTCTGCAGAATGATATTGACTGCATCGCGGAGAGCGGCAAGATCGTACGCGCGCACATCCTTTCCGCCGACGCGGACGGTGCCGCGGCTAGTGTCATACAGACGCGGAATGAGCTGCACCAGCGTCGTTTTCGAAGAACCTGTTCCTCCGAGGATTCCTACCGTCTGACCGGCTTTGATCTTCAGCGTAACATCGGAGAGTGCGTACTCTTTTGCTTCTTCTTTGTATTTAAACGATACGTTGTCAAACTCCACGCTGCCCTCTGTCACTTCTGCTACACCATTTTCCGGCGAGGTGAGCACGATTTTCTCATCGAGCACCTCGACAATCCGGTGTGCACTCGCCATGGAACGGGTCAGGAGCAGGAAGACGTTTGCAATCATCATCATCGAGTTCATGACCTGCATGACGTAGCTTAGAAATCCGGTCAGGTTTCCGACGGCAAGCTGTTTTTTCAGAATCATATTTCCGCCGAACCACAGAATCAGCACGATCGCGGTATACATGACGCCCTGAAATGCCGGCAGATTCAGCACGGCGTAGTGGAACGTCTGCTCGCTCGCTGCGGTCAGGTCGGTGTTGACCTCGTTGAATTTGTCTTCCTCGTACTCATCCCGCACGAAAGCTTTGACGGCACGGATCGCGGTCAGCCCCTCCTGGACAACGTTGTTCAGGCGGTCCACCATGGACTGCAGTTTTGTGTACATCGGGGCAACTCTCCGCACAATCAGGGAGAGAATAAAGCCAAGAAGCGGGGTACATACAAGGAATACAAATGCCAGCCGCGGATTCATATAGAATGAAAGGCCGATTCCCATAATCAGAAGCGACGGTCCGCGCGTGATCGGGCGGAAGCCGGCGCTTACCATATTCTGGATGACGGTAACATCCGTCGTCATACGGGTGATCAGGGATGATACCGCAAAGTGGTCGAGGTTGGAAAATGCATACTGCTGCATTTTCTCATACTCCGCCTTCCGGATCTCAGCTCCCCAGCCGTACGTCGCCCGCGCCGCAAAGTGCGCGTATAAAATTCCGGTCACAAGCGCACAGAGCGCGCAGATTCCCATCTGGATTCCCTTGCGGTAAATGTAAGGGATATCGCCGTTCGCAACGCCGATGTCAATCAGATTGGAAATCAGAATCGGAATAAAAAGTTCAAAACACGTTTCTACCAATACCAGCACTGCTCCGAAAATCATATCCCGCTTGTAGGGACCTGCATACGAGAGCAGACGCTCATATCATTCATCTTCTGTCACGTCCTCCTTTTGCTGTTTTTCGGAGTCCATTTTACCATACCCCGGCATGATTTTCAACGCGCCGAAATAATCCCTTTTACCCCAAAAATCCCCTTTTCCCAACAACTTTTCTGTCGTCAGAAAAAGAGGATCGTTTTCTGGAAGCTTAAGTCTACCTTTTGAACGCATTGACCAGTGACACACCGGAAACCGCCGCCTCTCCGACAAATCCGATAACAAACACGTCCGCAATTCCGACCAGAGCCACCAGAAGCTGCTCTAGGAAAAGCGGAATAATCAGCTTTTTCAAATCCTGATTTGTAAACATAAAACCCCTCCTGCCATTTTTCTTTCTGTCTCTATTTTAGACATCTAACAGCTCATTTGTCTAATGCTTATTCTAAATGGCAGTTCATACGCGGATTGCATATTACACTTCACAGAAATCTCTTTTCACTTTCTCACACAGCTTGCCATACACACGCTCCACAAACCATGGCTCTGTCGATTTTTCTGCGATCTGCTCCACCGGAATCCAGCCGACTGCGCTGTTTTCATCCGGCTTGCAGCGGATTTCCTGTACCGGGTCTGCTTCCATGAGATATGTCACATTCAGATGGAGATGTGTCGTCACGTACTTTCCGCGCTTCACATGGCCGTCCACCGACAGGATTTCGAGCGAGAATGGCTGATCCGATAAGAGCTTCACCTCTTCAATCCCGGATTCCTCCTTCACTTCTCTTACCGCCACGCTGCAAAGATCCGCATCTCCGTCCGCGTGGCCGCCGAGCCATGCCCAGGAATGGTAAATATTGTGATACGCCATCAGCACCTGCTTCCGATCCGGGCTTACGACCCAGGCGGAGGCAGTCAGATGTGCGGTCTCATTTTCCCGCGTCAAAATATCGCATCCGCTCTCCATCCATTTCAGCAGAATCGCCCGATCCCGCTCTTCCTGCTCATTGTACGGACGGTATTCCCGGATCTGCCGCAGCAGGTTTTCTTTGGCTGTTTCATTCTGCATCCGTTTTCCCTCCCACTTTGATTTTAAACGATTGATAAAAAAGACCCCGGCGCCTGTATTTCTACAGACCGCCGGGGTCTCCTTACGTTTGAACACAAATCATGCTATTGCATGAAAATCCTGATTCGGACAGATTCTGCTTAAATTAAGCGTTCTTCTGAGCGATAGCTGCCTGAGCTGCTGCCAGACGGGCGATCGGCACACGGAACGGTGAGCAGGAAACATAGTCCAGACCCAGTTTGTTGCAGAACTCTACGGAGCTCGGATCTCCACCGTGCTCACCGCAGATACCTACGTGCAGAGAAGAGTTAACCGGTCTTCCAAGATCGATAGCCATCTTCATCAGCTTGCCAACGCCGTCCTGATCGAGTTTTGCGAATGGATCGTTCTCGAAGATCTTAGCGTCATAGTAAGCGTTCAGGAATTTACCAGCATCGTCACGGGAGAATCCGTAAGTCATCTGAGTAAGGTCGTTGGTTCCAAAGCAGAAGAAGTCTGCCTCTTTTGCGATCTCATCTGCAGTCAGAGCTGCTCTCGGGATCTCGATCATGGTACCAACTTCGTATTCAAGGTCGCTGCCTGCAGCTGCGATTTCAGCGTCAGCGGTCTCTACTACGAATTTCTTAACGTATTTCAGCTCTTTGATATCGCCAACAAGCGGGATCATGATTTCCGGTTTAACATTCCAATCCGGATGAGCTTTCTTCACGTTGATGGCTGCGCGGATTACTGCGCTTGTCTGCATCTTAGCGATTTCCGGATAAGTTACAGCAAGACGGCATCCACGATGACCCATCATCGGGTTGAACTCATGCAGACCAGCGATGATTGCTTTGATCTGCTCAACAGATTTGCCCTGTGCGTCAGCCAGTTTCTTGATGTCCTCTTCCTCAGTCGGAACGAACTCATGAAGCGGCGGATCCAGGAAACGGATGGTAACCGGGTTGCCTTCCAGAGCTTCATACAGCTTCTCGAAGTCTCCCTGCTGCTCCGGAAGGATCTTAGCAAGTGCTGCTTCTCTCTCTTCTACGGTTTCAGCGCAGATCATCTCACGGAATGCATCGATTCTGTTGCCTTCGAAGCATATGCTCTGTACGGCAAAGACCAATACCTTCTGCGCCAAGCTCACGAGCTTTTTTAGCGTCTGCCGGAGTATCAGCGTTTGTACGAACTTTCATGGTTCTGTATTTATCTGCCCAGCCCATGATTCTTCCGAACTCGCCAGCGATGGTAGCGTCTACGGTCGGGATCAGTCCGTCATAGATGCATCCTGTAGAACCATCCAGAGAGATGCAGTCTCCCTCGTGGAACTCTTTGCCAGCCAGTGTGAATTTCTTGTTTGCCTCGTCCATTACGATATCACCGCAACCGGATACACAGCAGGTTCCCATACCACGGGCAACTACGGCTGCGTGGGAAGTCATACCACCACGAACAGTCAGGATACCCTGTGCAGATTTCATACCTGTGATATCTTCTGGGGATGTCTCAAGACGAACCAGAACAACTTTTTCTCCTCTTTCAGCCCATGCAACAGCGTCATCAGCTGTGAAGACGATTTTACCGCAAGCAGCTCCCGGAGATGCTCCCAGTGCTTTTGCCATTGGAGTAGCCTCTTTCAGTGCTTTTGCATCGAACTGCGGATGAAGCAGAGAGTCAAGGTTACGAGGATCGATCATTGCAACTGCCTCTTCCTCTGTTCTCATTCCCTCATCTACAAGGTCGCAGGCGATTTTCAGAGCAGCTTTTGCTGTTCTCTTACCGTTACGTGTCTGCAGCATGTACAGTTTACCGTGCTCTACAGTGAACTCCATGTCCTGCATATCTCTGTAGTGTGTTTCCAGAGTTTTGCAAACTTCTTTGAACTGTTTGAAAGCTTCCGGGAATTTCTCTTCCATCTCAGAAATGTGCATAGGTGTACGAACACCGGCAACTACGTCCTCGCCCTGTGCGTTGGTAAGGAACTCACCGAACAGTCCGTTCTCTCCTGTAGCAGGGTCACGGGTGAAGGCAACACCTGTACCACAGTCATCTCCCATGTTTCCGAATGCCATCATCTGTACGTTAACAGCGGTACCCCAGGAATACGGGATGTCGTTGTCACGACGATAAACGTTTGCTCTCGGGTTGTCCCAGGAACGGAATACGGCTTTTACAGCTCCATCAGCTGTACCTTAGGATCGGTCGGGAAATCCTCACCGATTTTAGCTTTGTACTCAGCTTTGAACTGCTCAGCCAGTTTTTTGAGGTCATCTGCGTCAAGATCTACGTCCTGTTTTACGCCTTTCTCCTCTTTCATCTTGTCGATCAGCTCTTCGAAGTATTTTTTACCAACTTCCATAACTACGTCAGAGAACATCTGAATGAATCTTCTGTAGCAGTCCCAAGCCCAACGTGGGTTGCCGGAAGCCTGTGACAGAGTTTCAACAACCTCTTCGTTCAGACCAAGGTTCAGGATGGTATCCATCATACCTGGCATGGAAGCTCTTGCTCCGGAACGTACAGAAACGAGCAGCGGATTCTTAGCGTCTCCGAATTTCTTTCCTGTGATTCCTTCCATTTTATCGATTGCTTCCATGATCTGACCCATGATCTCGTCGTTGATCTGTCTGCCATCCTCATAGTACTGTGTACAAGCCTCGGTTGTTACCGTGAATCCCTGTGGTACAGGAAGTCCCAGGTTTGTCATCTCAGCCAGGTTTGCGCCTTTTCCACCGAGAAGGTTACGCATGTCTGCATTACCTTCAGTGAACATGTAAACCCATTTTGCCATTGTTACTTTTCCTCCTACTTGTAATTTTGATAGGTTATAGTAAAGTATTTCCAGATTGCCCTGGATGATACGTTCACCCTATACTGATTGCACCGAAAATAAAGATATCCTCGGGGCGCACACATTTATTTTACCATAAGAATATCTTTAGTCAATAAAAATATGGCAAATTTTCGGTATTTTTTTTAATTTCTGGTTCTGCGTCCCTCTTGTGTCCTATTATATCAGCTTTTGGTTACTTTTTACAGGGTTTTTTGTAATTTTTGCGTAAAAAAAGAAGTATCGCACAATTTTTTTCATTTTACGATACTTCTTCTTCTATTTTTCCTGGTAAATTTTCGGAATTGTTCGATTTTATGATTTCAGAATTACGGTTTTGATTACGAAATACAGCAGCACAATCACACCGAGTACGATACGGTACCAGCCGAAGGCTTTGAAATCGTGCTTCTTGATGTACTGCATCAGGAATTTGATGGCAAAAATCGATACCGCAAATGCCACCAGCATGCCGACGATCATGATCGCCACCTCAACACCGGTAAAGGCAAAGCCGTGTTTTACCAGTTTTAAAAGGCTCGCGCCGAACATAACCGGAACGGCAAGGAAAAACGTGTACTCCGATGCCAGCTCTCTCGAGCATCCCAGCAGGATACCGCCGATGATGGTTGCTCCCGAACGGGAAGTTCCCGGTACGATGGAAAGGAGCTGGAAAACACCGATATACAGCGCATTTTTCCAGGTAATCTCTTTGATTTTTGTTGCAGACAGTGTTCTCGTCTTGTTGTAATTCTCAATGATGATGAAGAGGACACCATAGATGATCAGCATCAGTGCTACGATCACGTAATTCATCAGATGGGCCTCGATCCAGTCGTTGAATGCCAGTCCGATCACGGCTGCCGGCAGACACGATACGACGATCTTGAACCACATGATAATTTTGTCCAGATAACAGTAATTGTCTACAAAGTTCTGCATACCTGCAAAGACCTTGTTGTCGCTTGGATTGGCAAAATAGCTCTTGCTTTTCGCTTTGCTTTTGCCATGAAACGGCCAGAGATCCCAGAAATAGATGACGACAACCGCAAGGATTGCACCGAGCTGGATAACAACTTCAAAAACATTCTTGAAATCAGCTGTCACATTCAGCTTAATAAACTCATCTACCAGAATCATGTGGCCGGTGCTGCTGATCGGAAGCCACTCGGTAATGCCCTCTACGATACCCAGCAGGATAACCTTTAACCACTCAATGATGTTCATACGATATGTACCTTTCTCTTTTTGAATTGGATGCCCTTTTCTGGCATTCTATTAAAAATCTATCATACTTATGCTAAAAACACAAGCGCGTCACGTTTTCTTTTTTGTAAAATCCATTCAAACCCACATTCGGCCAAAAAAGCTCTCTGCCGCTTTGTTTCTGCAGCAGAGAGCTTTTCTTTGCTTTATGCTTCTATCATGCTTATCTCTTGTCGATCGTTGCGATATCGATCAGGGTCAGCTTCTTCACATCTGTATTTTCCAGACTGGTTACGAGTGCGGTTGCGGTATCCAGAGAGGTCAGTACGTTGACACCTGTCTCGATCGCGTTCCGGCGGATGACGAATCCGTCTTTGGAGTGCTCAACACCCTGGGACGGAGTATCGATGACGAGGTCGATCTTGTGGCCGAGGATCAGGTCCATCAGGTTCGGGGACGGCTGCTCGATCTTGTTGGTGCGGATCGCATTGACGCCGTTCTCGTTCAGGGCTTTCGCGGTATTTCTCGTCGCATAGATCTTGTAGCCGAGAGCCTGGAATCTCTGTGCGATCGGAACGATATCCTCTTTATCCTCATCCTTTACGGTGATGATCATGTTTTTGTATTTCGGCAGGTTGATTCCGGCGCCGAGGAATGCTTTGTAAAGAGCCTCGTTGAAGGTCTTTGCAATACCAAGGCACTCACCGGTGGATTTCATCTCCGGTCCAAGGGCGATATCTGCGCCGCGGATCTTCTCGAAGGAGAATACCGGCATCTTGATGGCAATGTAATCTGCCTCTCTCTGCAGACCCGGCTCGTAGCCAAGCTCGCGGATCGTGTGGCCGAGGATGACTTTCGTTGCCAGCGGCACGATCGGGATTCCGGTTACCTTGCTGATGTACGGCACGGTACGAGAAGAACGCGGGTTGACCTCGATGACGTAAACATCCTCACCGCATACGATGAACTGGATGTTGATCATACCGATGACATGCAGGGATCTTGCCAGACGTTTCGTATACTCTACGATGGTGTCTTTTGCATGCTGGCTGATGCTCTGTGCCGGATAAACGGAGATACTGTCTCCGGAGTGAACGCCGGCGCGCTCGATGTGCTCCATGATACCAGGAATCAGGATATCGGTGCCGTCGCAGACTGCATCAACCTCGATCTCCTTGCCCTGCAGATATTTATCAACCAGGATCGGATGCTCCTGTGCGATCCGGTTGATGATGCCGATAAATTCATCGACGTCCTCATCGCTGATGGCGATCTGCATACCCTGTCCTCCAAGGACGTAGGACGGGCGGACGAGTACCGGATAGCCGAGCTCATTGGCTGCTTTTTTCGCCTCTTCTGCGGTGAATACGGTGTGTCCCTTCGGACGCGGGATTTCACACTGCTCCAGGATCTCATCGAACAGCTCACGGTCCTCTGCGGCATCTACGTTCTCTGCAGATGTTCCAAGGATCGGCACACCCATTTTCAGGAGTGCTTCGGTCAGCTTAATCGCGGTCTGGCCGCCGAACTGTACAACGGCTCCGTCCGGATGCTCGATGTTGACGATATTTTCTACATCTTCCGGTGTCAGCGGCTCGAAATACAGTTTATCTGCGATATCGAAGTCGGTGCTGACGGTCTCCGGGTTGTTGTTGATGATGATGGTCTCATAGCCCTCTTTCTTGAATGCCCAGGTACAATGTACGGAGCAGAAGTCAAACTCGATACCCTGTCCGATACGGATCGGGCCGGAACCAAGGACGAGGACTTTCTTTCTGTCGTTTGTCTCGACAGCTTCGTTTTCGCCGCCGTATACGGAATAGTAATACGGTGTGGTTGCTGCGAACTCAGCGGCACAGGTATCTACCATCTTGTAAGCTGCGGTGATATCATACTGTTTTCTTAACGCTTTTACTTCTTCTTCGGTCTTTCCTGCCAGTTTTGCCACCAGATAATCCGGGAACTCAAGGCGTTTTGCTTCGCGCAGCAGATCCTCATCCAGCTCTTTGGCCTGTAATGCCTGCTCCATCTCAACGAGGATAGCCAGCTTATCGATGAACCATACATCGATTTTGGTGATCTCGTGGATCTCGTCGTAGGAGATGCCCTGACGGATCGCCTCTGCGATTCTCCAGATTCTCATATCGTCTACGATGTGAAGCTCTTCGATCAGCTCGTCTTTTGACAGGTGGCTGAAGTCATAGGACATCAGGGAATCTACGTGCTGTTCCAGGGAACGGATGGCTTTCATCAGCGCACCCTCGAAGTTGTTGCAGATACTCATAACCTCACCGGTTGCCTTCATCTGTGTGGTCAGGGTACGTTTTGCACTGATAAACTTATCGAACGGCAGACGCGGGATTTTTACAACACAGTAATCCAGCATCGGCTCGAAGCTTGCGTAGGTTTTTCCGGTAATGGCGTTCGGGATCTCATCCAGAGTGTAGCCAAGTGCGATCTTTGCAGCAACCTTTGCAATCGGATAACCGGTCGCTTTGGAAGCCAGTGCGGAAGAACGGCTGACACGCGGATTTACCTCGATAACACAGTACTCGAAGCTGTCCGGATTCAACGCATACTGTACGTTGCATCCGCCGGTGATACCGAGCTCGGTGATGATGTTGAGTGCGGAAGTACGCAGCATCTGATACTCTTTATCTCCCAGGGTCTGGGACGGTGCTACGACAATACTGTCTCCGGTGTGAACGCCGACCGGGTCGATGTTCTCCATGTTGCAGACGGTGATGCAGTTTCCTACGCTGTCCCGCATTACCTCGTACTCGATCTCTTTCCATCCGGCGATACATCTTTCAACGAGTACTTCGCCGACACGGGAAAGACGGAGTCCGTTCGAGAGGATCTCGATCAGCTCTTCTTCGTTGTAAGCGATACCGCCGCCGCTTCCGCCGAGGGTGTAAGCCGGACGCAGTACAACCGGATAACCGATCTTGTTGGTGAAATCGATACCAGCCTGTACATCATGGACAACCAGGGATGCCGCTACCGGCTCGCCGATTTTTTCCATGGTATCTTTGAATTCCTGACGGTCCTCTGCTTTTTTGATGGTCTGTGCTGTGGTACCGATCAGGCGTACGTTGTTTTCTTTTAAGAAGCCTTTTTCTTCGAGTTCCATCGCAAGGTTCAGTCCTGCCTGGCCTCCCAGAGTCGGAAGAACGCTGTCCGGTTTTTCCTTCTGGATGAGCTGCTCTACCACTTCTACGGTCAGCGGCTCGATGTAAACGCGGTCTGCGATATCTTTATCGGTCATGATGGTTGCCGGGTTGGAGTTCAGAAGAACAACTTCCATTCCCTCTTCTTTCAGGGAACGGCACGCCTGTGTTCCTGCGTAGTCGAACTCTGCTGCCTGTCCGATGACGATCGGACCGGAACCGATAACCAGAACTTTTTTAATATTCGGATTCTTTGGCATTATTTGTTACCTCCCATCATCTCAAGGAATCGATCAAACAGGTATCCGGAATCCTGCGGGCCAGGGCATGCCTCCGGATGGAACTGTACGGTAAAGATGTTTTTGCCGACGTATTTGAGTCCCTCGTTGGTGCCGTCGTTGACGTTCACAAAGGCCGGAACTGCCACATTCGGATCCAGGGTATCGGTATCTACAACGTAGCCGTGGTTCTGGGAAGAAATATAAACTCTTCCGGTTGCCAGATCCTTGACCGGGTGGTTTCCGCCGCGGTGGCCGTATTTCATCTTGTGGGTATCTGCGCCGGTAGCCAGTGCCATCAGCTGATGTCCAAGACAGATTGCAAAGATCGGTACATTGGAATCGTACAGTTTTTTAATCTCTTTGATAATGGATACGCACTCTTTCGGATCTCCAGGGCCGTTGGACAGCATGATTCCGTCCGGATTTGCGGCGAGGATCTCTTCTGCTGTAGTAAGCGCCGGATAAATGGTCACTTCGCATCCGCGCTCATTTAAGGAACGTGCGATGTTGTTCTTTGCGCCAAGATCCAGAAGTGCAACTTTAAAGCCTTCTCCTTTTAAAACTGATTTTTCAGAGCAGGTTACCTTTTCTACAACTTTTCCGGTATTATACGCTTTTAATTTTGGAATAATTTCATCGAGGTGATAATTTTCGTTGGTCGTGATCATACCGTTCATGGTACCTTTTTCACGAAGAATTTTGGTGAGAGCACGAGTATCGATTCCGGCGATTCCGGGAATATCGAACTTTTTCAGGAAATTCTGAATGGTGTCCTGGCAACGGAAGTTGCTGGGGAGACGGGATAATTCTCTTACAATATAGCCATCCGGCCAGGGTCTTAAGGACTCCTGATCATCATAACAAATTCCATAGTTTCCAATAAGAGGATACGTCATACATACTGCCTGTCCCGCATAGGATGGGTCAGTCAGCACTTCGAGATATCCAGTCATGGATGTATTAAATACGATTTCACTGATCACTTCTTTTTGTGAACCAATGCTGGTTCCGGTAAAGACATGCCCGTCTTCTAAGATTAGAAAAGCTTTCATCATTCCACCGTTTTCCTTTCTTTTTCGTTCGGTTTTGAGTTTGTATGAAATATGCATCTCATACTTTAATCTTTCAGATTCTATCACAACCAGGGAAACATTTCAACTATTTTTGTCGAATTACGGAAATTTCTTTTCTGGAATACTTTTGAAGTGTGTATTGGGCATAAAATGTCCTGTCGGAATTATTTTCTTTTCTGGAAAAATAAAAATACCCTGACGGAAAGTTTTCACACTTCCCATCAGGGCAATCCGAATTGGTCCACCGGACCAATTCTTGATACGCAAAGCGAAAAAATAATGCAGGAGATGGGACTTGAACCCACACGATCTTGCGACCACAGGCACCTGAAGCCTGCGCGTCTGCCAATTCCGCCACTCCTGCATTTCTTGTCTTGCGGCTCTCATGTGCCGTTCAACAAAACATATATTACCAGATGATTCCGAATCTGTCAACAGCTTTTTTCAAATTTTTTCAAAAAATTTCAAATTTTCTTTTTTGCCCCGAAAAGCCCGCCATCTGCAGGGCTTTTCGGGAGATCCTGCATCACCTGGACTCCCGGCAGGAAATTGCCGTCAGCAGCGCAATTCCGAAGAAAATACAGAAATCAGAAACATTGAACACAAGTCTGCGGAACTTCTCCGGTCCAAACCGGAAGCTGACATAGTCGGTCACGTAACCTCTCTTATGCCGGTCATACCAGTTCGACATGCCGCCGCCAATCGTAAGCGCAAGCCCAAGCTTCTTCACCTTACACTTACGTCTGCCCGCCAGCGCTCCGAGACGCGCCCACAGTCCGGACAGCAAAAAGAAGGTGAGAATTTCCACCTTCTTCGTGCTGTCCGCGAAGCCGCCGCCCGCTACGCCGCGGTTATGACATTTCCGCAGGACAATATGTCCTTTACAGACCGGGATCTGCTCATTTTCCTTTAACTCCTCTTCTGCCTTCTTTTTCAGGCATCCGTCTGCAAGGAAAACCGCTCCCGGCAGCAGGGTCCAGATCATTCCTCTTCCGGTACCTCTGCTTCTTTTTCAGGCTCTTCTTCCGGCTCTTCTTCCGGCGCTGCCGCTTCGGTTTCTTCTGCTTTTTCTTCCGGTTCTACGTGTACAAACTCGGCATCCTCCGGCTCTTCTTCCTTCTCCGGCATAGCAGCACCGCAGCGCATGCAGAAAGCTGCATCTTTCGGAACACTTGCGCCGCAGGCCGGGCATACGATGCGGCCTCTCTTGTTTGCCACGTCTTCCCTGCAGTCTGCAATCTCTTTTTCCAGATCGGTGATATCTTTGCAGATGCCGGCAAGATTCTCGTCGAATGCTTCGCCGTTCAGATAGCGGTTGTAGATGATCTGTCCGATATCCTGGTAATTCTTCTCAATCTGATCCTCAAGCGCATGCTGACGGGTGCGGATCTTCTGAATTTCTACGAATTCATCTGTTTTCTTTCCCACAGTATCCACTGTTTTTTTCAGTGTTTTACTTAAATTTCCAAAAAAATCCTCTGCCATAGTTAAAACCCTCTCTTTCTTATCTCTTATTTCAAGAAAACGCCAGTTTCACGTCTGCTCCGCTGTGTTTTCCAGTTACCTTATTTCTGCTCTAACTTTGGAACTTCCTGACCGCGCAGGAGAATCGTCGGCCCGCCGGTCTTTTCAATATAGTCTTTTGTGATGATAACCTCTCCGATGCTGCTGTCCTTTGGAATCTCATACATGATATCCAGCATGAAATCCTCGATGATCGAACGGAGTGCTCTCGCACCGGTATCTTTTTCCAGCGCTTTTCTTGCAATAGAGCGAAGTGCATCATCATCAAATTCCAGTTTCACCTCGTCGAGTTCGAGCAGTCTCTTATACTGCTTCAGGATCGCATTTTTCGGTTCTTTTAAGATCTCGACCAGCATATCCTCATTGAGACTCTCCAGCGTAAATACGATCGGCAGACGGCCAAGGAACTCCGGCACCATACCGAAAGTCCGAAGGTCTTCTAAGGTCACCTGTGACAGCAGGTTCTTATCCCCATCATACTTGTCCTTCAGATCCGCCTGGAAGCCAATGGAAGCTGTCTTGTTCAGACGCTCCTTGATGATGTCCGTCAGATCCGGGAAGGCACCGCCGCAGATAAAGAGAATGTTTCTGGTATTGACGGTCTCGAGCGGAACCATCGCATTTTTGCTGTTGGCTCCCACCGGAACTTCGATATCGCTGCCCTCGAGGAGCTTCAGCATTCCCTGCTGTACGGCTTCTCCGCTGACGTCTCTCTGGTTTGTATTTTTCTTTTTCGCAATCTTGTCGATCTCGTCAATGAAGATGATACCGTGCTCCGCGCGCTCCACATCGTTGTCTGCGGCCGCTAAAAGCTTAGATACCACGCTTTCAATATCATCACCGATATAACCCGCTTCGGTAAGGGATGTGGCGTCCGTGATGGCAAGCGGCACATCTAAGAGGCGTGCCAGTGTCTGCACCAGATACGTTTTTCCGGAACCGGTCGGTCCGATCATCAGCATGTTGGATTTTTCGATCTCGATATTTCCGTCCTGCGGTGCAAAGACACGTTTGTAATGGTTGTAAACGGCAACCGACATGACTTTCTTTGCACGGTCCTGGCCGATGACGTATTCGTCAAGCATCGCCTTGATCCGGTGCGGCGGCGGAATGTCCTTGATGGAAAATTCTTTTGTTTTCTTCTTTTCTTCTTTTTTCTTTACCCGCTGCCGGTTCGGGATCTGGTTGGAAAGCCCGGAGAGATCGAGCATGCCGATATTCGGCATGTTGTTCATATTATTCATCATCTCATTGATCTGGCCCGGGTTCTGGTTCATGGCATCAAGCTCTTCTGCATGCAGTCCGGGCAGATATTGATGTTTCCCGGAAGGGTAATCATCTTTCCGGCTTTGCTCTCCGGTCTGCGGCACATGAAGCAGACTTTTTCATAGGTATCTTCTGTATGATGGTCAGAGCTTTTTGTTTCCGCCTTCGTTTCGTCCGCGGTACCGTCCACTCTGTCTTTCTCTTCTGACATGATTTTTCAAATTCCTTTCTGTAATAGATCGCTTGGTCTAGCTTGATTATAGCCCAAAAGCCATAGGGTCACAAGTAAAAACTTTCTTAAAAATTACCAACTTTTTTAAGAATTTTACAAATTCAAAAAATTATATCAAAAAATGCAGAAAAAGGCGGACAGCCAGGCGTTCATATTCCTGTGCTGTCCGTCTTTTTTCTCTTAGGAAATAGTTATTTCGAGTTTTTATCTGTTGCCAAACGGATTCTGAATACCCTGGTCATTCTGATCGGAGCTTCCGGTTCCATCGTTTGTGGTTCCGTTGCTGCTTCCGCTCGTCTGCGGCATATCTGCTGCAGAGCCAAGGGTCAACGTCAGTGTTACTTCTTTGTACTCACCGTTGTCCGCACGCTGTACGGTGACATCTACGGTCTCGCCTGCCGCATAATAGGTCAGTGTCTCTTTTAAGCCTTTGGCGTTCGAGATGCTTCTTCCATCAAACGTGGTGATAACATCGCCTTTCTTGAAGCCCGCATCGGCTGCCGGGCTGCCGTCCACAACGCTCATGATGCAGACACCGGTCGGAATACCGTAGTTCTGGGAAACATCTGCGCTGACATCCGCCATGTTGATTCCGATATAAGCGGCCTTATCATCGCTGACTTTGTATCTTGTTGTCAGGTTCATCAGGTTCTGCAGAATCGGCTCCGCTTTCGAAATCGGGATCGCAAAGCCCATGCCCTCGACCTGTGTGGAGCTGTATTTTGCTTCGTTAATGCCGATCAGTTCACCGTTCATGTTCAGAAGGGCGCCGCCGCTGTTTCCAGGGTTGATGGCTGCATCGGTCTGGATCAGTCCCTCAGAAGTAATCGTCTCGCCGGTACTCTCATCCTGACTGGAGATCGTACGGTCTTTTGCACTGATATATCCGCTCGTCAGGGACTGGCCGGTTCCCAGTGCATTTCCGATTGCCACAACCTGATCACCGACCTCAAGGTCATCGGAATTTCCCATCACGGCAATTTTGATCTGGCTCTTTGTCTCGTCCTTGATGTCGGAAAGTTTTACTGCAACAACAGCAAGGTCATTGTCCGCATCGGTACCTTTGATCTGGCCTTCTACCGTCTCATCGTCGATAAAGCTGACGGAAAGAGACGTCGCACCGCTGACAACGTGGTTGTTTGTCGCAATCAGGAGCTCATCGTCGTTCTGTCCGACAATAACTCCGGTTCCGCTTGCAGGAACTTCCTGGCTTGTGGTTCCGAAGAATGTCTCAACTTCTTCCACCGTTGTCGTAGAAATTGCTACCAGAGACGGCATCGCACTCGATGCAACATCTTTCACGGACATCTCGCCGGTTGCTTTTACGGTATCGGAGGTATCACTGCTGTCTGCTGCCGTTGTTGTGGTGGTCGTCGGAATTGTAACTTCCTGCTTCTGCTCTGTTGCTGTACCGATCACTTTCGTACCGACTGCTGCAGTCCCAATGAAAACACCGCCTGCCACGAGTCCGAAGCACGCTGCCATGGCAAGTGTCATGCCCCATTTTTTTGCGGCTGACATTGGTTTTTTCGCTTTCTTTTTGTGATCCTGCGGCTGCGTAACGGCAGAAAACTGTGGTTTTTCCTGCTTCGGAGCACTCTGTGTCTGTGACTGGTACTGATAATGTTCTGTCTTTGCAGAAGATGTCTGCTCTGCCTTTGCCTCCGACGGGTCCGGTTTTCCGGTGTAGGAAGCGCTGTTATTCTCCTCGCCGGTCTTTCCGCTGATTTTCGGATTCACCCAGCTGTAGGTTGTCGTTTTCTTTTCTTCCGCCTTCGGCGCTTCTGCGGTTTCCTGCGGTTTTTCCGTCTCTGCCGCGCTCTGCTCTGCTGTCGTTTCTGCTTTTACTTCTTCTGTATGCTCTGCAGCTTTGGTTTCCTCTGCTGCCTCACCATTTATTTCTTCTTTTTTGAATTCTTCACTCATGGCTGATCCCTCTTTCTCTTTTCTATCTCAGGCACCAATACACAGTGCTCTTATTTCTTTCTTTATTTTCTACTGCCTATTGTACGTTAGAATTGTGTTGAAACTGTGATAATTTTGAAAAAAGAGGAATTTTATGCTGCGGTTTTTATTCTACCGTAACCGATTTCGCCAAGTTTCTCGGTTTATCCACATCGAGGCCTCTGCCGATCGATACGTAGTAGCCAAAGAGCTGCAGCGGAATGATCGCCAGGGAGTTTGCAAAAATCGGATTTGTCTCCGGCAGGTAAACTACGTAGTCGGCTACTTTTTCCACTTCTGTATTGCCAACGGTCGTTACCGCCATGACAAACGCGCCTCGTGTCTTCACTTCCTGAATATTGCTGATCGTTTTCTTGTAGAGCTCCGGCTGAGTCAGCACAGCTACGACAAGGCGTCCGTCCTCAATCAGGGAAATGGTTCCGTGTTTCAGCTCACCGGCTGCATACGCCTCGGAGTGGATGTAGGAAATCTCTTTCAGCTTCAGGGAGCCCTCCATCGAGATTGCATAGTCGATGCCGCGTCCGATGAAAAAGACGTGTTCTGCCGCAAGATAACGGTTGGCAAAACGCTGTACGTTCTCCTTGTGGGACAGCAGCAGGGAAATCTGCTCCGGCAGGCGCTCAAGGCTCTGGATCATCGCATCGAAGTCATTCTGCGAAACGGTTCCGCGTACTTTGGCAAACTTCATCGCCAGAAGGTACTGCGCGATAAGCTGTGTGCTGTACGCTTTCGTTGTCGCAACAGCGATCTCCGGACCGGCCCAGGTGTACATGACATTGTCTGCCTCTCTTGCAATCGAACTTCCAACTACGTTTACGATGCCAAGGGTACGCACGCCCTTTTCTTTTGCAAGGCGGAGAGCCGCGAGGGTATCGGCCGTCTCACCCGACTGGCTGACGATGACCACGAGCGTATTTTCCTGCAGAATCGGATCACGGTAGCGGAATTCGCTTGCCAGATCTACCTCAACCGGGATTCTTGCCAGCTTTTCGAAGACGTATTTTGCGGTTACACCGGTGTGGTATGCAGAACCGCAGGCAACGATAAAGATTTTGCGGATCGCGCGGATCTCCTCATCGGTCATGCCGAGTTCTTCGATCACAACATCACCGTTCTTAATACGCGGCGTCAGGGTATCTTTTACGGCTTTTGGCTGCTCATGCATCTCTTTCAGCATGAAATGCTCATAGCCGCCTTTTTCTGCCGCATTCATATCCCAGTCGATGTGGGTTGCCTCTTTCTCCAGCTCCTCCTCGTCAATATTGTAGAAGTGAAGGCCATCGCGGGTCAGTTTCACGATCTCCTCATTTTCCAGAAAATAGACATCTCTTGTATATTTCAGGACAGCCGGAACATCGGATGCAATCAGGTTTCCGCTCTTACTTGTACCAACGATCAGCGGGCTGTCTTTACGGACCGCATACACCTCATCCGGATGGTCGCGGAACAGGATACCCAGTGCATACGATCCCTCCATGCGGTGCATAACCTTTGTGATCGTTGCAAGCGGATCGCCGTTATAATAGTAATCCAGCATATGGGCAATTACCTCGGTATCTGTCTCCGAAAGGAACTCATATCCTTTGGACATCAGTTTTTTCTTTAATTTCAGATAATTCTCAATAATTCCATTGTGTACAACGACAATCGAGTGGTCTTTATTGAAATGCGGATGTGCATTCAGATCGGAAGGTGCCCCATGCGTTGCCCATCTCGTATGTCCGATTCCTACGGTACCCGGAAGTGTCGCTCCATTTTGTGTCATTTCCTCAAGCACCTTCAGACGGCCCATTGCTTTCTGCATCTGAATTTTGTTTCCATCGTATACAGCAATTCCGGCCGAATCGTATCCGCGGTACTCCAGCTTTGACAATCCGTCCAGCAGCACCGGGGCAGCCTGGCAGGTTCCAATATATCCAACAATTCCACACATAGATTTTTTCCTCCTAACAGCAAAAGGCGGCACCCTTGTTCTGTTTTCAGGTTATGCCGCCTTCTAATTTCTTGTTCTTTACTTTTTTACCACGCTGCTCCGTTCTCTGTCAACCTTATGGAGCATTTCGTATTTACTTACAAAATCTTTTTATTTTTGTTTTTTACTTTCACTTATCTTCTATTTCGTTTTTTTCTTATCTTTCCGTGATATTCCCACCACGTTTTGTTTGAGGTACACCAGCGGATCACACCGTCCGGAAGGCTTTTGTATCGTTTTCCGAGGAAGTATCCCACATATTTGAATCCGCTTTGAAAAAATAACGTGACGAGCAGCCACGGCTTATGAATTTTGCAGACGTAGGATGCCGATTTTTTCACCATACGGATTCCCTCACCCTCAGACGGATACGCATCAAAGATCTCCGGATGCTGTGCCTGGGATACACCGAGGTCGAAATTGCGGTGAAGCTGTGCCATGCAGCCGTAATTGTGGGAATGTACCACCTTCGCATCTGCCGCATAGGCAATCGCATAGCCCGCCTGCACAAGATGCCCGGCATAGATCATATCTTCGTTAAACAAGGTGCTTTCTACAAATCCACCCAGCTCTTCATATGTCCTGCGGTCATACATTGCACAGACATTGGAGCAGAAAAAAGTCTTAACACCAAGTTTTGGCAGATCACCGGCATCCTTGATATCACTCTCCTCCGGATAGTTAAAGCCTCTCGTAAACCGTTCCAGTGTACGGCAGTCATCCCGCGGAAGCTGCCGCGCATAGGCCGCCTTCACATGCGGCAGTGAAAATTTTTCCACCAGATGTTCCACGCACGCATTATCGTACGGCATGGCATCCTGGGTCATAAAAAGTAGAAGATCCGCATCTGAACTTTCTGCCATCTCCCTTCTCGTTCCGCCGTGGTCGAACTCGCTCGGCTGAATATGCTCCACCATAATCTTGTCTGAAAGCTGCTCCCACGCCGGATTCCAGAACTTTTTCCCCGTATTCACGACCCGGATCGAACGGATCGGGTAAGTCTGTTTTAAAAGGCGGGGCAGAAGTTCTGCGAACTCCTGCCCTGGTTTATACGTTGGTATCATGACATCAACGGTATATTGACTCATCTTGTCGTATTCTCCCTGTATTTTAATCTCCTGCTACCACAGAATCTGTTGCAGCGCCCGGTCCCTGATTCAGTACATACTCAATCATATCATCATCGTAGCCGCTCTCTCTTGCAATATAGTCACTGTACTCTATCACGGCTGCAGATGGATCATAGCTCATCGCCGGATACAGATAAGCGTGCAGTTCCTTTACATTGTGTTCCAGTGTAACCGGAATTACGACATCAACGCCAAGTGCGCTTTCTACATTTTCTCCATAACACAGCTGGAACGGATATGCATAAGATGTTCCCATTTTGTACGTTACTGCATGCATGCCAAGCTCCAGAATTTCGTTTTTGGTAAGGCTGGTGCTGACATTTCCCATCACTTTATCCAGAATCTCCGGAATCTTGGTC
The DNA here is from genome assembly GCF_003479865.1 of Blautia sp. AM47-4. Taxonomy (NCBI): domain Bacteria; kingdom Bacillati; phylum Bacillota; class Clostridia; order Lachnospirales; family Lachnospiraceae; genus Blautia; species Blautia sp. AM47-4. The sequence continues at coordinate 94,006 of NZ_QUHY01000004.1, forward strand.
GGATTCTGTTTAATCTTCTGTACCATGAGATTGATGACGATTCGCTGACGGCTCGTACGTTTCGCATCATCACCGCCGCCATAACGGATCCGCGCATAGGAGGTAGCAAGCGCACCGCTGACATGACGTACTTCGCTGTAATCATCCCCAAGGTCCTCATCATACGGAATAGCTTCATACTCTACGCCCTGTGCTTCCGATACCTCTCTGTTGTAGTTGTTTGCATGAACACACTCTGCATTTGTCATCTCGATGTCGAGACCGCCCAGGACATCAATCGCATCGGCGAGTGCCTTGAAGTTTACGGTAACGTAATCGGTCAGTGCAAAGTCAAGGTTTGTATTCAGCATGGAGAGCATACTCTCCGGGCCGCCGCGGTTGTATGCGGAATTGGCTTTGTCAAACTCATAATATTCATCGGTATATTTCGCCATATTCATCCAGGTGTCACGCATAATCGACACCATACGGATTTCCTGCTTGTCATGATCAATACAACAGAGAATAATCGTGTCACTGTTCATGCTTTCTGCCAGCTCGGAGCCTTCCACACCTCTGGCATCCACGCCGACCAGCGCGATGACCTGTGTACCGGACATCTGTGAGAGATCGGTATTTGCCTTTACTTCACTGTTGATCTGAATCTGGGAGCTGTCCAGCGTATCCTGATTCATCTTATCCATCGAACGGTTGATCCATGCGTAGACGAACAGAATTCCGGAAAGAATCAGCAGAACGGTGATTTCAATTCCGAAAATTATTTTTCTGCGGCGCATTTTTTTGTATTTTCTGCTCTTTTTGTAATTCTTCTTCGACATCTCTTTTCCCCTTATCTTTTAGTAAGCGTTTTTATTCACAAATCCTTTGAAAAAGGTCAGGAACAGAATTTTAAAATCAAGTCCCAGCGTCCAGTTTTCAATATAATACAGATCACAGTCAATACGCTTGCGGATAGAAGTATCCCCCCGGTATCCATTCACCTGCGCCCATCCCGTAAGACCGGGACGCACCTGATGTTTTACCATATAACGCGGGATCTCCTCCCGGAATTTTTCCACAAAGAAAGGTCGCTCCGGCCGCGGTCCGACCAGGCTCATATCTCCTTTTAAGATGTTAAAGAGCTGTGGAAGCTCATCAATGCTGGTATGGCGCATGAATTTTCCAAATCCCGTCACACGCGGGTCATTCTTCACGGTCCATGCCTTCTTTTCTTTCTCCTCCGTCTGAACTTCCATCGAACGGAACTTGTACATTTCAAACGGTTTGTTGTGCAGTCCGACGCGTGTCTGACGGTAGATCAGCGGACCCGGTGAGGTCAGCTTGATCATGATGCAGGAAAACAGCATCACCGGTGAGAACAGAATGATCGCCACGAGCGCGCCGAAAATATCCACAATCCGTTTCAGCATCGCGTTGAACGTGTTGGAAAGCGGCACATAGCGGATATTGACGACAGGAAGTCCCTGCAGGTCTTCTGTGTACGGCTTTGTCGGAATGATGTTGTGGTAATCCGGCACAAACTGGGTATGTACGCCGGATTTTTCACACATGGCAACGATCTCCTCCAGGCGGAAGTATTCGTTCAGTCCAAGGGTAATGGCAATTTCATCCAGTTTGTTTTCCGGCAGAATGACTGAAAGATTGTTGATTCTTCCAAGAACCTTGATACCGCGGTACATCGTTCCCGCTTTGACATGGTCATCGAGGATTCCGCGGACGAGATAGCCCCACTCCGGGTTTGCAATGATCCGGTCAATGTATTCCTCGGTCGCACGGCTGTAGCCGACCATCAGAATCTGCTTCTGGTTGCGGCCGTGTTTCCACATATTGCTTAAGATATAGTGGATCAGATTTCTTACGATCGTTCCAGTGTCACATTCAGCACAAAGAAGATGCAGAGCATACCACGGGAAAAGTGAACCTGGCGCACCATGTAAAGGCTGGCCAGCCAGACCAGAAATCCAACCGTATTCGCTTTTAAGATATTGGCAAATTCCAGACGTCTTCCCTGAAAACGCTTGGATGCATAGAGATTGAATGCATAGTAAAGCAGCAGATAGCCGGGCACGATATAGAGCAGTGCCATCATATACGTCGCCGGCGGCAGAATTCCCCTCTCCGGATGATTATTCATAACGCCCAGCCGCACATAGCAGTACCAGGACAGTACATAGGAAAGTGCGAGCACCAGGGCATCGATCAGAACGTGCATCCGGTCAAAATATTTCTGATTATCGTTGATCAAATTCGTTCACCTTATCTGTTTTTTTCGGGATTTAAAAATTCCCTACCCCTAACTATACAATAAGTTCCAAAAAAGAGCAATCATATTTTTCTAACATTCTTCTTATTTCCGTAAACTTTTTAACTTTTTCGTAATCTTTTGAAAGAATCCTTATGCCCTCTCCAGAAATCTCCGGAACACATTGATAAAAAGCTCCCATTCGATGACAAAATACGTGCCGAGGCGCTTCCACTCGAAACGGATCTTTTTTGCTCTGTTTTCCGGCTTCCGGCAGATGAAAAAACCATTCTTGATTCCTGCCAGATATTCTTTTCCGTATCCCTTCGATGCAAAAAAGACCAGTTTTGCCGAAAAACCGAGGATAAAGACCGGCAGGTTAAGCAAAATCTGTAAAACCGGCATATTTTTATAGATCAGATAAATATTGTTCCTGGAAGAATAACGGATTTTAAAGAGGTTATACCGGGAGCCGCTCGTTCCGCTTCCGACGTGGTAAACCTTCGCGGACGGCTCATACCAGTTCTCGTAGCCCAAAAGCCGCGCACGATAGCCGATGTCGGTATCTTCCAGATAAGCGAAATGTTCTTCGTCAAAAAGTCCGGTCTTTTCCAGAAATTCCCGGCGGTAGATCGCTGCTCCGGCGCAGGCCGCAAAAATCCGGTCGGACGTTTCAAATTCACTGACCGGTTTTCCTTTTCCTCTTGCGAATGCCCATCCCAGCATATTATAGTAATTTCCCGCATCGTCGATTTTATCACGCTCCTGATAGGAAATCAGCTTTGCGCTGCATGCAAACGCATTCTTTCTTTTACAGATTCCCTCATAAAGGCGCTCGACAAAGTCCGGGAACACTTCGGTGTCGTTGTTTAAAAGGATCACATACGGCTCCTTCGACCGGCGGATGCCTTCGTTGACCGCACGGCTGAAGCCATAGTTATCATCGAGCTGGATGATTTTCGTCTCCGGGTAGTGTTCCCGCAGAAACGCACAGCTCTCATCCTGTGAACCATTGTCCACGAAATATGTGGTAAATTCCGTAAAGGTCTGCTTTGCAAGCGCTGCAAAGCACGTCTCCAGATACCGGTATCCATTATAATTTGGTATTACAACTGCTACTTTATCCATGGTTTTACTCCCCTGCCGTCGGCACGCAGTCCATAGTTCCACGATGCCAGCGTTAAATTTGGATTGTAGCAGGGATCTCCTGCCTTTAACAGCCCAATCCAGCGGCTGCGCATAAATTCGATTTCCGACTGGAAGCGGCGCACCTTCTTCTCGTCATCCTCTGCTCCCCTGGATTTCGATTCATAATGGTACAACTCCACGTGCGGATTGTATACGATTTTATAACCTGCTTTTCCAATGCGCAGGCACAGATCAACATCATTGAAAGCGACGGACAGTTCTTCTTCAAAGCCGCCGACCTCCTCAAAGACCTCTTTTTTCATCATCATGCACGCTGCTGTCACCGCACTCACATTCATCTGGAGCGATGCCTTATGCAGATAGCCGCTTCTTCCGCGCGCCAGTCCTAAAAAGGCGTGGCCCGCAATGCCGCCTATCCCGATGATAATGCCGGCATGCTGCACCGTGTTGTCCGGATAATACAGCTTCGCGCCGACCGCCCCGATCTGCGGTCTCTGCAGATTGGACACCATCTTTTCCATAAAATCGGGTGTGATGATTTCCATATCGTTATTGAGAAACAGGAGATACTCTCCCTTTGCCTCTTTGACGCCGAAATTATTGATCGCAGAATAGTTAAAGCCCTGTTTTGGATACTTCAGGACACGGATGCCCTGTGCTTCGAGTTCTTTGTAATAGGAAAACGTTGCTTCCTCAGTGCTGTTGTTCTCAATAATCAGAATCTCATAGGATGGATACATGCACTTCTTCTTAATGGATTCCAGACAGGTGCGTAACGTATCGGCCTGATCCTTGTTCGGGATCAGAATCGAAACCAGAGGCGTTCCCTGCAGTTTATAATCTACATCGTAGAAGCCATAATCCGAACGCAGTGTGACGGTTCCCTCTTCGCCGCAGCGCGCAAGGTTTCCCTCAATTGCCTTTTTTCCGGCCTCATACGCGTACAGCTTGCTTGCCGGATTGTCTGCGGTGGAAGCGCTGTGGACCCTCCAGTGATATAAAACTCTCGGAATGTGTACAATTTTTCCCGCCATTTCCGTGCAGCGGAAGATATAATCATAATCCTGCGCCCCATTGTATTCCGGACGAGGCCGCCGGTTTTCTCCGCAATCTCCCGCCGTACAACGAAGAAATGGCAGATATAATTGTTTGACCGCAGCAGATCCAGATTGAAATCCGGTTTGAAATGCGGCTGGAAATACTCGGACAGATCGGTCCGTACCTTGTCCTCATCGGTATAAAAAGCATCGATGGACGGATCTTTTTCCAGACGGATGGCAATTTCAAAGAGTGCATCCGGCGCAAGCAGATCGTCGTGATCCATAAAACCGACGAAATTTCCCGCTGCTGCGGCAAGCGCTGCATTTGTATTCTCTGCAATGCCGATATTTTCCGGAATCGGAACGTTCTTTACGCGCGGATCTTTTCCGGTATACTCTTTCAGGATGCGCGCCATAGTCTCATCCTCCGGGCTGGCATTTCCGATCACCAGTTCCCAGTTTTCATAACTCTGTTTTTCCAGGGATTCGATCATCTGACGCAGAAAAATTTCCGGCGTACGGTAAGCCGGAACAACAACGCTGATCTTCGGACAATAAGAAAATTTATGATTTTTCTGACACGCCAGGTCCTCCTCTTTTGCGCAGTACTGCTCCCGCCACGGTCCGTACGGAACCTCCTCCGGCTCCATCCTCTCCGAAAGACGGATCAGGAATTCCTTTGGGCCATAATGTTTCAGGTAACGCAGTCCCTTCTGTATGTTGTAAGGTTTCAATTTCCGTATAAAACGGAGCCATTTCATATCTGACACTTTTTTTAACTCCTTGGGGTTTTTGTTTTTCAGGTTTTTTGTTTTTTCCGTATGAACTCGTTCGCATTATACTCTATTTTACTGCATTTTGCAAATCCCGACTGAAAATATTAAGAAATTATGTGTTTCTTCCCTGCTCGCTTTATGTTATAATAATAAAAGTGTGTCTAATACATTTTAGAGAGATCCGCTGCCCGGACAGTCTTATGCAGCTGTACCCGCTGGATCAGAAGGAGTGAGTTATGATTAGAAAGAATTCTGCAGCCCGCACATTTTTATGCCTGTTGCTTGCTTTTGTTTTTGCCGCGTCCTGCCTCCCGCAGACGATTTTTGCCACAACCGATAAAAAAACAGTCACCACCTGGCCCGAAGGACCGGAAAACAATTCCGGCGCTGTCTGTTTACTCGATGCCGATACTGGTGCTGTTTTATACGATAAAAACATGGACGAGCAGCGCTATCCTGCCAGCATCACCAAGATTCTGACGGCTCTGCTGATCATTGAAAACAAGCAGATGACCGACACCGTTACCTTCGGCGAACATGCTGTCAGCGAATCCATTCCGGGAAATGCCCGCATCAACGTTCAGCTTGGCGAAACGATCACAGTGGAGGATGCTCTTCACGCGATTCTTCTTGCCTCGGCAAATGAGGTCTGCACACAGCTTGCCATCGACATTGCCGGAAGCGAGGAAGGTTTCGCCGCCATGATGAACGAACGCGCCGCTGCACTTGGTTGCACGAATACCCATTTTGTCAATGCAAACGGTCTGCCAGATCCGAACCACTACACCAGTGCACACGATATGGCACTCATTATGCAGGAGTGCATCAAAAACGAGACCTTCTGCCGCATCGAGTCCGATCTGACCTACACAATTCAGCCGACCAATATGACCTCGACACCGCGTGATCTTCAGAACCACCACGCATTGCTGTTCCAGGACGGTCAGTGGGGATACAAGGGTGCTTTCGCCGGAAAGACCGGTTATACCGATGAGGCACACAACACACTCGTTACCGCTGCCAAGCGAGGCAATATGACGCTGGTCTGCGTTGTTTTAACCTGTGATAACCTCGATTATATCAACGATACCCGTACCGTACTTGATTTCGGTTATGATAATTTTACACATTATACCCTGAAGAACGCAAAAAAGGAAAGTCTTTCCGGTGTGGTAACGCTTCCAAAGAATGCGAAAATTGAAACTGCAACCTACACCGATCCGGACGGCGCTTCCGTTGAGGAACCGTACACCCGCCAGTATTTTTTCGATGATCACTTCATCGGAACAGCCGAGGTTTCCGCTCCATGTACTGTTTCCGACAGTTCTTCGGTTTCCTCCGATTCATCAGAAGAAACCGACAGCACAGATATTCCAACACCGGAAGAAACCAAGAAAATTTCTTTTCTCTCCACACTGCTCTATATTCTGCTTGGCCTGAACGGTGTCGCTTTTCTGATTCTGATCATTGTCGTGATCAACAACGCGAGAAAGAGACGGAAACGCAGAAACAGACGCCGCAATAACCGAAACAAACGGCACTGATCTTCTAATTTATAAGCAATCAGGACCTCCCGTCCAACGGGTGATCCTGATTCAAGAGTTCGACGGAAGTCGAACTTTCCTATAAGAAGTAAAGAATGGCATCGAAAACGCAACCGATTTCGATGCCATTTGGGTATAAAGCAGAGCTACCGCCAGAAATATTTGCTAGTGCGACAGCCCTTTTTGTTGCTTATTTATTTTCCAAGATACTGTTCTAAAATCTGTGGTTCGATTCTTTTCCAGTTTCTTTCCTTTACCGTCTCTTCTGCTCCCGTATCCAGTTTTTTCCTCAGTTCCGCATCTGTCAGAATACGCTCAATCGCCGCTTTTGCCTCCGCGAGATTTCCCTGCGGATAGAGAATACAGTTTTCCCCATCTTTCAGGTATTCCAGATTGCCACCGTTCGGCACAGCAACGACGTAGCCGCCGGACGCCATCATCTCAAGCGGCGGATAGGAAAAGCTCTCCAGCAGGCTTGTTTTCAGCAGGATATCACACGCCGCATAGACTTCCGGTGTTTTTTCATACGGAACCCGGTGTAAAAAGCGGTCCACACGGTACCAGGATTTCGGATTTCCATTGTAGGACATGTACCAGATCTCGAATTTTTCCAGATCCAGCTGTTCCACGATACGGAAGCTCTCGTCCACGTTTTTATGCTCCGCGCTGCAGTCTCCCTCGATCAGAATCCGAATTTTTCCCTGCAGATCCCGCCCCCGTTTCGGATAGAAGGACGGATCGATGCCGTTCGGAAGATAGACTGCTTCGGTATGGTATTCCTCCCGCAGCCAGTTCTGACACCATTTGGAAATGGTTACGTACTCCATCGGGCTCCTCATCCGGTAAGTCGCCGAAGTTGCGATCCGGTACGGGCTTCCCGGCGGATAAAATCCAACTTCAAAATTCTGCACCAGATATTTTTTCTTTCGGATCTTACTGGACTGTTCGACGAACTCTGCGGTATTCCACATCGTCGCTACCGCAAGATCCAGCGTTCCCTGCAGTTTCTCTCGCTCGGCCGACAGCACCGGAAAATGGAAATCACCCTCATGATACCACTCCGCCTCCCCTTCCAGAGTAAAGAGGCTGACCTGCGCTCCTGCTTTTACCAGCATTTCCGCATGAAGAAGTGCAACGCGGATGCCTCCGCTGATCTCCATCGCTGGAAGCACAAAGGCACAGCGTAGATTCCAGTGGCGCTCCACCCACTCGCAAATCCCGGTGGCATGAAAGATTGTGACACACTCGCGGCTGCACCGGCCATATGCCCGTCCGGCAATGGCTTTTCGTGCCGGTTCGTCGTCGATCAGCCACTGCAGTTTTTCCAACCACTCCGCTTCGTCTCGGCAGAGTACGCCGTCTTCTCCATCCTGTACCATCTCAGCAAAAGCGCCGAGATTGCTGGCTGCTGTCACGGTCTGCACCAGAGCCGCTTCCACCCATTTATTTTCCGATTTCGCACGGTTAAAAATCGTATCGGTAAGCGGAGCCAAGTTGATATCCACCGACGCAATCCGCTCCGGCAGTTTTTGGTAATCGACAAATCCCTCCATCTGGATCTGGGAAGCAAACAGTTTCAGCTCCACCGGGAGTTCCAGAATTCCCACGATGAGGAGTTCCAGGTTCGGATTTTTGCCAAGCAGCTGTTTCAGCACCGGAACGATCATCTCGATGTCGTCCAGATGCGTCGCACTGCCGCTGAAATAGCCAAGGCGTACTTTTTTCGCCGTTCCATCTGCTTCGTTCTTTTTCTGTTTTTCTTTTAACACCGCCTCGGACAGTAGCAGCATCTCATCTGACGCACAGTTGCGGTTGATCAGCACCTCCGGTACGTACTGCTTCAGTTCTTCTGCCAGCGCCGCTGTCGTCGTAACCGCCGCATCACAGAGGGAAAGCAGCTCGCCCATGTTTCGGACATTCTGATCGTATGCCTGCCGTTCTTCCGGCTGCATCCGGTCGAGAAACGGAATCTGATCGGTGTATTTCGTATCGATCACAAGATCATCCACATCGTACCACAGAGGCTTGTTCATCTGCTTTGCCATTGTGGCAAATTCCCGCAGGGTGTCCGTCATCGGGCAGCGGAAAATCACGAACGCGCCGTAGCAGCGTACCATCCAGGGCTTCAGCTCCTGAAAATAAACCGTATCACACGTATATCCGCCTGCCTCCAGCTGCTCCATCTGATGCACCACGCGGTACCGGTGTGGATGCGGCAGCTGTTCATTGCAGCCACTGATAAAGAGAATATCCCGGTAGACCCGGGATTTTTCTCTCTGAAACTCTTTTTCTTTTTTTGCCCGCGCAAGGTACCCTTTCGTACGCCCAGCCAGACCGCCGATTCCTTCTTCTGCAACAGCTTTTTTTAATTTTGCTGTCAGCACTGAAATTTTTTCCAAACGTTTCACCGCTTTCTTTCTCTGTTCCGCTTACCGCAATCCGTAGTAGTTCTGCAAGTACATCGGATAGATGATTCTCGCCCAAGTGAATGCCGCTAATGCCGCTGCCGCCACACAGACCAGAATACAGAACAATTTTTCATACTTCTGTAGTTTTTTCTCCCGTTTCAGGAACGCCTGCACACCCTTCGTCACGAAATACATCAGCGGAATCAGCATCGGCATGCTGTATCGTCCCTGCGGCTGAAAATCAGAGCTGTAGGAATAATATGCATTCAGATAGTTTGGAATCAGCAGTGCAAACACATTTGCCCAGGTAAACCATCCTGTTTTACTCCATTTTCTCTTTGTTTTACCAGCAATCGCCGTCTGTGTGCCATCGGCATTCCAGAAGAAAAAGTCTCTCTGGCAACAGTTCCGCATCAGAATGAGGCCGATGCCAAGACAGCAGAGGTATGGAACAATAATCATTTTGGAAAGATAAATCCTATTATAGCCAAAAGCACCGACAAAGCTGTACAGCACTGTCACAAGCCAGTCATGCTCCAGATAAACTGGTCTGTAGAAGATCATACATAGCATGGAGTCGCCTTTTTTCTGGAATGTTTTGCTGTTCGATGGCTTGTACTTAGCTCTCGCATACAGTTCCGCACACGCACTCGATGTCTCTCTTCCCAGAAAATCCCCGTGATAGAGAATTGCATTTCGAATAAACCACCACAAAGCAATGACACAGACGATCACAAGAATAAAAAGACCTTTCTGGATCATCTCTTTCCAACGCTCTTTTGGTGCCTTTTCCTGATCGGTCAGCATCGTTCCCACAAAGAAGAAAAATGTCGTCAGGATAAATCCATACGCATTGTAATACGACAGGAAACAAAGGCCCATTCCAATGGCAGACACTGCACAAGTTGTCCAGTTCCATCCTTCCTTATACGCCTTGACCCAGGAATAAAAAATAATAGCCGTTGAACACATGGCGAGCGCATCGCAGTTGACGTAAGAATACAGAATCACATTTCCCGGCAGAAAGACAACCAGTGCGGTAAACATCCATGCATACCGCCTCGGAAACAACAATTTTGCTGCCTTCAACACAACCCATGCCATCAACGCTCCAAGCAGTACATTAACAAACCGGGCGGAAAGCAGCAGCATCCATTCATTTGTTGTAAAAAGACTCATGCCTTTCATCAGAACGGCTGATGCCATGTAAGAAAGGATGGGATTAAACGCATAGGAGGTTCCCCAGTCCTCATTCCGGATCAGTGGATCATCTCCGCGCGGAAGACTTCCGTGTTCATAGATAAACTGTGCAATCTGATAGCGCATTGATTCATCCGCCGAAAAATTGTATCGCTGCGTACAGGACCATAAAAAGTAAAACAGGAATACACCGAACACAAACAGAATTTCTATTCTGTGTTCTCTGCTCACATCCTTACTGCAGTTTTTTCTCATCTTCCTCAATTCCCTTTAACATGCTTGCATAAACTTTTTCTGCTTCTTTGTACCAGGAGGTTCCCTTTACGAAATCCATTCCCTTTTTGCGGATTGTAGCCAGCTCATCCGGGTGGTTGAAGTAATATTCCATTCTGTCTGCGATCTGGATCGGATCATAGTCAACCAGAATGGAGTTTTCCTCATTTACCATCCAGCTGCTGTTTGCACCCTTGGAGCAGACAGCGACCGAGTTGCAGGCCATAACCTCGAACGGTACGAGGGAAAGGTTGGTATTCGAAATAACAAGGCACATATCACAGATCGCATAGGAATCTGCCAGCACCTGCGGTGTTACGATACCTAAATTTCTGTGTTTGAACGGAATCTCATAGCCGCTGACATCCCATCCCGCGAAAACAACCTCGATCTCTGGCATTCTGCGGCACAGCTCATTGAGTGCCAGCATACCGAGCTCGAAATCACGTCTCGGGGTAACCGGGCGCGCATAGAAAAAGACTCTCTTTTCGTTGTCCGGTTTTTCTTTCGGCTGATATACTTTGTCATCGTAGGAGAAATGGAAGCTGTCTGCCTGCATGCCGTACTCATTTCTCATGATGTCTCTTAACCAATCACCTGCAGTGATTCCGCGGAATCCCATCTTATAGGTGTTCTCAGCAAATTCATACTCGGAACCGTGTGCATAGAAATGCGGCTCGAAATCCTGTACGAAGTAAAACTTCGAAATCGTATTCTGGAATTTTCTTACGTAGTAAGCGGTGGTCCAGGAGGTTGCTACGGTTGCATGTGCAAATTTCATCTGGGATACATCGCAGTAAACTTCTACTTCCGGCACAAGAAGCGGGAAGTACTCTTTTAGGAATTTGCGGATGGACGCATTATCCTGAAAATTCGGGGACATGTAGAGATAAACTCTACTGTGGAAACCGAGGCGCTCCAGGTTGGAAATAAAACGGAAAATGGTGGTATGACCGCCGGAACCAGGTCCCATTTCCGGTACAACCCAATTCAGGATCTTTTTCTTGTCGTTTTTATGTTTCTCATACTCTTTTTGATTGAACGGGATCGGATCGTTGTCTACGACAAATCTGTAAAATCCGATGACGTTGTTCTTCGGCGGTACAGCCGGCTCATTGCCCTGTTTTGCGCGCTCAATCGTTTCTTTTAATCCATGATTCTTCAGATACCGTAACGCACGGTATGCTACATTTGGTTTTTTCACGTTTCTTTTTCCTTTCTTCTATGCATGTCTCTGATCGTACTGCTGCGAAATGTGACGATCCAGGAACTGTTGTTTCCGTTTGGAATACAGATGGTATTTTCCGCCGAGATAGCCGCCCACAAAGCGGTCAAAATTGCGAAACAGGGAATAAAATGCCCAGTGGATTTTCTCTTTTTTACTGAGCGGCTGCTGACGGATATACACGCAGTCCCCTCTCACCTGCCGGTACAGCATGCCCGGAAGCTGCGTCCATTTCTGTGCAATCATATACTGATGAACTTCATATAATCCCTTCTGCTCATCATAATACCGTTTGAAATACGTTCTGAGTTTGAAATTGTGGGAATGATATACCGGTGCATACGGGCAGTATACTTTTTTGAATCCGAGTTCAATCATCTTTCTCGCCCAGATCTGATCCTCGGCAAAGTTGACATCCTCATACGGATATTTTTCAAAAATATCTCTTCGGATACAGGAGTTATTGTCGGAGAAAAACGCCAGATAATGACGATATCCTTCTTCTCTTTCGTAGCGTTCCGGATCATCAAGGTGGAAAATCGTATTAGTTTCTCCAAATCCTTTAAAATGGCCGTCCAGATCACGCTTGTCAAGCAGATTGCAGTCCGGATACGGATAATGAATCCCGAATCCTCCCACGATTTCCGGGTCCATCTTCATGGCATCAATGAAATTCTGCAGCCAGGTATCGGTCGCTGGAAGCGCATCCTGCGTAATAAAGATGATATACGTTCCGTTTCCTTTGGAAGCACCATAGTTTCTCGTTTTTCCATGTCCAAATTCGGACGGCTCAATCTGAAACAAACGGCATGGATATTTGCGGATCACATCGAGAGTTCCGTCCTTTGACCCGGAATCCACGCAAATTACTTCATATTCATACTCTGTCTTCTGTTTGAAAACGGCATCCAGCACTTTTTCAAACAGATGCCCACCATTTTTGGTAGGAATGACAATGGATACATCCATAGTTATTTACTCCTTTTTATCACATGCTGCACTTTATCTGCCATACGCACAACCTTACGCTGGCGCATCCGCTCCAGCTCTTCCTCCAGAAACTGCTTCTGTTTTCTCGTTTCCTGGAGTTCTTCTTCCCTGTGTGCAAGTGCCGCTTTTTCTGCTTCGATTTCTGCCTGCAGCTGGCCTTTCCGATAAATCTCCCCGTTCAGTTCATCCCTCAGATCTTTATTCTGACGGATATATTGAATAAACTGGGACGTAACGCCATCGCCTTTGTAGTAAATCCGGTAATCAATCCGGATCTGTTCATAACCGGCATTCCGGAATTTCAGAACCGGCGTTCCAAGGAAATAATAGTCGTCGATAATCTCAAGCTCGGCGTTGTGCGAAAAAGCGATACGTTCCGTCTTTCCATCGCTGCATACGCCCGCGAGAGAACGGATTTTAATGACAGCCCCCTCCTGCATCAGCTGAAGGGAAAGCTCTCCGTCCGCGTCTGCCTTTTCAAGCATCATCACCTTCTGCTCATCCAAGCCGAAGCAGTCCTCATAATAGAGTTCTCTCTCCTCCGGTGCTGTTTCGGTGAGCACAACCGGTACATCATTTTTTCTTTTTCCCAGATAGAAAGCGGATAATTGTGCCGGTGCAGTTTTCCATAGAACGTGGCGAGCGCATTTGGCTCACCCTTTCCGGCCGCGAATTCCTGGAAGCACTCTTCCATATGGTAGTATACCGGAATCTCTTCCATGGAAATACCGCCAATGGCGTACAGTTCTTCCTGCTCTTCCTTCGTCAGTGCACTCGCCGCCTCCTGTAAAAAGACGCTCCGCGCATAGATAAATGCAATCGGTACGGCAAACGGGAATACCCACTCGTAGTCTGCCACCCAGACCTTTTCTCCATCCAGAAGAAGGTTGCCCGGAATCATGTCAATATTGGAAATCTCCGCTGCGGCAAGTCCTTCTTTCAATGCCGGATGGCCGAACACCTCACAGAACGCATCGGTTTCCACAAAGGATTTCTTCCCTTTTGCCGATGCAATGATCTGATACAGCAGTTCATAATCCTTTTTCAGCGATGCAAAATCTTTTTCTTTTCCATGACGGGAAATGCGCGTTTCCAGACTTTCCCCTTCTACAAAAGGAAATGCAAGCGCGCATTTTTCTTCATCCAGTTCGCATGGGCAGATCTGTACGCCCGCATAGGCGTACAGATGCTCCAGCTTTCTATAGTTTTCATACATATGCCGGATGTGGAGTTCTCCCTCTTTCTGCAGCGGAAGCTCCACACACGCCGGATCCCATCCTCTTCTGTAATCCGGGTCATAATCTGAAATTCGTTCCGACGTTCTCTCGAAAATTTCGTATACAGAACTTTCCTCATACGTTTACTCCTTTTTCTCCACTTCAATCAGAAAGGAATTGGAAAAAACCGGAAACAGACCGGACTTCAGGATTCCGTCAAATGCTTTGCCTTCGTCAAAAAGTGTGATCCTGTCAGCATCAAAATTCCGCTGATTTTTTCTCAATTCACCCGGCTTCGGCAGATATTCATCCGAATAAATGACCGCCGGAAATTTGTAATCCGGATAGGGATAATAAAACTTGAACTTCGAAAAACCGTTTTCCTGCAGCATCTGCTCCAGCTCCGGTTTGCTGAATGTCTCGACAAAATCGATCCCCGGATATCCTTCAATTCCGACAAATTCCCGGCCCACATGGTCTTCCCTGCAGCCGGCAAAATACTTCAGTCCCAGACGGTTCTCAATCGCAATCAGGATTTTTCCGCCCGGTTTTAAGAGACGATTGATCTTTTCCAGATATTCCGGATACGGATTATCCTTTCCAATATAGCTTTTTGCATACTCCAGAACACCGATCAGTGTCACGTAATCGAAGCGTTCTTCCATTTTTTCTGCAACAACATTAAAGTTTCCAACCATAATCTCCAGGTTGGACGCATCCTGATTTTTGTAGGCATTGATCGTACTGCGCCGCTTCGACAGATCGTTTGCCACTACCCGCTTTGCATTTCTGCAGAGCACGCCGGAAATGGCTCCGCAGCCGGCTCCGACTTCAAATACGGAAGCATCGTCTTTCCACTCATACCAGTCCAGAATATTTTCCCGTTCCGGAGAGAGATGATAAAAAATCGGCCAGCTTTTTTCTGTGAGGATTACCTTCTGGTAATCCTCTTTCGGCGTCGTCTTGACGATCTCCAGCAGCCGGTCCTCAATGCTGCCGTCGCTGTAAGCATCTTCGCCGTCATAATAATCCAGGTTCAAAAGAACATTTCCTATTGTTTCTTTCATATAACCCCCGTCGTTTATCCTCCGCATCCTACTCGTAGGTCACGGTAGAGTTCATATCAAAAAATCCTACGGTGTCTTTCATGGAGAAGACTTCCAGGAAGCAAGCATCGTACAGTCTGTGGTGGATCACCAGCTCTTCCAGATGGTAGCTGGTACATCCAAACGACATCAGATACTGTCCGCTCTGCAGCGGCATGATCTGGTCAAAGCATACCGTGACGGTCTTTCCCGCTTCCACCACGTCTTTTGTGTAATCCTCCAGCGCCGTATTCGTTCCGGTAATCTCCGTTCCCTTCCGGTCTTTGATCGAAAAGGCAAAAATCGGATGCTCCATCGTTTCATGGAACTTGATTTTCATCTTGATGCGGAATCTCTGGTTTTTATCCACAGAAGATGTAATCATACCTTTGTGGTCAATAATCGCAAAGTCCACGATCTCCGCAGCCTTGTCTCCATACTCTACCAGCTGCGCATTCGCAATCAGGCGTTCTCTCCAGAGGCCTTTTTTCGGCTTTTCTGCCGATACGGCACCGGATGCATCTGCTTCGGTTCTCTCTTCGGTCTGTTCTGCACTCTCTTCGGTCTCTTCCTCTTCTTTTGTCTCGTCATCGTACTGGTTGGCAAGAATCTTCTTGTAGACATCGACTGCCTCCGACGATTTTCCAACCATCACCTGTTTTCCTTTGTTAATCAGAAGACATCTCTCACAGTACTTGATGACGCTGCCCATATCGTGGGAAACGAAAAGGATCGTTTTTCCTGCTTCTTTCAGATCGTTAAATTTCCGGTAACACTTGGACTGGAAGAAAATGTCTCCGACGCTTAAGGCCTCATCGACAATCAGAATATCCGGATCCACATTGATCGCAACCGCGAAGGCAAGGCGGGCAAACATACCGCTGGAATACGTCTTAACCGGCTGATTGATAAAGTCACCGATCTCTGCAAACGCAATGATATCGTCGAGCTTTGCCTTCATCTCCTCCTCGGTATAGCCAAGCATCGTTCCGTTCAGGAAAATGTTCTCAATACCGGTATACTCCATGTTAAAGCCTGCACCCAGTTCCAGAATGGCACTGACTCTTCCCTTTAACTCCACGTTTCCGCTCGTCGGGTTTAAGACACCTGTGACGATTTTCAGCAGTGTGGATTTTCCGGAACCGTTCGTTCCAATGATACCGACACACTCGCCTTTGTGCACCTCGAGCGAGATATCCTCCAGCGCAAAATGATCGGTGTGATAGTTTTTATGTGTCAGTGAAAGCGATTCTTTCAGACGGTCCATCGGCTTTTCAAACAGCTTGTAGACCTTGCTGACATGGTTAATTGAAATTACTGTTTCTGTATTTTCTGTGCTCATTCCATCCTCCTATAATACATCTGAGAAATGAACCCGGAGGCGCTTGAACACTTTGGAACTGATTAGTCCTGCCATAAGCACAAAAGCCCAGAAGTAAAGGGTGTGCCATGGATGCTCGAAGAACCAGAGTCCATTCATAAAGCTGTCACGATATCCCTGGACAATATAGTACAGAGGATTCAGCTTCAGAAGGCTGTTCAGCCAGTTCGGAATATTCGGAATTGTTGTGGTATCCCACAGAATCGGGGTTGCCCACATGCCGACATTCAGAATTACATTGATAATCTGGCCGAAATCGCGGAAAAACGGTGTGATGGAACAGGTCAGATAGGAAAGTACAACGACGAGACAGATCACCGCAAAGGTATAGTACCCGATCTGGATAATCTGAACCGGCGGAAGTTTTCCCATCAGTGCAAAAATCAAAATAGCAAACACAATAAAGAACAGATGTACAAACAGGGAAGAAATCACCTTCACAATTGGAAGCACACTGATCTTAAATACAACCTTCTTTACCAGGTAACTGTATTCCAGCAGACAATTTGACGCACTTGGCAGTGCATCAGAAAAGAAGAACCACGGAATAATACCGGAAACCAGCCAGCAGATATACGGATATCCAGTGGCAGCTGGCTGTACACGCAGTCCGAGCTGAAACACGACAAAATAAACAGCAACCGTCACCATCGGCTGAATGAATGCCCATACGATGCCAAAATACGCTCCGGCAAATTTGTTGCGGAAATCATTTTTCGACAGTTTCCAGATCAGTTTCCGGTTCTGATAAAGTTCTTTGAATACGTTCATAAATGTTTTTTACTCCTTATTTCTTTAAATCCTTAATTCCGCCCCATTTATGATCTTTTTCCGAAATAATCAGATCTTCTTTTGTCATTCCTTCCGGCATCGGCCACTCCACGCCGATCTCCGGATCGTCAAAATACAGACCGCCTTCATCGTTTGGATGATAGAAATCCGTACATTTATAAGCAAATTCTGCGTAGTCAGAGAGTACGATAAATCCGTGTGCAAAATTCTTCGGAATAAAGAACTGTTTCTTGTTTTCTGCTGAAAGCAGCACGCCGAACCATTTTCCGTAGGTTTTGGATCCCTCGCGAAGGTCAACTGCAACATCGAATACTTCACCGTTTACCACGCGTACCAGTTTGTCCTGCGGGTAATTGATCTGGAAGTGAAGTCCGCGCAGGACACCTTTTTTGGATGCAGACTGGTTATCCTGTACGAACTGGACATCAATGCCGGCTTCTTTAAAATCATTGTAATTGTATGTCTCCATAAAATATCCGCGCTCATCGCCGAATACGGTTGGGGTAATTACTTTTAATCCTTCAATTTCACAAGATTCTACTTTAATTTTTCCCATTTTTCTTTCCTTTCTCTTCTCCACAAAAATGTGAACAGATCTTTTTTTGACCTCTTTTGTGTCTACAATCTTTGCTATTATACCATTCTTTCTGAGAAACTCAAGAACCCATTTTCACGCCCGCCCCGCCGCTTTTTATGTAAATTCCCGGATTTTCATTTTCCACTCGTATTTTTTAAGAAAATACTATTTTTTTCGTAAAGTTTCTGTTATAATATCGTAAGTTCCCAGTTATATTTTATACCTAACGCTACCTGTTTGTTACCTATTATAAAACACTAAAGAAAACTGGAGGTTATTTACTGTGTCTCGCAAAAAAGTACAGCATGTTGGAAAGATACTTTTTTCCATTCTTTCCGTTCTGTTAGGATTCCTTGGGATCCTTCTTTTTACGTCTTCCCGCTGGATGCTCGCGACCTGGGCGCATCTTGATATGGAAGAACTTGTTTATCACTTAAAGGCACCCCTTGAGGGTACCAGCAAGGATGTGCTCTGGAGTTACGTCTGGTCCTGCGGCATGATCTCTTTTGCCGTTCTTGCTATTCTGATCGCGCTTTTTATTATCCTGCGCCATCGGAAGAAAGTGGAAATCATTCTCGGTTGCATCTGCATTGCCCTGGGAATCGCTCTTTCTTCCTATTCTCTTTATAATGTCTGGACGACGCTGGATATCGATACTTACCTGCACATTCAGAACAGCTACAGCACTTTGATCGAAGATAATTACGTCAATCCGTCCCAGACAACGATTACATTCCCGGAAAAGAAACGGAATCTGATCTATATTTATCTGGAATCAATGGAAAGCACCTATTCTGATAAAAAAGACGGCGGTGCTTACGACCACAATTTTATTCCCGCCCTGACTAATCTTGCCCTGGACAATATCAATTTTTCCAACTCCGACAAGCTGGGCGGCGCTTATCCGACAACCGGAACCACCTGGACCATGGGCGGTCTCTTTGCACAGACTTCCGGTCTTCCGCTGAAGCTTTCGATTCAAGGCAATGAGATGGCTTATCAGGACAGCTTTTTTCCGCAGCTTTCAACACTTGGCGACGTTCTCAATGAAGCCGGCTACAAACAGTACTTTATGATGGGTTCCGATGCCGCATTCGGCGGACGGAAGAATTACTTCACTTCGCACGGTGATTATGAAATTGACGATTACTACTGGGCGATCAGCGAGGGACTGATCCCGGAAGGCTACTACCAGTGGTGGGGCTATGAAGATGCCAAACTGTTTGAGTATGCAAAAGATAAACTGACGGAGATTTCCAAGAATGACGAACCGTTCAACTTCAGTATGCTGACTGTTGCCACCCACTTCGAGGACGGCTACAAATGTGACGAGTGTGATGAAAAGCAGTACGGAGATGACCACTACGGTATGGTGATTGACTGCTCCAGTTCCCGTGTCAGTGAGTTTATAGACTGGATCAAGGAACAGCCTTTTTATGAAAACACGACTATAATTCTTTCCGGTGATCATCTGACCATGGACTCTGATTTTTGTGAAAACATCGATGAAGATTATCAACGTTCTACTTATAACGCTATTTTAAATTCACCCATTCTTCCGGTTCATGAAAAAAATCGGATTTTCACCACGATGGATATGTTCCCAACTACTCTCGCAAGCCTTGGAGCTGTCATTGACGGTGACCGTCTTGGACTTGGTACGAATCTTTTTTCAGACAAGCCTACACTTGCCGAAGAACTTGGCTTCGATGAACTGAATCGCCAGCTCTCTATGGGCTCCCGATTCTTCGATGAACTTGATGCTGATCTTACCCCCGTCTGGGTCGGCGATGGCGAATATCAGAAATTTTATATTAAGGAAGAAGATCGATTTGCCAATAACGAATGGGTAACTTACAATCCACATCAGCTCTGGGCTGACGGTAAGCAGTCTTATTTTATTGATAAGGACGGCCACGCGGTTTCCGGCTGGCAAAAGCTTGAGGATGGGAAATGGTATCATTTTTCCGAGTCGGATTACCATCTCATCGAGGGTCCTTGCGATACAAATCCTGAATTGGAAGAGGAAACACCCGACTCCACTTCGGTAAGTGACATTTCCTCCGCTTCTTCTTTTACAGAAAACGATTTGGATTCCACAGTCGAAAGTTCTTCTTCTGGAATAGATGAGGACGATTTCTCTGAAAATGAGGATAATTCCAAAACCATCAGACATCTAGGCTCTTCTGCGGAAGATGATCCTCACGACCTGTCTCCTATCGATTATCAATAAAAATTTGATAACGATTCAGATCTATGCAATATAAAATAAAATCCCGCAGAAAAAGTTTTCATTTCTTTTTCTGCGGGATTTTATTTTGTCAAAATATTTAAAGCAGTATACGCTTAACTATTGTCTTACGTACAAAAATATGTTTTTTCCCATTTTTTTCACCTGTGTAAGGATCCACTGGATCAGTAAGGCAACAAAAATCGCTGCTAATAAATACAGAATTTTTGTCTGTTCTACGTCCTTCGGCATATAATACCACCAAATATCACTTTTACATCTTGACCAGTCAAACTTCAAAAACAGCTTTGTGCCATTCGCAATTGTTCCGAAAGCAACTTTTACAAGTAAAAAACCCAAAAACTGATTTTCCATAATCGAAAATGTGTTGTCTGCAAGAAGATTAATCCACTTTTTTCTTCCAAATACTGGTTCCATTATCGTTGCAATCCGCATCCAAAGTGCAATTCCCAAAAAACCAATAATAATTGGCATGACCGGTCCTTGATTAAAGTCATTGCACCACGCTGGCGTATAAGCCAACCTAGTTTTATAATGAAGAAAAATCATAAGTTTTGCAGCAAACACAATCGCAAAATACACTACAGATGGAATCCTGTCCACATATTTCTCCAGTATCTTTTTATAAAAAATACCCATTGCATAAAACGGAGCAAAATACAGAATTCTGACCACTGTCAGCCACCAGCTGGTGCGATATTCCATAATCGCCAAAAAATTGCCGCCCATTCCAATAAGTACTGCCCCTGCAAAAAATATCCATTCCGGTATCTGCCATCCTTTTCGCTTAAAAAATGCCCGAATCATACAATTTAATATTTCTACCATAAACAAGGGCACAATATACCAGCCGGCCATATTAAGGACAAACTGATGCCCATCGTTTAAAGGTGAAATCAGAATATTGTGCAAATTAAATTTTCCACCGATTTGAAAGCCCCACCGATGTAATAACCTGACAAGCAGCCCATACGCAATCGTATACCCATACATTGGAAGTATCAGGGTACGAAGCTTTTTACAGACATATCTCCCCGGTCGTTTCAGTGCTGCATCTTTAAAAAAATATCCTGAACAAAAAGTAAACAGCGCCAGATGGATTCCCTCATACGGAAACCATTGCGCAAAGTCCAAAGAAATTCCACCACCATCACAATGTCCCGCAACAACCATCAGAATCGCCACAGCATATAATATCTTAAAACGATAATCTATTTTTTTCTTATTCATAATCAAAAGCCGTTCGTTTATTGTACGCAGACCCCCTATTTCAAAGGACAAGGACTGCTTAGCTGATATCGCTTTCTTTCCATCATCGGAACGTTTTACGGCAATGTATACACCAGTACTCCCAGGATAATAATCAGATTCCCAATCAGCTTTCCTTTTGATACCTTTTCTTTCAAAACGCCAAAGGAAAGCAGCAGGACAAAGACGTACGTAAAGGTATCCAACACCGGACCGTATTTCAAATCTACCTGTGTGTAGGCATACGTATTTAAAAGAAGTACACTGCCAAAAATCAGATACGCCACAATCACGCGCCAGTTCAGATACTCGCGAAGTGCAGATGCATGCTCCTCGTTGGCGCTTTGTTTCAGCAGAATCTGTGATACTGCTGAAAACATTGTACAGATCAGCATTAAAATCATATATTTATTCATATCGCTGCACCACCATAACTCCCACCAGCACAATCAGAAGGCCGATGATATTTTTTACCGTCAGATTTTCATGAAAAATGAGCACGGCCCAGATCTGGGACCAGATCAGATAGACGCTGCGGTTTGCATATGCGGTTGACAAAGAGAATTTTTTGATTACCTTCTGCCATGCAATAGCGTAAATGCCACAGTTTGCAACCATCAGAAATAAAAATACATATAATAGAGGATTTTTGATTCCTCCCCGGTTCAGCTGACCGATGCTGCTTTTGAGAACACACTCGTCAGAGAAAACAGCAGGATATTCAGGTGCAGCTGAATATAATCTTTTGCCTTATTCAAAAACAAGTCCTCCTTCTTACTTTTCTTCCACGCGGAAAATGATATGCCCTTCTACTTCTCTTACCGGGATGCACCCCGCTGTTTCCACATAGGATACTGCCGCTGAACTGCTCGAAAGTACAATATACTCTGCATTCATTTCCCTAAGACTTCTGTAAAATTCTTTCTGATCCAGCGACAGATCCATCTGTGTGATAATCTGAAGGATCTTTGTTTCGTCTTCAATTTCCTGCTCGGTCAGTGCATCGGTTGATACCGTATTGGAGCCCTGATAGGTCAGAACCATATCGCGGTCCAGAACCAGTTCAAACGAAGCATCATACTGCCGCACGATCAGGTTGAAATCCGGTTCAAAGACAACTCTTACGGTTCCCTCTCCCGCTTCTTCGTGCAGCACCGTACAGACGGCCAGAAGATCATCTGGCATCTTGTACTGGTTATCCGGCAGCTTCGGCAGTCCGCCAGCCAGTACGGAATTTCCGCCAAAACAGATGACCGCTGCCAGCGCAGCCGCGGTCAGATACCGTCTCCAGCCTTTTTTCTGCCCGCCCACAACTTTCGTGCAGGCATATCCGATGGTCAGTACCATCGGCAGAATCCAGAAAAACCGGTAATAGACATTGACCATTCCAAGTTTTCCCAGGATATATTTCACCGCAAATGGATTGTATACCGTAAAGGCCAGAAAAACAGCGGTTGTTACGAACACATACCGCTCTTCCTTTTTTCCTTTTAAAGCGAGATACAGCACCGACAGCAGAAACAGCGTCAGTACGGTTGTGTTTCCTCCAAACGTCACAAAGACCTGTCTCACAAAATCGAGGCCGCTCTCATTCAGATTTATTCCGCCCACATTTTCTCCTTTCTACCGCACAACCGGAATCTGCAGGATACCGCGCACACCAAGGAGATAGACCCCAAGCACCAGCACACACGGTAGCACAGCAAGCAGATAGAGCCTGCTCTGTCCCCAGCGTTTTTTCCGCACAAGATTCGGCAGAATCACAGCACTCATGGCCACCGGTACAGTCATCATGGATGACATCGTAAGGTCAATCGCAGCGACGCCTGTCATGAAAAACAGCAGCCAGACTCTCTTTCCGTTTTTCTCCTGATACATGCGCAGACCAAGATAAAACAGAAACGGGAGGATGATATTGCACAATACGGCCTTTCCCTCGTATCCCCTCGTCAGCAGGAACGACGCATTTGAAAAGATCGTATGAAAATTCAGATTCACAACACTAATAAAGCACAGGAGCACCCATACCATCTGTTTTTCTTTTAACAGCGCCTTTCCGATCTGTGCATAGACGAGATAACTTAAAACTACCGTCATCATACAGAGAATCACCTTCGTCACTACGAGCGGATGAAGGCCCGTTAAACGGCACAGTACTGCATTTGCTGCCGGATACATGCTGAACACATAACGGATGTTAAAAAAATCCAGTGCTTTTCCTGTATATGGGTCAAAGCTACTGATGGAATCTGTCGCAAGGTTCGTTGTCACACTTCCCACATAATACGCTGCATCCGCACTGCCGTTTTCCTGCAGTGCAGCAACAAAATACAGCTGGATTCCAATCAGCACCAGCATCACATAAAAAGCCGCCGTCTTTCCTCTCCAGAAACCGCCGCTTCTTTTTCCCCACTCTCTCCACATTCCCAGATGAAGACAGATGGAAGCAATTACAAGGACAGCCACAACAGCAGCCCATACCCATGCGAGCAGATGCAGCTTTGCACCGAGCACCATCATCGGCACAGAAATCAGTTCAAATAAGAAGTAATATGCAATAAAGCCAAACAGCACAGTTTCACCCAGATGTCCGCTCTCATACCTGTTTTCTCTGATAAAAAAAGAACCCAGGCAGCAGAACACTGCGAGCATTCCCAGAAACAGTGCCGGCATTTTTAATAAGGTAATCATGTTTGGTTCCTTTCTTTTCCTTACATTCCCAATCCCACTCATTCTAACATGATGCCCTGTCTGCGTCAAGTAATCGAAATTCTAATAAACATTGACTTTTCCCTGAAATTTTGTATAATTGTGATGTTGAGCGCTTATTTTCCACCCGGCTGTTTTACTTTTTGTTTTAATGATATATGTTACGAAAGGAGCCATTGATATGCCTTTTTCCCGGCATACCCGCAGATCCATGTTTTCCATTGGCGCGGCATCCCTTGCCGCTGCTTTTCTTTTTCTCACCCCGGAAAACACACATGCGGCTGATACTACAGCAAAAATTCACATTCTGACACTCGACAGCGGCTCCAATGCCATCGTTCTGGAAAGTGTAGACGATAATGGCCAGAAAATTTTCGGCATGGTAGACTCCGGCGAGGACTGGGATTACCCTGACGGATCTGATCCGCGTTATCCGCTGCGCAGCGGCATCACAACGTCGACCGGCTACGACGATGAGGTACTCTCCTACCTGGACTCCCTCGGTGTCACCTCCGATAATCTGCAGTTTTATGTTGCAACACATCCGCACAGCGACCATATTGGAACCGGCGATACCATCGTGCGGCTGTATTCCCCCGACCGGGTTTATCTGCTCCCGTATGATGACAGTTATATCTATAATACTGCGCGTCTCTGGGACAATCTTTATGTCTACGACCAGCTTCTTACTGCTGCAGAAGAGACTGAAGGCGTGACCCTGATCCAGCATCTGAATCCCGGTGCCGCCTCCGCAGAAGAAGGATCTCCTGATTTTGCTTTTGGAAATTTCCAGATCCAGATTGTCAACTACGAGGAAGATTATCTCACAAGTCCAAAAGAGGACGCCAACCAGTTCTGTCTTGGTGTAATTGCCTCCGCAAACGACCACCGCGCTTTTCTGACGAGCGATATCGACGACGTCGAGGGAGATGCCAGCCGGATTGTTTCGAACTACGGGCTGTACAGCATTGATCTGATGACTTCCAATCATCACGGATATCCGAATGCTGTCGATGCAGACTATCTTGCTGCCGTCAACCCGGAATATTTTATCCAGACCGGTGACTTCCGTATTATGGATAACGATACCGTCGAGACCCTGACCTCTCTGGGGCTGCGCGTATTTTCCACGACAGAATATTCCGGCGATCTTCCGGCAGTCATTGCTGACTTTTCCGGTTCCGCGGTCACTTCCAACGTGGATGATACCTATGAAATTTACCGCGACCGTTCTTCCAAGCTCGTTGCTTATCATGACGGCATCCCGTACAGCGGATTTTTCACCCGCGGCGGACAGAAATATTATGCAGACAGCAGCCATCTTCTCGTGTGCTCCACTTCCTGGCGCGACACAGAAACGGGCATCAAATATACCGCTGATGAAAACGGCGTGATCACAAACGAACGCCACGTCATCGGCTGGGTAAAACGGGATGGAAAATGGTATTACTACAACGATGATGAAACACCGTATACCGGCTGGCTCACCCTCGACCACAAAACGTATTACCTCGGCGCGGACGGCGTTATGGCAACAGGCTGGCTTCTGCTTGACGGAGATTACTATTATTTTTCCGGCAGTGGTGAGATGCAGACCGGATGGCAGTTTATCAGCAACAACTGGTACTATCTCGCCAAGGATACCGGTATTATGTATTCGTCCGGATGGCACGCTGATCCGGAGACCAAAACGATGTACTATTTTTACACATGGGGAGGTGCCGCACGCAATACGACACTTACCTTAAACGGTTACCGCGTCAAATTTCTTTCCTGGGGCGGTATTTCCGGCAGCACCTGGCTGTACCATGACGGTGCCTGGTATTATGTACAGAAATATTCCTGCGTAACCAATGGCTGGTATCAGATCGATGGCGCCTGGTATTTTATGAATGCGGACGGTTCCCTAAAGCAGAACGAAAGTTCCTGTATGACAACAATCTCTACTTTGTAAATAAGAGCGGAAAAATGTATCAGAACCAGTGGCTGAAATGGGATGGAAACTATTATTATCTCAGAAGCTGGGGCGGTGCCGCACACGAAGGCTGGCTGCTGCTTCAGAATAAATACTATTATATTAATGAGGACTGTACACGGAAAACGGATGAAGCCTTTACGTATGACAACAATCTTTATTTTGTTGATGAAAACGGCGTCATGCCGGCAAACCAATGGGTGATCCGGGAAGGTGTCTGGTACTTTACCTACAGCTGGGGCGGTGCGAGAAAATCGCAGTGGTTCTATTATAAAAACAACTGGTATTACTTCAACGATGATGCTTCCATGCAGACCGGCTGGGCAGAAATTGACGGAAAAACATATTATTTCCAGAGCTGGGGCGGATGCGTCACCGGGACGAAAAAAATTGACGGAACAACGTATGTGTTTGATAAAAACGGTGTTCTGCTTTCCGAAAAAGAAAGCTAGAAAAATCCATATAAAAATGCGGCAGAAACGAAAATCTCATTCGTTTCTGCCGCATTTTTTATAAATTTCTTTTCCGGAACAGTGCACGAACGCACTGCCGGTAAATTCCGGTTCCCAGAAACAGGGTCAGATAGGCGATTTTCCGCCCGTTCGTGAAGTGATCGCCTTCCAGTACCAGAAGCGGATGCTTTTTAAGCTCTTTTGCCAGCCTCTTCGCAAGCGCCTTTTTCTCCGCGTCCATGGTTTCCAACAGCATCAGCTTGTCCAGCACGAAAAACCGCGCCCAGCAGCAGCGCACACCTGCTTCTTTTTTCAGCGCCGGGTGGCGTTCTTCCACGACATTCTGATTATGATCCCATACTTCCACCGAACCCAGATCTGACCAGCGAAAACCGCTTGTCGTGAGGCTTTCGCGCCGGTGCACATAATAGTATTTCTGTGCTGTGGAAAAGGCCACCTTCCGGCAGTGCTCCATTAACGGAACGATGACGTATGCATCCTCGGCGATTGTTTTCTCCGGATAGACAACGCCCTCGAAAATCTCTCTCCGATACAGCTTGCCCCACGGCATCACGCCGAACACGCGCGCCTTCATCACCTGGCGCAGTCCCTCCTCGCTGTCGGTCACAGATTCGATTCCCTCCTGTTTCAGATCCGGCACCGGCCTTCCTTCATAGAGATCGTATCCGCGGCAGATACTCATTTCGGCATCATATTTTTCCGCCAGACGATACAGTGTTTCCAGAAGATCCTCCGCTGCGAAATCGTCGCTGTCCACAAACGTGATATAACGCCCCTCTGCAAGCGCAACGCCCGCATTCCGCGCCGAACTGACGCCGCCGTTCTCTTTTTGGTGATAACGGATCCGCGCATCCTGTTCTGCGTATGTCCGGCAGATTTCACTGCTTTTGTCGGTGCTTCCATCATCTACAAGAAGCAGCTCCCAGTCCGTAAAAGACTGGGAGAGAATGGAATCCACACATTTTTTTAAAAATTTTTCTGCCTGATACACCGGGGTAATGATTGAAATTTCCGGCATTGTTTTATCCTCTTTCTTTATTTCTTACAGCAGTAGTGTATCCCCTTATACTGCTCATACGGATGATCGAGATCCAGAAACGCCGCATCGTGGTGGCCTTTCTGCTGTTCTTTCGGCGGCAGTTTCATATAATCGCCGAACGCCATGCGCAGATATGTGTCATATCCGACCGGAATCGGCAGGCGCTCGTTCTCGAACGGAACCTCAATCGCCGATGCAAAAATCTTTTTCGGATATTTCCGGAGAATCGCCTGCGGTGCGCACATCTCGGTGATGCCGTCCACCCGTGGGCTGTCGATATCAAATTTTGTAATATAGTTTTCTGCCTGCTTCCAGATCCGGTACCGCATCTTCTGCGTCGGAGCCAGCGCCAGCAGAATCGTTCCCAGGTAATGCATAAACGCGCCGTGGCGTTCTTTGGTCGGAATAACCTGCGTGCAGAAGAGCTGGAAAATCTTTCCCTCGATCACCTGCCATTTCCGCGCAAGGTTTCCCGGTGCATAGCCCTCGATCGGGAGAATATCAAGCGCAACGCCGTGGCAGAGATCCATATCGACCTGCTCCTTTTTCACCTGCGTGGTGCGGCTGTCGCGGATGTTCGCAAACGTGTGCGCATTGCAGAAGCCCTCTTTCGGGTACTCGAGCTTGTAGATTTTACTCTCCTCCTGCGTATCCCAGATTTTCAGGAACTTCTCGTAATCTTTCCGCGGCATGAAAAAGTCGAGATCATCGTCCCACGGAATAAAGCCGCCGTGGCGGATTGCACCGATACAGCCGCCGCCGCAGAGATAACAGGTCAGATGGTTTCTCTGGCACCAGTGGTAAAACATGACGGCCATTTCCAGATTTTTTTCCTGCAGCCGGCGCAGAATTTCGTCCTCGGTATTAAACATCTTTTTTCTCCTCTTCCTTTGCGTTCAGGCTGATCGTCTGTCCTTCCTCGAGCCCTTCTGTGCTCTCCTTTGTGAAGACAATCTTAAAGGTTGCAAGAATCAGCTTCAGATCCTCTAAAATCGAATAGCTCTCTATGTACATCAGATCCAGCTTCAACTTATCGTATGCGGTCGTGTTGTACTTTCCGTAAATCTGGCGTAGCCGGTAAGGCCTGCCTTTACTTTCAGACGGTAAGCAAACTCCGGAATCGATTCCTCATATTCCTTTGCAATCTCCGGCCGCTCCGGGCGCGGTCCGACGACGCTCATATCGCCCTTGAAAATGTTCAGAAGCTGCGGCAGCTCATCAATTCTCGTCGCGCGGATCACCTTCCCGACCGGCGTAATGCGGCTGTCGTTCTTCGTTGCCAGGCGGCTACGCCGTCTTTTTCGGCATCCACGATCATGCTTCGGAATTTGTAGACATAGAATTCTTTTCCGCCGATCGTGAGACGTTTCTGTTTAAAGAACACCGGGCCATGGTCATACAACTTGATGCAGAGCGCTGCGATCAGCATAATCGGCGACGTGATCACAAGAAGAATCGTCGATACGAGCAGATCCAGCAGGCGCTTGCAGAATCTCTGATCAAACGAAAGACCACTGTTTCGCGCGAGCAGAAGCGGTGTATCGAAAATATGGAGCGCTTCCGCTTTCCGTACCATAATATCCGACAGCTTCGGCGTCAGATAGACACGGATTTCTTTCGCATAGCAATATTTCAGCAGACGGTTGCGCAGCTCCGAATGAAGATCGCCCAGGATCACGCCCTCCTGACCGTATGCGTCAATCTGGCGGCAGAGCTCTTTCTCTCCCACTTCCACGCTCACCTTATGTGCTACAATATACTTGTCCGGCCGCTGGTTCATCTTCAGCTCCAGGCTTTCCATCGGGTATTCACCGTAAATCAGAAGCACCTCTCTTGGCGGAAAGAGACGCGCAAACGTCTTCTCAAAAAGCCAGGATACAATGCCTGCCAGCGCAAAGTCCACGAGTGTCATGCCGACCATCGGCAGAATGTACGGCAGGTGACGCCACAGCAGGATAATCTGCAGATACATCAGCGCATTGGCACAGAATGCCGTCATCATCTGGGAATAGATGATGCTGCTTCCCTTCATGTAGCCGATCTTCATGCCGCCGTAAATGTACATGAAAACCAGAAGAAAAATGCCGTAGATCACGACGATAATCTGATTTCCCTTATCCCAGAACGGCTCCAGCCACAGGTGGCTCGCATAGTATCTGTCCCAGAACACAGAAAAAACAGCGCATTCCAGAAGCACAATCGCCGCGACCGCCAGGACACGCATCAGATGTTTGTACTGTTCCCTGTTTTTATAGTTCATCAATCTCTTCCTCTCTTTTTGCCCTTACCGTAATACTTCCGCACACCGTTTACGGCATAGCACGCAAAACAGTACAGGGAGCGGAACGTTCCCATTCCCAGCTCGCGGTAAACACGGTAAGTCATTCCTGCAGAATGCAGTTTATTCCCCGATTTTCCTGTGCTGGACAGCCGGTATTTCAGCAAAGGCTCATCCACACCGCAGGCTGTCCCGTATTTTTTCAGGATCCGCAGCCAGTCCAGATAATCCTCGTGGCACTCGTCCTTTTCCATCGGGAATTCCAGCAGAACGCTTCTTTTGGCCAGTACCGACGAGCAGCCGATCACGTTGCCGCGCAGCAGCATTTTGTAGGTGATCCGCTCCGGGACAGAAAAGATCTTCTGCTTTTCCGGTTCCTGATCGTAAATCAGCTCCCGACCCGTACAGCAGAGCACATCACCGGTCTTTGCAAGGGCTTTTTCCTGCTTTTCCAGTTTTTCGGGATCCCAGTAATCATCCGCGTCCAGAAAGGCAATGTAATCGCCCTTTGCGAGCTGTACACCGCGGTTTCTGGATGCGGACGCTCCTTTGTTTGTCTCATTCCGGATATACCGTACCCGGTCATTTTCTCCGTAACGCCCCATTTTTTCCAGCGTATCGTCCGTGGAATTGTCGTCGATCACCAGGATTTCCAGCGGGGTTTTTGTTGTCTGGCAAAGGACTGAGTCGATTGCCTGAAACAGTGTTTCTGCACCGTTGTACGAAGGGATTACTACTGAAATCATGTATTTTCCTCTCTTACTTTGTCTGCTGCATCTGTTTTTTTAATTTTCCAGCAGCAAACCTCCTACTTTTATAGCATATCTGCACGGGCTTGTCAATTTTACGCCGGGATCTGCTGGTTTTTCTTTCTTACATGTAATTCTATGTGAGCTTTAAAAACGCCAGTAAATAGAACAGAATTCCTCCGAACAGTGCTCCGTTTCCGCCGTTTTTCTGCCCCGTCTTTTTTCCGATGGCAGTTCCGGCATACATCGCCGCCATTCCGACCGCGAAGGAGGCAAAAAAGATCTGTCCTCCTGTCACCGGAAGATCCGCGGCAAAGACGCCGGAGACAATTCCATCCACCGACATCGAAACCGCCAGCAGGCCAAATTCCAGTGGGTGGAGCTGTTTTTCCAGATGTTCCAGTCTTGCTTCTGGTTTTCCCTGCTTTTTTCTTCTGCGTTTTCTCAGTTCCTCAAAAATTTTCAGCGTTCCCATAAGAAAAAAGCAGCCCGCACCCACTCTGGTTCCCCATTCCGGTCCTGCGGACTGCAGAAATCTTTTTCCAAACTGCGCGGAAGCAACCAGGGCAGCACTGCAAAACAGATTCAGCAGCGCCGTCATGCCTGGTGAAATTCTCGTATTGCTGCTTCCATATCCGATGCTTACTGCAAAGTTATCGGCTGAGAGCGCCGCAGCAAGCAGAAGCAATTCTACCATATGACACGCTCCGTCATTTCTCACTTTACAGTATTCGTCTGTTTTTCAAACCGTGCATCCCGGGAAGGCAGTTCTTTTTCTTATTCCACTGCTTTCCGGAATTCCCGGATTTTTTCTCCGAAGTGCGATACATCGGTGCAGAAAATGCTCGAAGTTCCCGCCACAAAAATGCTGGCTCCACAGGAACGCAGCGTCGCGCCGTGCTCCTTCGTAATGTTTCCGTCCACTTCTAAAATGATGTCCTCCCGGTGCATCTCCTGCAGAAATTTCTGCAGCTTTTCCGCCTTGCGCAGCGTACTCGGCACAATTTTCTGCCCGGCAAAGCCCGGATTCACCATCAGAAGATTGACGCCGTCGATATAATCAAGCACTTCCTCGATCTGCCCGATCGGTGTCGCCGGGTTGATCGCGAGGAACCGCTTGCAGCCGTACGGCACGAGGTAATCGAGCGCGCGCTGCACCTGGAAAGTGCTCTCATAATGAATCGTCACGATGTCCTCTTTGTGAATGCCGATCCACGGCAGCTTGTACTCCGGGTCTTTAATCATCAGATGAAGATCAAGCGGAATACTCGTCAGTTCCCGCAGTCCGCGGATGTAGTCGACGCCAAGGCCGAAGTTCGGAACGAACTCGCCGTCCATCACATCGATATGGAGATATTCGACTTTTTCTTTTTCAAATACATCGATCGTCGCCTGCAGATCCACAAGGTTTGAGCACATCATGGATGCCGATATCTGACTTTTTCTCATATTTTTCTACTCCCATGAAACCATTACTTTGCAGTATGGCTCTTTATGATTTTTCATCAGTTCCAGTCCGTCCATCAGCTTTTCGGACGGGAAACAGTGCGTGATCAGCGCCTGTGCCGGGATTTTCTTCTTCGAAAGCGCATCGAGTACCTCCGTCCAGTCGCAGGCTTCATCTTTTTCATAAGAAGAATTCCACGTTCCCATCAGGTTCAGCTGTTTGCGCAGTATGCGCCAGTACACGTTCTTTTCCATCGCAAGATCGCCCGATGGATTTCCCATCAGCACGATGCTTCCGCCTGGTCTCGCAAGAAGAACTGCACTGGAAACGGCCTGCGGCGTTCCGACCGCTTCTACTACAACATCCGCCTGAATCGCTTTACTCTCCTCTTCCATCACATATGAGATGCCCGGGATCTGTTCTGCGATCGCACGTTTTGCTTCGCCCCGTCCAATCACAAAAACGGTTTCGGCGCCGAGCGCTTTCGCCCACGCTGCCGCTGCAAAACCGATCATGCCCGTTCCGATCACTGCTGCGGTATCGCCCGGCTTCACACCGCTTCGTTTCACCGCATGAAGCGCCACAGAGAGCGGCTCCAGCATTGCTGCCTCGCGGAAGCTGACGTTTTCCGGCAGCTCCATCAGGTTCCAGTCCGGCACGGCTACGTATTCCGCAAAGCCGCCGTCCCGGCGCGAGCCGAGGTAATCGTAGTGTTCGCACATCTCATATTTTTTCTGCCGGCACTGCGGGCAGGTGCGGCATGGGATCAGCGGGAAAATGCCGACCCGTTTTCCAACTCGCTCTTCCGGCACACCCTCGCCGTATGCGGCAACCACGCCTGAAAACTCGTGACCCGGAATCGTTGGAAAATGGTATGTTCCGTTTGTGAAAATCCGCGGAATATCGGAGCTGCAGATTCCTGATGCCTTTACCTGCACCAGAACCCAGCCGGATGGGATTTCCGGTTTTTCGATGTCTTCCCTTCTTAAATCATTGACTCCATGCAGCTCGTATGCTCTCATTTCGTTTCTCCTTCCACAATCGTACAGAAACGCTCCAGGTCGCTCCTTGTTGTAATCTTAAAGTTCCGCTCATCCCCTGGGATCATCGCCACATCCATTCCATGGCGGTAGGCAATTTCACTTGTTCCCCTTGTGAGGGACAGCTCCTCTTCCGATGCTTCCCGGTTGATCTTCGCGTACGGATGCAGCCGGAAAGCTTCCGGCGCCTGACCGGCAAACAGCGTGCTGCGCTCCAGCAGATGGTCAATTTTCGTTCCGTCGCTGCTCTGATAGATCGTGTCCTTCATCGGCAGCACCGGCATACAGCCTCATGATCGGCAAGCGCCGCAAGGCAGTCGCCAATCAGCTGTTCGCTCACCAGAGGCCGCACGCCGTCGTGGATGATCACACCGTCGTTCTCCGATACGGAATCCTCCATGCAGACGGTAAGGCCATTATGAATGGATTCCTGCCGCGTATCCCCGGCATCCGCAAAGGCGAGAAATTTCGTAATCCCGTCTTCTTCCATCCATCCGCGGATCTTCTCTCTCCAGGCATCTGCCGCCACGATGACGATTTTCTCAACGGCACTGCTTTTCTGAAACTGCTCCAGCGTATACAGCAGAATCGGTTTCTTTTCCACTTCCAGATACTGCTTCGGAAAATCCCCCATCTGCATTCTCGTTCCGATTCCCCCCGATAGTATGATTGCGTAATTCATCTTAAGCCTTTCCTTTGCTCTTTTTACTCTCTTTTTTTCGCTCTTCTTCCAGCTCTTTTAAAAAGTCTCCCAGTTCTCCGGAGGCGTTCTCCAGCAGGTACGACTTCGTTTTCTGTTCTTTCTCCAGATAGTTTTCCCGGATCTGGCCGTTTGTATGTTCAATCTCGGTGCGCAGATCCCGTGCGGAGAGACGATGCGCGCCCGCTCCCATAATGATGATCTGCTCGAGACCGTCCGAGGAAGCCACCGTTACGTTGCCGTTGTGGCCGATCCTGTGAACCGTTTTCTCGATGTACTGGTCAGCCGTCTCCGCCTCTTTCGTATAAACGACATGAATATTATGGTACATGCCGACCTCACCCTGGTTGCCTTTTACTTTGTAGGCATCAAAGACAAGAATCAGCGTCATTTTTTTATATCCCTGATAATTTGACAGGATGTCCATCAGTTTTCCTCTGGCGCTCTCAATATTATACTTCGCCAGCTCATTTAAATCATCCCATGCAAAAATAATGTTATAGCCGTCCACCAGCAGATATTCCTCCTGCGGCTCCTTCGGGCGGTTTGATTTTGCATATTTGGGATCCCCGATGCCGGATGACGAGGTGGCCGGACGTGTCCGCCGCTCGAAACCGGCGCGCTTCCGCTCCACTTTGCCGTATGTCCTCGTAAAGATTTCTTCCAGCTCCTTTGCCTCCTGCAGGGAAGCTGCCATCGGCACGCGGTCGGATGCTTTTTTTGCTTTCTGCACAGAGGATGCTCCGCCGATCCGGTCTGCCGCAGATTCGGCTGAATCGCTTTCTTCTTCCGGATTTTCCAGCGTGTATTCCAGATGCATATGGTCTTCCACTTCATTCCATGGAACGACAAAGCCTGCCCCGTGGGCACAGAACACAGAACCCGTCGGATTTTCCACATCCGCCTCGGAATCGTAACCGATGGAGGCAATCACTTCCTCCGCGTTGTGACATGGCTCATATCCTTTTAAGGTACAGAACACTCTTCCGCGTCCCCGGCTGTAAGCAGTCACTTCTTTCTGATAATCCTGCATCGTCACAACCGGTGCGGTTCCGGTGATCACTGTCATATCGCCTTCCATTTCCGGCGGTTCAAAGCTGCCGTACATCCGCTGGATATCGTTCAGCGCCCGTCCCGTCGATTCCGACGGAATTTCCAGACGGAACGCATAGACCGGCTCCAGCAGAACGGATTCTGCTTTTTTCAGCCCCTGCCGCACCGCACGATACGTCGCCTGGCGGAAGTCGCCGCCCTCGGTGTGCTTAATGTGCGCACGGCCCTTGACCAGCGTGATTTTCATATCGGTAATCTCCGACCCGGTCAGCACGCCGGGATGCTTCCGCTCCAGCAGATGTGTGAGGATCAGACGCTGCCAGTTGCGGTCCAGGGTGTCCTCGCTGCAGACGGTTCCAATCTGCAGTCCGCTGCCCGGTTCTGCCGGCTCCAGCAGCAAATGAACTTCCGCATAATGGCGCAGCGGCTCGAAATGGCCGACACCCTCCACGGTACTGCGGATCGTCTCTTTGTATACAATATTTCCGGCTCCGAATTCCACCCATTCGCCGAAACGCTCGTGGATCAGACTCTTTAAGATCTCGATCTGCACCTCACCCATGACCTGCGCATGGATTTCCGCGAGGCGCTCATTCCAGACAATGTGGAGCTCCGGGATTTCTTCTTCTAACTGGCGCAGTTTTCCAAGCATCTGATGGACATCGCAGTCCGGCGGAAGCTCGATGCGGTACGTCAGCACCGGCTCCAGCACCGGTTTTTCCGCCTCGGTTTCGTTGCCGATGCCCTGACCGGAGAAAGTGCTGTTCAGTCCCGTTACGGCACAGATCGTCCCCGCCGGTGCTTCCTGTACCATCGTATAGCCCGCACCGGAATAAATACGGATCTGGTCTGCCTTTTCTTCGCCGAGCATCTGCTTCACCTTCAGCACGCCGCCCGTGATTTTCAGATGCGTCAGACGGTTTCCTGCCGTGTCCCTTGAAATCTTAAAAACGCGCGCGCCAAAATCCCCGCCGTACTCCGGCGTTTTTGTAAACCGGTCCAGAATTTTCAGAAATTCCGTCACGCCCTCCATCTTGAGTGCAGAGCCAAAGCAGCACGGAAAAACCTTCCGCTCTGCGATCATCGTGCGGATCTGGTCTTCTTCCACGCTTCCCGTTTCCAGATACTGCTCCAGCACGTCCTCATCACACATGGCGAGTTCTTCCAGCAATTCTGCGTTCTGGAGATCCTGCGAGAAATTCAGGCAGTGCTCTGAGAGACGGCTCTGCAGTTCTTCCAGCAGTTTTTCCGCATCCGTGCCCGGCTGATCCATCTTGTTGATAAAGAGAAAGACCGGGATCTCATACCGCGCGAGCAGCCGCCACAGGGTTTCCACATGACCCTGCACGCCGTTCGCACCGCTGATCAGAAGAACCGCATAGTCCATGACCTGTAAAGTGCGCTCCATCTCCGCCGAGAAATCCACATGGCCCGGCGTGTCAAGGAGTGTGACCTCCGTCTCGTTCAGCTTCAGCACGGCCTGTTTGGAAAAGATCGTGATACCCCTTGCTTTTTCCAGTTCCTCCGTGTCCAGAAAGGCGTCCTTGTGATCCACTCTTCCGGCTTTCCGGATCTGGCCTGTTTTATATAAAATTCCCTCTGCCAGCGTCGTCTTTCCCGCATCGACATGCGCTAAAATGCCTACCGCCAGTTTTTTGGTTTTTTCCATTTTGTTTCATCCTGTCTGTATGATTCATATTTTTCAGGCCCCCTCATCCCCTGCGGCCCGACTCACTGCTTATTGTACCACAAAACCTCTCATTGCGGAACCCCGGAGTGAAACGCAAAAAATCTCAAAGCGGATTTCTCTCCTGCTTTGAGATTTTTTATGCTATGTTCTGTTTTATCTCTCCCCCGCCATCGGCTGCCGATCTGCAATTTTCAGGAAAACAAATCCCAGTGCAAATAAAATCGCCAGGCATGCAACCGCCACGTTGATCGTTCCGCCTGCCAGTTTTACAGCTGCAATAACTGCAGAACCGAGGAACGATGGTTACTCTGTCTTCCAACGTCATATCCGTTTCTTTTAAAAGTTCATTTGCAAGAAGTGTACCGTACTCTGCATGATGGGCAACCTGCATACAGTGTTTCTGCGAATGATCCGTATATCCCAGCTGTCCCAGGTTTTCGTTTCCTTTTTCAGATATGCGCTGCATCCATTCCAGACTCCAGCCTAACCGCTGTATTTTTACTGTTCCTGCCATTTCTTTCAGAATATTTTTTACTACAATCACGATCGTAGCACATTTGTATTTTAACTGCTATCCTGTTCCTATAAGGTCTATATCAAATGATTGTTAAATTTTTTATATTTTTGATGCAGTCGGGCGGGGTTCTGTTACAGCAGAAAAGCACTGCAAATACAGATGAATGTATTTACAGTGCTTATTTTGAGATTATTTTTGTTTTTTAATTCTGTGCGTCTTCGTATTCTTTTACTTTTTCTTCATACTGCTCCTGGCTCTCGATCGTATGTTTTACAATATGACCGTGCTCTTTCTGCTTATGTGCCAGATCCCGGCCAGGACGCGGTGCATATTCGTCTTCCGGGATTTCGAGTGCATTGGCGGTGGCGTGAATGATACCGTTGCTGCTGTAGGTGGCACCGCTCAAGGCGTCGATGTTAAGGCTCTGTTCTTCTTTCATCTGCCCTATCACGTAAGGCGCTGCACGGAAAAAGTATTCCTCGGTGTCGCAGTAGGAAGGATGGAGATGTCGGTCACTTTCTGGTTTTCTACCGTTACCTGCACTTCGACATCCCCGCGGAAGGCATCGGCGGTACCCGTGCAGATGCCGTCTTTCAGGTCGTGGAAACGGCCGGCGTCCAGGAATGCCTGTTTTTCTTCCGTTGTATCCGTCGATTCAGATGCTGTATTTTCCTGTACAGTATTCTCATCTCCGGCGGCTTCTTTTAACGCATTTTGAGTGGCCTCAATCAACCCTTTACTGCTGTAGGTGGCGCCGGAAACGGTATCTATCTCCTCGGCACTCTGTTTTTTCATGATTTCCGAAAAGATTCCTGACTTTGCTCTGTCCAGATATGTCTGATCATCCTCGGCGTTCTCTATCGTCAGTCCGGTTATCGTTCCCTGTTCCACTTTTACGGAAACGGTCACGGTTCCGCGGTAGCCTTCTCCACTTCCGGAATAAGTGCCGTCCTGGAATCTGCTGTCCAGATTCTGTTCTGCCGTATCAATGGCCGCATCACCTGCTGTCTTACCAACGGAACCGCTCTCGCTCCGGATCAGGAACTGTGACGCTGCAATCGTAAGGCAGGTCACCCCGACACCGATCCACACGCTGTATCGGTACTTCCAGTGTGCATTGTTCTTCAGACATCCGTTTATACATACCCCGCATCCAATACACTCGCCGCCTGCCGTCTGCTCTTTTTCTGTCAGATCAATTCCCATGGTACATTTTGCAGTACAGAGACGGCAGCTTCCGCATTTGCTCCGCGGTTTTACAATTTTTAACAGCGTACATCTGGAAATCAGGCTGTAGATGGCTCCCATGGGACAGAGATACCGGCAGAAAAAGCGCTGGATTAAGACGGATCCGACGAAAATCACCAGAATCAGCGCACCGCCAATCGAAAACATCGGCTTCACACCCGGCCAGTGTCCGATGGAACTGTACTGTCCAAACACCTGCCACGGCCCTGCGATGTTCCATTTTATCATACCGCTCCATACGAAGACTGCCCAGAACAGGAGCACACCATATTTGATCCAGCCTGTTGGAACATTTCTTCCACTCTTCTTTGAATTTGAATGCAGGTTTTTCGCACCTGCTTTTCGAAACCGCTTTTTCAGCTTATTTCCTGCAAACCACAGAAAATCCTGCACAGCCCCGAAGCTGCAGAAATATCCGCAGAAAAACCGTCCCACAATAATCACCGCCGGAACCGTCGCCAGCACCATCCATACCGAATACCTGATCCGTTCCCACGAAACCGTCCCCTGATAAACTGCGGAAATAATCGTCCCAACCGCAGAAAACTGCGCCTCAAACAAGCCCGGGATCAGCAGGAAAGAAAGGATCTGAATCACTGCTTTCGGCCAGTTTCTTTTGTCTTGTTTTTTCAAATTTGTTCCTCTTTTCTTATGTTTAACGTTTCATCTCCATTACCGGACCATTCGATTTATGTTCCTGGATTAATTCACAAATCTCCGAAAGATTCATTGCCGAGAAATCTCCGGGGACGGTATCCTTCAGGGCACTTACTGCATTTCCGATGGATACTGCCTGTGACAGTAAAAAACCCTCATAAATCGTGTATTTTCTGCACATTTATGAGGGTTTTATATTTTTGCGTTATTTTTACAAATTCACAGTTGAATTATGCGTTCATCTGTTTAGCAACTTCCTCAGCAAAGTTCTCTTCTTTCTTCTCGATTCCTTCACCGGTCTCGAAACGAACGAAGCCTTTTACTGCTACGGTTGCGTTGTTTGCTTTTGCAACCTGTGCTACATACTGAGCTACGGACTGTTTTCCGTCTTCTGCTTTTACGTATACCTGATCAAGCAGGCAGATCTCTTTGAGCTCTTTGTTGATACGGCCCTGGATCATTCCCTGGATAACTTTTTCCGGTTTCTGGGACTCTTTCGGGTCGTTCTGAATCTGAGCCATGAGGATTTCTTTCTCATGTGCGATGTAATCAGCGCTTACTTCGTCGCGGTTTGTGTACTGCGGACGAAGAGCTGCAATCTGCATTGCAACGTTTTTAGCCATCTCTTTGAGGTCATCGTTTACAACATCTGTCTCAACGTCAACCAGAACACCGATTTTACCGCCCATATGAGTATAAGAAGCAACGAAACCGTTCTCCTCTTTTACCTGCTGGAAACGACGGATGTTCATGTTCTCGCCGATGGTAGCGATCTGATGAGCCAGCTCTTCGCCAACGGTCTCGTTGGTATCGAATTTCCAAGCTCTGCCAGGAATCCTTCTACGTCTGCTGCAGTTGTATCCATAGCCTGCTCTGCAACCTGTGCTACATAGCCACGGAATTTCTCGTTCTTTGCAACGAAGTCTGTCTCAGCGTTTACTTCTACAGCGACAGCTTTCTTTCCATCCTCGGATACGTTCAGCATAACGATACCCTCAGCTGCGATTCTGCCAGCTTTTTTCTGAGCAGTAGCAAGTCCTTTTTCTCTCAGGAACTCCATTGCTTTGTCCATATCACCTTCGGTAGCTGTAAGAGCTTTCTTGCAGTCCATCATACCAGCACCGCTTACTTCTCTTAACTCTTTTACCATTGCTGCTGTAATAGCCATTGTTTTATTCCTCCGTATACGTGATTCAGCAGACTGCATCTTCATGCCGGTCTGCTATTGTGAGATTCGCCGAAGGGAACCTGAATTTCAAGTTCCCCCCAGTTCATTACTTCGCGTAAATTATTCAGCGTCTGTCTCTGCTGCTTCTTCGTATGCAGCTTCCTCAGCCTCGCCCTGTTTTGCCTCGATAACTGCGTCTGCCATTTTGGAAACGATCAGTTTTACGGCACGGATAGCGTCGTCATTACCC
Source organism: Blautia sp. AM47-4 (assembly GCF_003479865.1). Lineage (NCBI taxonomy): Bacteria > Bacillati > Bacillota > Clostridia > Lachnospirales > Lachnospiraceae > Blautia > Blautia sp. AM47-4. The sequence continues at coordinate 134,397 of NZ_QUHY01000004.1, forward strand.
GGAATTACATAGTCAAGCTCTTCCGGATCGCAGTTGGTATCGCAGATACCGATCAGCGGAATTCCCAGTGTATGAGCTTCCTGTACGCAGATTCTCTCTTTTTTCGGATCTACTACGAAGATAGCGTCCGGCAGTCTCTTCATTTCTTTGATACCGCCAAGGTTTTTCTGCAGTTTTGCAAGCTCTTTCTTTAACTCAATGACTTCTTTTTTCGGAAGAACTTCGAAGGTGCCATCCTGCTCCATGGTCTCGATTGCTTTCAGTCTTGCAATACGGCTCTGGATGGTTTTGAAGTTGGTCAGCATACCGCCGAGCCATCTCTCGTTTACATAGTACATTCCGCAGCGCTCTGCCTCAACAGCGATAGCGTCCTGAGCCTGTTTTTTGGTTCCTACGAAAAGGATTGTGCCGCCGTCTGCTGCGATGTCTGCAACAGCTTTGTATGCGTCATCTACCATTCCTACAGATTTCTGCAGGTCGATGATGTAGATACCATTACGCTCTGTGTAGATGTACGGAGCCATTTTAGGATTCCATCTTCTTGTCTGATGTCCGAAATGAACACCGGCTTCCAGTAACTGTTTCATTGAAATTACGCTCATTGTTTTATCTCCTTATGGTTTTATTCTTCCCCATGTTTTTTCACCTTGGAACCTGTTTTTCAAAAAACAGGCACCATCCTTGGTACCGCATGGGTGCTTATTGTGCAACAGTAAGATTGTATCACAGAGTTTTTTTCATGACAAGCATTTTTTTCGCGGATTCTGCGGTTTTTTTCTGTTATTTTTGTGTTTTTCCCTGTTTATCCTTTAAAAACAGATACCAGAATGTTCCGGCGCAGATTACCGCTTCCAAAAAGATGAACATCCATGCACCTGCCGGTGCTTTTTGGGTCATCCAGGATACGAACTGGCTCCGGTAAAGTCCCCAGATATTTTCTGCCATGTGCGCAAGAACCGGGGCAAGGAGTGTTCCGCACCGCTCATAAATAAGGATCAGAAGCACACTTACCACGGCTGCATAGACAAACTGCGTCACATTGCCGTGATATGCACCGAACAGCAGACATGATGCTGCGATGCCCCAGCCGGTTCCCCAGAAATCTTTTGCCCTGCGGTAAATCATGCCGCGGAAAACAATTTCCTCTGCGGCCGCGCTCAGCACACCGACGGACAGGATCAGAAGCAGCGGGTTCTGTCCTTCATAAATCTTTGATGCCATGTCCTGATAGCCGGAAAAGATTCTGGTAAAGCCGGTCACGTTCATTACAGTATTCAGGAGATGGCCGAAGGTCATAACCAGCAGAATACAGGCGGCTGCCTCTGCCGCACTCCACCGTTTTTCCGGTTTCGGGAACATGCCTTCATCTTTTTTGTACTGTTTCCAGAGAACCGGGATCGCCGCCAGACTGCCGATTGCTGATGCAAGAACGGATGTCGCGTGCATACGCTCTTCCAGATAACCGCCGGTCGTAAACGTCATCAGGATCAGCGCCAGAAGTACGGTTGCTCCGATCAGAAACAGTTCGTACGTCAGAAGCGGTTTTAAAAGACGCCATAGCTTCCGCTGGATAGGAATTACGATTTCCTCCGTTTTTGGCTCTGTTTTCGCTGTCCTTTTTTCTTTTATATTCTCTGCTTTTTTCTCTTTCTGCGCAAAGATTCCTGTTCCACTTTCTCCTCTTGTCAGCCACGGGATACGCTCCGGCTTCATTTTTTTGATGCGGTCGCGTCTTTTCTTCTCTTCTTTCGGATCCTCCGCCAGCAGTTTCAGTTCTTCCGGTGTATCACATACCTTTGCGGCACCTGCTGCCTCGAGTTCTTCTCTTCCGCCGTACCCATACGATACGCCGACACAGAGCAGTCCGTTTTCTCTTGCCCCGATTACGTCATAGCTTCTGTCACCAACCATCACCACGTCGGAACGGCTGTCTTCTGCTCCGAGTCGGCGCAGCGTCTCTGCGATGACTTCTCCTTTGTCGGTTCTGGTTTCGTTCATTTCTGAACCGGTTACTACGGTAAAATACTTTCTGATTTCGAAATGCTCCAGGATCTGCTCCACGTATTTTTCCGGTTTGGACGATGCTACCGCCAGAATTTTTCCCTTCTCTTTCAGATACGCCAGAACCTCCGGGATTCCCTCGTATACTTCATTTTCAAAAATGCCCTCTGCCTCGTACCGCTCCCGGTATTTTGTGATGGCCTGCTGTGCTTCTTCGCAGCCAAGGCCTGCAAAATTCATGAAAGATTCCAGAAGCGGCGGTCCCACGTAACAGTTCAGTTTTTCCAGATCCGGCTCTTCGATGCCAAAGGATGCCAGCGCATACTGTACGCATCTTGTAATTCCAGGACCGGAATCGGTCAGGGTTCCGTCCAGATCAAATAATATCATATCTGACATACTCTTATTTCCTCTTTTACTTTTTTATCGTATGACATGTCTTTTATTCTAGCATATCGAAATTAGAAATACAAACAAAACCGGATCAGGCTATTTTCTGCAGAGTGCACGCAGATAGCGGGTGGTCTGATTCTGAATTTCGGCAATGGCACGAATCAGGTTCCAGAGGCGCCTTAAGGACTGCAAGAGGCGGGTTCCTTTTGGTTTCTGGCTGGTTCTTTGGCTGACAAGTGTGGAAGTTTTTGGTTTCACGTTGACTTCCCACGGTTTCATGGTTCGTACAATGCCGTCTGCGCCACGCACTTTTACAGTGATGCGGTTGTAGCCTTCGGAAAGGCTCTCGGCTTTCAGACAGATTTTGTTTTCTTTCCATTCATATTCGGCTTCGGAGCCATTTACCATGCAGGAAAGAATTTCAGCCGTGTCGGCGGCTCCCTCGAGCAGAATTTCCGGGGTATAACCGGGATCTATTTCGACGCTGGTGTCGGCCGGGCGGATAATCAGGGGGTTCGGCGCTTCGAAATCTTCGTCTGCTATCTGTGATAATACGAAATCGGCGATGATCTGCGGCCGTATTTGAGATGGCTCCTCCCCGGCACTCTTAGATGGAGTTTCGGCAGGCGGAGGACTGCTTTCTTCTGTTTGTAGCGGAATATCATCTGGATCTTGGGTCACCTCCTCGGGCGTGGCTGCAGCAACGGGCAGCTGTTCGTCTGTTTTGAGTTCTTCTTTCTCCGGAGACGATTGCCCGGGCCCCGTTTGTTCCTGCTTTTCTGTGTTTGACTTTCCGGCATCTGGCATTACGGTAGGCTCCTCTTTTTCTGGTGCTTTTGTTTCCGAGGTTTGATTTTCTGACTCTTTTTCGGTTGACGGAGATTCCTGCTTCGTTTCTTCCATATCAGGCTTTTCCGGTTCCGGATCTTCTGGCATCAAATTTTCCGTTCCGGATTTTTCTGAACCTGTATCTTCATAATCTGGTTTTTCTGTGTCCATTTCTCCAAAATCCGTTCTCTCCGAATCTGACTCTTCTGTCTCTGATTCTTTTGTATCTGTTTCTTCACATCCTTCCTCTGATTCCGATTCCCCGGAACCCATATCTCCTGCCTCCGGCAATTCTCCTGGCTTCCCCGATTCTGAATCTTCCGAAATTTCTTTCTCCTCTTCTTCCCACCTTTCCGCTGGTTCTTTCTCCGGATCCGGAATTACCGTCGGGGGAAGCATTTTTTCTTCTCCTTCTTTCTCTTTCTTTCCGGTCTCTGCCGGATCTGTTTTCTCTTCCGGCGGCTCTGGTTCCTGCTCTGGTTTCTCTTCTATAGGCGGTTCTTCTTCTGACTTTTCGTCCGGCAGCAGTTCCTCCGGTCCGGCTTTCCCGTCTGCATCTGTCACATCACTGTTCTCGATGATTTCAGCTTCTAATTCCACGCTTTCCACCGCACTTGCGGCCTCGCCTGTCGTCTGCTGTGTCTCCGCGTGGACTTCGATTCCCTGGACTGCCAGGAATCCTGTCATCATTGCGCATATGGTCTTTTTTCTCATCCTGCTTCCTCCCATCTTTTTCTGATCTGCTGATAAAAAATATCCTCCTCCATTCCCGGAATTTCTGCGGCCTCGTTGAGGTACTGTTCTGCTTTTTCCTGCATGTCGAACTGAAGTGCCAGCTCTGCGGCCCTGAGCAGATTTTTCCGCCGGTTTCCATCCTGTCTGCTGCACAGAAGCCGTTCGTAATAGAGAAAACTCTCCTGGCACCAGTCCTGTTCTCTTTCCCCATCCCCGGATTTTCCGCCAAGATAGCACGCATCCGCCAGTCTCTGCCAGATAACCGCCTCCCACTGCCCCTCCATATTCTCGCCTGCGGCCTTTTCCAGCACTTCGATTCCTTTCCGCATGGCGTCTGTGTCATTTTCACGCGCCAGTTCTTCGGAAAAACTGAAATACATTCCTGCAACAGCAAGATATCTGCGGCAGCGTTTTTCCTTTTCCGGCTCCTGCTGCGTGTCATCATAAAATTCAGCCAGCAATGGCTCCATCTGCATTTTTTCCCTTGCCGCATCATCCGCCAGACAGTATTCCACAAGTTCCTGCTCCACACGCCCCGCCTGACTGAGATGGTCTGCCTTTAAGAACGCTTCCCGCGCTTTCTGGTAGTTCGGCAGACTGCCTTCTTCCACCGGATTTCCGCAGAACCAGAGATCTCCCTGCTCCTCCCATTCGTCTGCCGCCGGAAACTGCCCCCATGGCATCCTGCTGGCAACCGCAGCCGCTCCTCCTGTCAGAAAAGCAAAAACTGCAAAGATCCGCAGAGTCTTCCTGCCTTTTTGCTTTCTTTCCAGCCGCCGCAGTGCCTTTTTGACTTCTCCGGCAGACGCATACCGCTCCTCCGGCTTTTTCTGCATACACTTTTCCATCACCCGCCAGAGTCCTCTTTTCTGCCGCTTTTTCGCATGCTTCGCCATTGCCGCAAGCAGTGCGCCGAGTGCATAAAGATCGGAACGGGCGTCACACTTCCCGTCATACTGCTCCGGCGCTGCATAACCGCGGGTTCCATAACGGACTTCCACACCCGTTTCTTCTGTTCCGGCTGCACCGAAATCCACAAGGTATATTTCACCACGCTCTGTTATCATCACGTTGTCCGGCTTCAGATCCCGGTAGAAAACCGGCGGGTTCTGTGCATGGAGATAACAGAGAATCCCGCTCAGGGCAATTCCCGTTTTCAGAATTTCCCGGCTGGAAAACCGTTCTCCCTTACGCATACGCTGTCCGATAGATTTTCCGTTTACAGCTTCCATCACCAGAAAGCTTTTTGTCCCACTTTCCAGAAGTTCCACCGCACAGGGAATCCCGGGATATGAAAACTTCTGTAAAAGAAACGCTTCCCGGCGCAGTTTTTCCCTGTCACATATACTTACCTTGACTGCATACCGCTTTCCGGATCCAGTTTTCTCTGCAAGATAAACGACAGACGTTGCCCCTCTTCCGAGCACTGACAGCAGGCGATACTTCCCTCCCGGAAGTTCTACTTTTCCAATGATCCCGCCTCCTCTTTTTACGTCAAAGTGTTTGTCAGTCCGATATTCTGTTTTTGTACATGGATATAAATTGAGCCGAATGGCTCTTCGATAGAGTAATATAGAATCGATTTTTCAGGACGAATGTCCAAGCGGATGAAAAATCGTGATGTAAGTATAACACAACAGCCGCCGTTTCCGCAAGAACTACAGAAGCCGACGGCTGCCAAAAAAATCGCCTGTTTTTTATCTATTTTTTCCCTCTTGACGAATCTTACATCCGTTCCGGTGCCGAGAATCCCAGCAGGTCGATGCAGGTCTCAAGTACCTCGCGGACAAGATCCAGCAGTGCCAGGTAAGATGCTTTTCTTGCCTCATCCTGCTCACTTAAGATCTTGGTCTCGTGGTAGAAATGGTTGAACTCGTTTGCAAGCTCGTAGATATAAGCACAGATCTTATGCGGTGCTTTCTCCTCGAATGCGTTCTCCACAACGCCGTTGAAACGGGATACGGAAAGCATCAGAGCTTTCTCGCTGTCGCTCTTCGGTGCCAGAAGTGCGCCTTTCTTCAGTTCATTTCCCTCTTCTTTATATTTTCCGAGGATGGATTTTGTACGAACGATCGTGTACAGGATGTACGGACCGGTGTTTCCCTCGAAGGAAGTAAATCTCTCAACATCGAATACATAATCTTTCGATGCCTGGTTGGACAGGTCACCGTATTTAATAGCAGACAGTCCGACAATCTGTGCCGTTCCTCTTGCATCCGTATCTTTTACGCTGCGGTTCTCCACGATCTTCTGATACATCTCATCGTTGATCTCGCCGATCAGACGCTCCAGACGCATAACGCCGCCCTCACGGGTCTTGAACGGTTTTCCGTCTTTTCCGTTCATGGTACCAAAGCCGATAAAGGAAAGAACGGTATCATCATTCACCAGTTTTGCTTTTCTTGCACAGCGGAAACACTGTACGAAGTGAAGCTCCTGACGTTTGTCTGCCAGATAGCAGATCTCGTCCGGCTTGTACAGTTTCATACGCTGGATGATGGTTGCCAGGTCTGTCGTATCATACAGAGCTGCCCCATCGGATTTTAAGATCATGCACGGCGGGATCTCTTTTGTGTCTGTCTCTTCTTTGACATCAACAACGAGTGCGCCCTGGTCATAATGTGCATAACCATTGTCTTTCAGGTAATCTACCATGTCTGGAATGTACTCCTGTGCATCGGACTCACCCATCCACAGATCGAAATGAACGTCGAGGTTTCCATAGTTCTTTTTCAGATCGGCAACAGAAACGTTCATAATGTGTTTCCAGATCGCACGATATCCTCTTCTGCCCTGCTGCAGCTCTCTCGTTGCCTCGAGTGCACGTTTCTTATAGTCCTCGTCCTCTTTCGATTTGCCGCTTGCGCAAGGATAAATCTCCTCGAGCTCGCTGATCGTAAACGGTGCTTCCTCCGGGTACTCTCCCGTAAAGGACTCATCAAAATAAACAAGCTCCGGATGGCGCTCCTGCAGCTCGGTGATGATCAGTCCCATCTGCAGACCCCAGTCTCCAAGATGAACGTCACCGATCATGTTGTGGCCCATGAAGCGTCCCATACGCTTAATGCTTTCCCCGATGATCGCGGAACGGAGATGGCCGACGTGAAGCGGTTTTGCCACGTTTGCTCCGCCGTAATCTACGATGATGGTTTTCGGATTTTTTGCTTTCTCTACAGAAAGATCTTCGTCGTTCTGCATTTTGGAAAGATAATCTGCCAGAAATTCCGGGTTGATTTTCAGGTTGATGAATCCCGGTTTTACGGCTTCAATTTCACCGATCACGCTGTGATCGGTCACTTTTTCTACAACTGCTTCAGCCAGCTGGATCGGTGCTTTGTGGTATGCTTTTGCAGCTGCCATTGCGCCGTTGCACTGGTATTCGCACAGATCCGGGCGGTTGGAAACGGAAACCCTTGCATAGGACGGGTCCATCTCCGCAGCGGTAAAGGCTTTTACCAGCTCTTCCTGGATAAGATCGATCAGTTTTTTCATAATGTTTCCCTCATTTTCTTCTTTACTGCAGAATCATCTGTTCTGCGTTTTGTTTCCGCGCGCTGCGCCGGGCTTCTTCCTCTTCTTTGATGCCGCTTTTCTGATAACAGTACTGGATGATATCTCTTCTTCGGATGATGCCGATGAAGATTCCCTCGTCATCCACAACTGGAACGAAATTCTGCCGCATGGACATCTCGATCAGGTCCTCGATGTTGCTGTTGATGTTGACGGACTCATAATTCCACCGTTTTGGAACCTGCCAGAGCGGGATATCCTCTGCTTCATGGTAATTCAGCAGATACCGTTCTTTTATGATGCGGAGCAGATCTCCTTCCGTCAGTGTTCCCACGTAGCAGCCCTTTTTGTTCAGTACCGGAACCGCCGTGTATTTATGATATTCGATCTTCTCGATGGCCTGCCGAAGTGAGCAGTCGTCATACAGATAAGCCGTTTCACTTTTCGGTGTGATAAAAAACAAAATATTCATTCGCGTATACTCCTTTTCGTTGGTCATACTCTTGTTTGATTATACCATAAACGAATGTGAAATGTCTTTGAATCTTTCTTATATTTTCATAAACATACCGAATCCGAAACTCGAATGCCTCTTTGCTGCGCCGCAAATTGCGCTTATTTTCCAGTATAACCGACTTTCCGCAAAAAGTAAAGATCTTAAGTTTCATCCGCACACGCCGCACAAAAAATCCGCACGGATCCAGCACCTACGCTGTGCCCGCACGGATTTTTCAACTCTTTTTTGTTCTATTCTCTTCGCAACGCATCGATCGGATTCAGATTTGCTGCTTTTACCGACGGCAGCAGTCCGAATACGATACCGATCACCATGGAGAATACCACGGAGAAGATGATCGCCGGAATGCTGATTGCCACAGGCGTCTGTGATACTCTCGAGATCACCTGCGCCATGATGATGCCGCCCAGTACACCGAGCAGTCCGCCGATGCTGGTAAGCACTGCCGCCTCCGTCAGGAACTGGAACAGAATTCTGCGTTTTCTCGCTCCAATTGCTTTTTTCAGACCGATTTCACTCGTACGCTCCGTTACAGATACCAGCATAATGTTCATAACACCGATACCGCCGACAAGAAGTGAAATGCTTGCGATCCAGATCAGCTGCTGGTTCGTGCTCTGACCTAATTCCTGCAGACTCTTCGCTTTTTCCAGCAGATCCTCCGCTTTATACGCCAGAGAGTCCGATGTATTGGTAACAGCCTCGTTCATGATCTCTGCGGTTGTTTTTCCAACTGTACTCATATCCTCGGTCGTTTGCGCCATTACAACGGCATTTTCCGGCTCATCATACTGAAATACGATCGGCCAGCATACACCCGGCATCAGCACCAGCGGGTAGGATTCCTGATTATACGTATTGTAATCCTCCCTGGAATTGATGACCGGCTGAAAGGAATCGGATTTTTTGATCACACCGACAACAGTAAACGGCTCACCCATGATTTCAATCGTTTTTCCGACCGGTGATTCATTTGGAAACAGCGTCAGCACCGCAGTATCGTCAAGCAGGACAACTTTGTGAATCTTCGAAAAGTCACTCTCCACAAAGCCACGTCCCTGGTAAATCTGGTATCCACATGTGGATAAATAATTTTCATCCACACCAAGTGCCTTTGCACTGTCCAGTGTTGTATTTCCTTTCGCAATACCGCTCACATACGTTCTTTCGGTATAAAATGAGGCATTCTCCACCTGTTCCTGTTCGCGGATCCGCTTTTTCTGGTCGGCGGACAGCTTTGATACGCCACTTGGCAGCCCACCATCCATCCAGTAATCACCATCCCCCTGTTTTAACCGTACAGTCACATTGTTATTTCCGGCTCCGATCAGGTTCTGTTTGATCTGCTCATTCGTTCCCTTGATTGTGGAAACAATGGAGATGATTGATGCAATTCCGATGATAATACCCAGCATAGTCAGAAAGGAACGCATTTTGTGTGACCAGATTCCCTGAAAGGATAGTCTTACATTTTCTAACATGATGCGCCTCCTTAACTGTTATAATAATCCGATGAGCTGGATTCCTTCGTATCTGCGCCTTCCACTACCGTTTTACCGTATGGGAATGCAATGTAATCTTCTTCGGAAAGGCCGCTCTTTACTTCGTAATAGCTGCCCCACAGAAGTTTTCCGGTTACAACATCCTGTTTCTTTAATTTATCCTTCTCATCCCGGATATAAACAAATTTCTGCCCGTTCTCCTCGCGAATGAATTCTTTGCTGACGTACAGTCCATTGCCGTTTTCCACATCGGCGCCAACGGTCATTGCAATTTCAATCCAGTCACCGTTTTCAAAGCCTTCCCCACCTTCCTGTATGACCGCTGTGAAGGGATAGAAGGATGCCGGTGTCTCGCTGTAAGACATGTAACTTGTTGTCGGATACGGTGAAATTTCGGTTACGGTTGCGACCGCAAATGCACCGGAAGACCATGAAGTTACGTTAAGCTTATCGCCCGCTTTGATCTGATCGAGATACATCTCGCTCAGATAACCGCGCACATACAGGCCTTCATTTCCGCTGACCTGGATAAACGCGCTTCCGTCATTGGATGGATTTTCTGCATTTCCGACTTTTTTTACGATACCGCTGATCGTCGCTTTTACGGTCTGGGAATCCAGGGATTTCTGCGTATTTTTGACTTTGAGTTCCTCTTCCTTCTGATCCAGCTTCAGATCACGGATCTGGCTTTCTTTTTTGCTGATGGCTTTTTTCAACTCATCTTTTGTGTAGGTCATCTGGGTATCATCACCGGAAGAAGTATTGTTATTTGCGCTGCTTCCTGTGGATGATGTAAAGAGGGACTGTACCGATGCTTTTTCACCGTAGAATACGGTTTTTGCTGTCGTCTGCACTGCTTCCGGTTCATCTTCGCTCTGCGGTTCCGCCTCCGGTTCTGCCGGGGCTTCGGTCGGCGTCGGCGTTTCCGTTGGAACTGGGGTCTCGCTCGGCACCGGAGTTTCTGTTGGAACCGGCTCTGTGGTCGGAATCGGTGTTGTACTTGGTTCCGGGCTGACGGTCGGCTCTGGAGTTACACTCGGTCCCGGCGTAACGCTCGGAGTCGGAGTTACACTTGGTGTCGGGGTAATCGTTCCTTCTTTTACCGCCACATTTGCAGTGCTGACTGCCATGGAAGTACCCTTGTCATTTTTCGCTGTCACTTCTACTATATAGATTCCGGCATCCTCTTTTGTGATGTTTTCTTTTGTGTAAGTATCCTTAAAATCTCCGTCGATTGTCTTTCCGTTGTGTTTCCAAACGTATGTGTAAGTGACATCCGTTTCTGTGTTTTCCGTGGAATCGTCTGCCTCACCGCTTCCATTTCCGGCTTCACCCGGCTGTGTCACATCGTCCTCGGACGGACTCTCGGTTCTATCATCCGTTTTATCGTCGGCTTTCTCATCCGGCTTCTCTTCGGTATCTTTCTTCTCATTGATTCCGATTTTCAGCTTCAGCTCGCCGCCCTCTGCCACCTCTGTGTTGGCAAGCGGCGTGGTAATTTTTATTTCCGGTGCATCCGCCGATTCGGATTCTTTCAGACTCAGGACTGCTTCATACGAAGTCTCGTATGCTTTCGCAATCTTCGTTCCATCCTGCTCCCACACGGTTTCCAGCGCCTCTGCGGCTTTGTTTTCCTCATGAATCTCCAGGCGAAACCAGTATCCTTCGCTGTCCTCTTCTTTTTTCGTTCCCTTTTCATCCGCGTATCCTGCCATCTGATTCAGGAATCCGCCTGTCAGGACTGTCCCCGGTGCGCAGAGATAGGTGTATGGGTCTTCCTGCGTTCCTTCTCCTTTGTATGGTTTGGAACCAAATACAAGCTTATTCGTACTGCTGTACAGAACAGCATCCTCGTACGTCGGCTCCGGTTCTGGGGTCGGAATCGGTTCGTCCGGGAAATCCGGATCGATGGGTTCATCTGGAAAATCCGGGAAATCCGGCTCCACCGGATCCAGCGGCGTATCCGCTACCGGTTTTGTCTTTTTCAGCTTTTCCAGTTCTTTTTCACTCTGCTGGATTTTCAGCTTTGTCTGTGCAAGCTGTAACTGCTGCGTTTCCAGATCCAGCTCGATCATGCTGGTATCGTATGTCATCAGCGTGTCTCCGGCATTTACCACATCGCCCTCTTTGACGAGAACCTGGGAAATGGTCTGGCTGTCGGAAAGATAGATGTTCTGGGAAGCCGTCGAGGTGATCTGGCCTTCCATGTTCATGTTGTCTCCCCAGTAACCACTCGTAAAGTCACTGACCGGATACACTTTTACGGTCGTCTTCTGCGCCTGGCGGATGCCGTAATAACCGCCGACACTGACACCGCCCACGGCAACTGCGGTCACAACTGCAATCGCGGCTTTCTTTGCGGCTTTTCCTTTTTTCATATTTCGGCCACCTCCTTCGATTTCATCATTCCGTCGCGGATCTCCACGGTGCGCTGTGCCATCGATGCGATCTCCGCGTCATGCGTAATCATCAAGATGCTGACGCCCTCGTCGTTCAGGCTCTGGAACAGCTCCATGACCTGCTCGCCGGAATGGGAGTCGAGCGCTCCGGTCGGCTCATCAGCCAGCAGAATTTTCGGATGGTTGACGATCGCTCTTGCAATCGCCACACGCTGTTTCTGTCCGCCGGAGAGCTGGGTCGGTTTGAAACTCATACGGTCGCCGAGCCCCACCCGCTCGAGGGCAATCGCTGCCCGCTCTCTTCTCTCTTTTTTCGGCACGCCCGCGTACGTCAACGGAAGGCATACATTTTCCATTGCGCTCTGTCTTGCAAGGAGTTGGAAGTTCTGGAATACAAAGCCGATTTTCTGCAGGCGGATGTCCGACATCTGATTGTCACTGCATTTGCTGATGTCCTGTCCGTCGAGGATCAACCGTCCGCTCGTCGCCTGGTCGAGGCAGCCGACAATATTCATCAGTGTTGTTTTTCCGGAACCGGAAGGACCCATGATCGCAACGTACTCGCCTTCTTCCATGGAGAAGTTGATGTTTTTCAGAACCGGAACCGGGATTTTGCCCTGCATATATTCTTTACAGATATTCTCTAATTCCAGAATCACGGCTGCACCTCCCCGTCATCTGCTGATCCGGCTTCCTGTGTGTCTGCCGGTTCTGCCTCACCATTGTCGGCGCCGCCGATCACGTTCGTTGTATCTTCCTCACCGCTGTACTCTGCGCCGTCCATGGTATTGTCAACCATGCCTTTTTCATCCTGCGTCATACCGTCGTCGACCATTCCATCGTCGTTGTCAAGCATACCGTCATCCACCATTCCGTCATCCTCGCCGCCGGCCGGATTGCTCTGTCCCAGTGATCCGTCGGTGCTGACTACGGTCTTCATCCCTTCTTCCAGACCGTCCTCCGGGAAGGTGATTGCATCATCTTCTGCAAGGCCGTCGGTGATCTGATATTCCATCATATTTTCATCGTGTGTTCCAAGGGTTACGCTTCGTTTTTCCAGTTTGCCTTTTCCATTATCGGCCCAGACGTAAGGATTGCTGTCGACATCGTTGATAAAGGAGTCAGACAGCCAGATTCCTGTTTTGACTTCCTGCTGGCCGACATCCGGCTCTACGTAAACGTGCTGGCCGAGCATCAGACCATTCGTTCCGGCAAGCTGTACATAGAACGGATAGGAGCTCGACTGTGTCATGCCATCGCCGGAACTGCTGTACATGTTGTTATTGCCGGTCTTTGCATTTTCCCGATCAATCTTTGTCACGGTTCCGGTCCAGGTCTGATTCTCATCTACACGAGAATGCACGATCACCTGGCTTCCTTCGGTAATCGAACCGTCGCTCATATTCTGTTCATTGATCTGGCCTTTTACACGGAAATCTCCCGTTGCAAGAACGGTCAGGAAGGAATTGTCGGAGTTGTCACCGGAGTAAGCGCCGGCGCTGCTGTCATCGTTGTTGATTGATTTTACAACACCGGCGATTTCGCTGATCACGGTCGCATTGGTGATGTTATCGTTTAATTTATCAATCTCCGCCTGTTTTGATTTTCCTTCATATTCTTTTTTCTTTAAATCCAGCTCCGCTTCCTGAATTTCCAGTGTGATGCTTGCCTGCTGGTCTTTTGATGCCTGCTTTTTGTCTTTGTAAAGCTGGTTGATATTGGTATTCATACTTGAAAGTTCATTGTTTATGCGTTCCAGATCCAGCTGCGCCTGCTCGAGGTCACTCTGGAATTTCTCGGTATCGTAGGAGAACAGCGGTGTTCCGACCTGAACCTCCTGACCGACTTCCACATAAACTTCCTTTACCTTTTTCTCGCTGTTTTTCTCTACTTTCCAGGTATTTTCCGACTCCACAACACCGGCATAGCGGTTTTCCATTCCATTTCCAGTTCCCAGATTGGTCAGGGCTTTTACAGTATTGACATAGACGACGTTATCGTCCTCTTTTGTACCGTTTCCAAGGAAATGCCATGTCACTCCCCCTCCGGCTGCCGCCAGCACTGCGACTGCACACACAATCGCGATTACTTTTTTCTTCATATGCTTCCTCCCACTTTTCTATTTTACAAATTAATTTTCTGCTTTCCCAAGTTAGTTCTATCGTATCACATTTTGTTTTTTGTTTTCTTACTTTTTCCTTACTCTTTTTTTAGCAAATACTGGCTTTTTCTGAAAATAGATTTTTGTTTTTGTCATTAAAAACCTGCCTCCGTGTTTATGACGGAAAGCAGGTTTTCTTTCGAATCTGTTAGATTTTATTTTTTATGCTACAAGTTTCATCTCCCGCAGAATGCGGTATACGAGATAACAGATCAGCGCTGCACAGACCAGTTTGAACAGAAGCGGAACGACGGCGAACACGATTTTAAATCCAAGCCAGATCACGCCGATCGGGAGAAGAATAGTGGCGCATGCGCCAAGGACTTTTCCTCCAAATTTCAGCAGCAGTCCGACGATCCCAAATAAAATTCCAATTCCGCAGAGCAGACCAAAACAGGTTGCCAGCATGACTAATGTAACTAACATCGTGATCCCTCCTTGTCTTTTTCTCTATGTGTTCCACTTGCTGTGGATGTTTCCGTATCTTTCTTACAAACCATATTGTAGCACTTTTTTCCAGCAAAACAACGGGGAAGACGTGGAAGAATTTCTTAAGTTTTTCTTTACACCGATCGAGTGAAACCTAAAAAAGGACAGACAACGCTGCACTTCTGCAAAATTGTCTGTCCTGTAAATTACAAAATTTTCTTTACTCTTCTGTTGTCTCTTCCTCAGCCTGCGGCTCAACCTCAAGACCAAGCTCTTCCAGCTGTACTGCGTCAACCGGTGACGGAGCCTCGGTCATCAGACAGGAAGCATCTTTTACCTTCGGGAATGCGATGACGTCGCGGATGCTGTCCTCTTTTGCCATCAGCATCACAAGACGGTCCAGTCCGTAAGCCAGTCCGGCGTGAGGCGGAACTCCGTATTTGAAAGCATCCAGAAGGAAACCAAATCGCTCATGTGCCTGTTCCTTTGTGAAACCAAGCATCTCAAACATCTTCTCCTGCACATCGTTTTGGTGAATACGAACGCTTCCTCCTCCGATCTCAGTGCCGTTCAGGACGATATCGTAAGCTTTTGCACGAACTGCGCCCGGATCGGTATCCAGAAGCGGCAGATCCTCGTCCATCGGCATGGTGAACGGGTGATGCATTGCGGTGAAACGGTTCTCCTCATCGGACCACTCCAGAAGCGGGAACTCGGTAATCCATACGAAACGGTATTCGTTCTTGTCGAGAAGTCCCATCTGCTCTGCCAGTTCCAGACGAAGTGCGCCAAGAACGTTCCAAACAATCTTGTTGCGGTCTGCTGCGAAGAGAAGAAGGTCTCCAGCCTGTCCGTCCATGGCTTTGATGAGGGCTTCCATCTGCTCCTCTGTCATAAATTTGGAGAAGGAAGATTTCCAGCTTCCATCCTCATGGATTGCAATGTATGCAAGACCTTTTGCACCGTAACCTTTCGCAAACTCAACGAGCTTGTCGATTTTCTTTCTCGGCATTGCGCCCTGTCCCTTTGCGTTAATACCGCGGACAGAACCGCCGTTTTCAAGTGCGCCCTTAAATACAACGAACTCGGTATCTTTTACGGTCTCGGAAACATCAACCAGCTCCATACCGAAACGCAGGTCCGGTTTGTCGGAACCGAAACGGTTCATAGCCTCTTTCCAGGTCATTCTCTGGATCGGGAGCTGTACCTCAACGCCGAGCACCTCTTTGAACAGGTGTGCCAGCAGTCTCTCATTGACATCGATAACATCATCTACATCAACGAAAGCAAGCTCCATATCGATCTGGGTGAACTCCGGCTGACGGTCGGCACGCAGGTCCTCGTCACGGAAACATTTTACAATCTGGATATAGCGGTCATAGCCGGAGCACATCAGAAGCTGTTTGAACAGCTGCGGAGACTGCGGCAGTGCATAGAAGCTGCCCGGATGAACACGGCTCGGTACCAGATAGTCTCTGGCGCCTTCCGGTGTGGATTTCGTCAGCATCGGGGTTTCGATCTCAAGAAAACCTTCTTTTGACATGAACTCACGGGTGAGCATTGCCACCTTGCTTCTCATAATCAGGTTTCTCTGGATATCCGGTCGGCGCAGATCCAGGTAACGGTATTTCAGACGGAGCTCTTCTCTCGTCTTAGAATCCTCCTCGATCGGGAACGGCGGGGTTTCTGCCTCGGAAAGGATGCGTAAGGACTCAGCCTTTACTTCAAGTTCTCCTGTTGCCAGATTCTCGTTTACCGCACCGGAGCGGGCCATGACTTCGCCTTCTACGGCGATCACAAACTCGCTGCGCAGTTTTGCTGCTTTTTCAAAACCTTCCTCACTGATCGGGCCGTTCTCAAAGATAATCTGCATAATACCGCTTCTGTCACGCAGATCGACGAAAATAATTCCGCCTTTATTACGGCTCTTCTGTACCCAGCCCATCAGGGTTACTTTTTTTCCGATATCTGCTTTTGTGACTTCCGTACAGCGGCAGGTTCTCTTCAGGCCTTTCATGGATTCAGCCATTTTCTTGTTCCTCCTATTTGGAACTGCGGACACAAAGAATCTGCATCCGCAGCACATCGTTTTTTCATGCGATTACTATTATTGGATATTCCTTACATTTTGTCAACAAAAAATTCTTCGATCTCAGTGTAGCCCTCGCTGGCAAGCTGCTCTTTCTGGAATTTCTTGTTCTTCTTCATCACGGCGATGTTGATGGCCGTGCCTTCACTTCTCTCTTTTGTCGCCTGCTGAATGATCTTCTGCATTCCCTCTGCCGGCATGTTTTTCTCGATCAGGTACGCTTTTTTCTTCTGTGCGCCCGGGATCTGGTAATCTCTCTCAAGCAGAAGCATAACGATACGCTCAAATCCGATGGAGAATCCGCATGCGCAGGTCTGGTTTCCGGTGAATTTTCCGATCATTTCATCGTAGCGTCCGCCGCCTCCGACAGATCCGCCGTACTCATCCATAGCGATCTCGAAGATCGGTCCGGTGTAGTAGGACATTCCGCGCACCAGAGTCGGATCGAAAGCGATCTTAAATTCTGCGGTCTTCACGGCATTGACACTGTCGATGATGGTCTTCAGGCCGTCTGCGTACTCTTTGTCAAGGAATCCCTCGAGTTTCTCACGGCAGTACTCTACGCCTGCGGTATCCGGGGTGATCTCCTCGAACATTTTCAGGTATTTCTCTACGGACTCTTTTGCAAAGCCGGCTTCCTCGAGCTCTTTGGCAACGCCCTCAAAACCGATTTTATCCATCTTATCGAGGATAATAAATACGGTGTCATAGGACTCCTCCGGGAATCCGCTGTAGGCTGCCATTGCTTTTAAGATACGGCGGTCATTGATACGGATCGTAAAGTTCTTGAAGTCCAGTTTTCCAAGCAGTGTGGTGGTAGCAAGGATCAGCTCAATCTCTGCGAGGTTGGTCGGCTCGCCGAGGATATCGATATCGCACTGCATGAACTGGCGGTATCTTCCTCTCTGCGGACGGTCTGCACGCCATACATTTCCCATCTGAAGTGCTTTGAACGGGGACGGAAGCTCGTTTGCGTTGTTGGAATAGTAACGGCAGAGCGGAACGGTCAGGTCATAACGCAGGCCGCTGTCTACGAGATCGTTTTCTTTCTCAGCGGTCTCGAGTTTCAGCTTCTCTCCTCTTTTTAAGATCTTGAAAATCAGTTTCTCATTCTCGCCGCCCTGTTTGCTGTTCAGGTTTTCGATGTGCTCCACGCATGGGGTCTCCATGGAGGTAAAGCCGAAGGTTCCGTAAGTTTCCTTGATCAGACGGATCACGTAGTCACGGATTGCCATTTCTTTCGGTAAAATATCTTTCATTCCGGTAACCGGTTTCTTCTTTAATGCCATTTTCTGTTTTCTCCTTTATGATTTCCCGGATCAATTCATCGACATCAGAAAGCTCGATCGCTTTCCGGCTGCCGCTGTGGATCACTCTCTGAAATGCCAGGAACATTTTCAGATCGAAATTTTTGACTTCTTCTGTCATAAGCTCCATCGCCTGTTTCCGCGTAAACGCACTCCGGTACGGGCGGTCGGAGGTCAGCGCGCAGTACACATCACAGATGCGTAAGATACGCGCCCCAAACGGAATCTTTTCTCCCGCCAGATTGGCCGGATACCCGGTTCCGTCATAATTTTCATGGTGATACAGAATACTCTCCAGCACAAAATCGGAGTATCCGCGTCCCTGCAGGAGTTCATAGCCCAGTGTGGAATGGGTCCGCACAAAGCGCATCTCCTCGACGACGAGTGTATCCTGTTCTTCTACGTAATTCTCCAGTACAATCTTTCCGATATCGTGGAGAACGCCCGCTTTTGCAAGCTCATAGCAGATTTCTTTCTCATACCCCAGTTCCCGCGCAAGATCGTAAGCTAAATTGCTCACTTCCATGCCGTGGATGAGCTGCTCGGTCAGGGTATAGCGCAGCATGTGAAGCTGCTGACTGGAATTTTCTTTCATTTTGGCAGATACTTCTCCATTCCGATACGTTTTCTCTCGATCATTTCATCGATACGCTCCACGTAGTTTTTCAGATCCTTCACGTTCTCCACCCGCTCAATGCGCTCTCCATGTTCAAACACGAATTTCGTGGACGCTCCGGCTCCCGCGGCCAGAATGGACTGTTTTTCCTCCATAATGAGGATGTTGTAGATGCCTGCTTTTCCTTCGCGGGAGTAGCCGACATTCTCAAAGTTACCCGCCATATTTTTCTGGCGGTACATGTAATACGGTCCCATCTCCATGCGGTGTGCGCTGTCCATCGTCATTTTCATGATCTCGGCAGAGTTTTCAAACGAGATTTCCTGATATTTGTCTTTGAACAGGTTGAGTCTCGTTGCACGCTTTAACGCAAGGGAATGGACGGTCAGGGAATCCGGATTCAGCGCTTCCACTTTTTCCAACGTATGCGCCACTTTTTCCTTGTCCTCGCCCGGCAGACCGACGATCAGATCCATGTTGATGTTGTCAAATCCAAGGGAACGCGCCATACGGAACTTCTCCTCGATCTCCTCCACGGTATGGTGGCGTCCGATCAGATCCAGCGTTTCCTGGTTCATGGTCTGTGGATTGATCGAAATACGGGTGACCGGGAATTTGCGGATGGCTTTTAAGACCTCCTCATGGATCGTATCCGGCCGTCCTGCCTCCACGGTGAACTCCTGCACCTGCTCCATCGGGAAAAGCTCTGTCACTTTCGTGAGCAGGCGCTCCATCTGTGCCGCATTCAGCGTGGTCGGCGTACCGCCTCCGATGTAGATCGTATCAAGGGTGTAATCCTTCATGTTCTCACTGATAAAGATCAGTTCTTTGATCAGTGCATCGAGATACGGATCTACCATATGCTCCCAGCGGCTTAACACATGGGAGCCGAAGGAACAGTACAGGCAGATGCTCGGACAGAACGGGATGCCGATGTACAGGCTGTAACCGTGTTCGTAGTCGATCGTCTTTAAAATGTCCTTTTCCCGGTTGGCAATCGTGATCGCAAGTGCCGTCTTTTCCGGGCTGGTGTAGTAAGTTTCGCGCATGTATTTCGCAATCTCTACATTTTTTTTACCCTCTTCAAGCATCTTCATCGGAATTTTCGTCGGACGGATGCCGGTGAGATCGCCCCACGGAAGTTCTTTTCCGCTCACTTTCGAGAGCGTGCGATAGACCATCCGTTTCAGGACATTTTTCGTTTCGTGGCGGTCTTTTTCATATTCCACCGCCTCACACGCGGCAGAAAGCTCTTCGTGCTTCTCATTTTCTATGGAAAAGCAGATCTGGTCTGCCGCGTACAGGATCTTATCATAATATGCAAATTCCCCGTCCGGCGCCCCATCCTCTTCGTACCACGAGGTGATCTCGCAGCCGGGATAGAATGCCTTGATCAGGGAATACACATCGTATTCAAAATCTTTTCTGTTAAAACAAAGGCTGATATTAAGCAAGGGGATTGTACCTCTTTTCATGTTCAATCGTAGTTTCATCGTTGTGGCCCGGATACACAGTCACATCCCCGGGAAGCTCTTTTAACAGGCGTTTGACCGATGCAATCAGATCTCTTCCGGAGGATGTCGGGAAATCGTATCTTCCATATGATTCGCAAAACAGCGTATCGCCGGAAAAAAGTGCTTTTTCTGCCGGAATATAATAGCAGACGCCTCCTGCCGTATGGCCTGGTGTTGCAAGCACATGGATTTAAAATCCGCCAGATGCAGAATATCGCCCTCTTTTACCGTTTTGTCTGCCTGCATCGTGTACGGCGCGCTCCAGAGGCCGGAAAGATTTTCCCTTGCATCCCCCAGAAGGTGCTGCTCCTTTTCATGGACATAGACCGGAATATGGTATTTTTTCCGCAACGCATCCGCTGCCAGCATATGGTCGAAATGGCCATGGGTCAGCAGAATGGCCTCCGGGTCGCCGTCGATCTCGTCGATCTGGCGTTCAATCTCCAGCGGCGAATCGCCCGGGTCCACGATCAGCACCTTCTGGCTGTCCGGATTTTCCACAACGTAGCAGTTTGTCGAGAGCATTCCAAGTGCCCGGTAATTTACCTTTATCATACGCTTTTCTCCTTTTTATCCTCTCGATCTCTGAATATCGATCACGCTCTCCACCTGGCGCACCTTCTCGATGATGCTGTTCAGCTCTTCGTTGTTGTGCACGTCGAACGTCACATCGATGGAAGCCGTTCCCTGCTTGCTCGTTCTCACGTTCATCGCCGCAAGGTCGATCTTCCGCTCGGTAAAGATCTTGGAGATATCCACCAGAAGACCGGTACGGTTGTTTGCGTAAACGCTGATCTCCACGGTATAGAGAGAGCCGCCGTTGTCCTCTGCCTGCCATTCAGCATCAATGAGGCGCGCCCGCTCAGATTCCGGCAGATTCAGGACATTGACACAGTCGGTGCGGTGAATGGTCACGCCGCGTCCTCTTGTGACAAAGCCCACGATCTCATCGCCCGGGATCGGATTGCAGCATTTGGAGAAGCGAACTGCCACATCGTGGATACCGCGCACGACGATGCCGCCCTTGCTCTTTCCAACCGGCAGAACTTTCTCTCCGGATGCCGCCTCGAGCACCTGCTCGTCGGTGATCTCTTTTTTATGCTGCTTTTCATACGTCTCAATCAGCTTGTTGAGGACCTGGCCCTCTTTTAAGCCGCCGTGGCCGATGGCCGCAAGAACGGAATCCCAGTCGCGGAAGCCGTACTTTCTCATGACAGCCTCTTCGTACATCGGTTTTGTATAGATTCCAAGATTTTTGCCCTTCAGCTTTGCATAGCTGGTGAGCATTTCCTTGCCTTTGACGATGTTGTCCGTCTTGTTCTGCTGGCGGAACCACTGGTTGATGCGGCTCTTTGCCTGGGAACTCTTCGCAATTTTCAGCCAGTCGCGGCTCGGTCCCTTGGAGTTCTGCGAGGTGATGATCTCGACGCGGTCTCCGTTGTGAAGTTCCGTCTCGATCGGCACGAGTTTTCCGTTGACCCTCGCTCCGACCATCTTGTTGCCGACCGCACTGTGGACGGAATAAGCAAAGTCGATGGCACAGGAGCCGACCGGAAGCGTTTTGACATCGCCCGCCGGGCTGAAACAGTAAACATTGTCGGCAAACAGGTCGAGATCGCTCTTTAAGAGGTTCATGAACTCATGGTTGTCCGCCATGTCCTGCTGCCACTCCAGAATCTGGCGCAGCAGGTCAGTTTTTCCTCTTCCTGCTCCGGTCCCGGTTTCTTGCCGTCGGAGGCCTCTTTGTATTTCCAGTGTGCAGCGATACCGTATTCTGCAATCCGGTGCATCTCATAAGTACGGATCTGAATCTCAAACGGCTGTCCGTTCGGTCCGATCAGGGTTGTATGCAGGGACTGGTAACGGTTTGGCTTCGGCATCGCAATGTAATCTTTGAAACGGCCCGGGATCGGCGTGTACATTTCATGGATGACACCGAGCGCTGCATAGCAGTCTTTGACGGATTCCACGATGATGCGGACCGCAAAGAGGTCATAGATCTGATCCAGCGTCTTATGCTGGTTGACCATCTTTTTGTAGATGCTGAAAAAGTGCTTGATTCGTCCGTTGACATCTGCCTCAATGCCGGCCTGGTGGATATGACGGGTCACCTCTTTTACGATCGCATCGACAAACTCCTGCCGCTGCTCCCGCTTCATGCTGACCTTCTGCACCAGTTCATAGTACGCATCCGGCTCCAGATATTTCAGAGAAAGGTCATCGAGTTCGACCTTGATCTTGGAAATACCGAGGCGCTGTGCGATCGGGGCATAAATATCCATCGTCTCACGCGCTTTTTTCTTCTGCGTCTCCGGCGACCAGTACTGTGCGGTCCGCATGTTGTGCAGACGGTCCGCCAGTTTTACCAGAATAACACGGATATCCTTTGCCATCGCAAGGAACATCTTTCTCAGGTTTTCTGCCTGCTCCTCGACCTTATCCGCAGAATATTTCAGCTGTGCCAGCTTCGTGACACCGCTTACAATCAGGACACCTCCGGGCCGAACTCCTCGGTCAGCTCTTCTTCGGTCATGACGGTATCTTCGACAACGTCGTGCAGAAGGCCTGCCGCGATCGACTCCTTGTCGAGCTCCAGATCTGCCAGGATAATTGCCACACAGAGCGGATGGATGATGTACGGTTCCCCGCTCTTTCTTTTCTGGTCCTTATGTGCATCCGCTGCCACGCGGTATGCTTTTTCGATCAGGGAAATATCGTCCGATGGATGATATTTTTTCACAGAAGCGATCAATTCCCCGTATAATTCCTCCGGACTTGTAAAATCGTCCGTCTTGCGGATTCTGGCTTCTGCCGCCGCCACATCCTTCTTTAATTCTTCTTCACTGATTCTTTTCTCTTCTTCCATATGTATCCTCCGCTCTCATGATTAACCCCTGCGTTTCGTTGGATACGTTATTTGCCATCGTAACGGATGACAGATTTTACATCATATTTTGCCAGTTTTTCGCGTCCTTTTAAGCCGGCAAGCTCCATCAGGAACACGATTCTGGTTACTTCGCCGCCGAGGCGCTCGATCATTTTTGCACAAGCCTCCACGGTACCGCCGGTTGCAATCAGGTCGTCGATGATGACTACCTTCTGGCCCGGTTTGATGGAGTCTTTGTGCATCTCGATCGTTGCGCTGCCGTACTCTAGGTCATAGCTCTCCTCGATGGTCTCCAGAGGAAGTTTTCCTTTTTTACGGATCGGCACGAACGGTTTGTGCAGATTGTAAGCAATCGGCATACCGAAAATGAAGCCGCGGGACTCGGTTCCGCAGATTACGTCACAGTCTACTTCTTCTACAAAATGCTGCATCTCATCTATGGCAAGCTGCAGTCCGTCTGCGTCCTGCAGGATACTCGTTACATCTCTGAAAATAATACCCGGTTCCGGGAAATCCGGAATACTTCTTACGTAATCCTCTACTTTTTTCATAAAATATTCCTCCGTTTCGTCAAGGTTTGACAATTCACCTTACAGTATAGCATCAATATTCTTCTGCGTCAATTTTGTTTCCGATAGAAAACAGGGCAGAAAAATCAGGTATTTGCGGCTTTTCTGCATCTTTAAAAATAACTCTGGATATTGATCTGTAATTTGTCGCGTCCGTTCCACGTATCGATCGACGGATAGTACGCTACCGAGAGGGTCGGATGTGCATCCACGTATGCGGCGAACGCTTCTCCCTCGCCGAAATAGACACCATCCATCTGGTATCCGCCCGCATCGGCAAGCTGTACTTTCACCACGTTTCTATTCTTTCCAAAAATGCGGTAATTTAATACAGTCAGTCCTTTCTGTGCGAACAGCGGTTTCGTGTTGCCTTTTCCGAACGGCTCCAAGAGACTTAACTGGCGGATCAGATTTTTGGTGATGTAGGTGATCGGCATCGGCACATCGATCACAACTTTTTCGACGAAATCCTCTTCCGTCAGCGTGGAATTATCGTTCAGTGCCCGGCGGAACGGTTCGATCATCTCCTCTCCTGCGAGGGAAAGGCCCGCAGCCATCGGGTGGCCGCCGAATTTCGTCATCAGTTCTTTGCATTTGCAGAGCTCCTCATACATCGAATACGCTTCGATCGAGCGGCCGGAGCCCTTGACGCCCTCCTCACTTCTGGTGAGTACGAAGGATGGTTTGTGGAAGTGCTCCCGCAGGCGACCTGCGATGATTCCGGCAAGGCTCTCGTGGCAGTCCGGCAGATAGACGACGAGGACTTTGTCGTTCTGCAGCGGGGAGGTTTCCACGAGCTCGATTGCTTTCGCCTCACCCTGGCGCGTCAGCTCTTTGCGGCTTTCATTCAGGTCTTTCAAGTCCCCGGCAAGCTTTGCGGCCTCCTCACGTGTCTTTGCGCAGAGCAGTTTTAACGAATGCTCCGCCGTGTCAAGCCGTCCCGATGCGTTGATGCACGGGCCGAGAACGAAGCCGATGTGATACGGTGTCACGTTTTCCGCCTCGATGCCCTGCACACGGATCAGCTCCTGCAGGCCGAGGTTCTGCGTTTTATGGAGCGCCCGAGGCCGGCTTTTACAAAAATCCGGTTTTCTCCCTGCAGATCCATCACATCACCGATCGTCGCAATGGCGACAAATTCCAGAAAGCGGAAGCTGTGCTCCTTTGGAATACCTGCTTTTGCCTCCATCGTCTGGATCAGTTTCCATGCGACGGCCGCACCGCAGAGGCCCGGAAACGGATAGGAACAGTCTTTCTGTTTCGGATTGACAACCGCGTCCGCCGGCGGCAGGATGTAGCGGCGTTCTCCGTTTTCATCCTCCTCAAACGGAACCTCGTGGTGGTCCGTCACAACAACCGTCATGCCAAGCTCTTTTGCCAGACGGATCTGACTGCCCGCCGCGATGCCGTTGTCACAGGTGACGATCGTGTCCCGCCCCTCATCCGCGGCAAACTGCACAAGATGCTCATTTAAGCCGTATCCGTCTGCAATCCGGTCCGGGATACGCACATCCGCATCGGCACCGAGATCTTTTAATCCGGTCAGCAGAATATACGTTGCCGTAACACCGTCGATGTCGTAGTCCCCGATGATGCGGATCGGCTTTTTCTCCCGGATTTTTTCTGCGATCAGATCTGCCGCGCGCTCCATATCCTTCATCAGCAGCGGATCGTGGAGCTGCTCCAGATCACCGAAGAGATACTCTTCGATCTCTTTCTCCCCGGTCACATCCCGGTTCCGGATCAGGCGGGCGATGACGGGATCGATGCCGAACCGGTCCGCAATTGCCTGGAAATCAGCGCGTTTTGCCGAAACTACCCAGCGTTCTTTCTTCATATGTTCTCCTCTTTCCTGTTAGCAGGAAACGCCGGACTTTTCCGGTCCGGCGTTTCTCTTTTTATGGTTTTTGCTGCTTTTATTTATTTTTTGTCTTATTCTGTACTGCTTTGGACGGCACATATTTGTTTTTTCCAACGTGCTTCATCACATACCACAGGGCACCTGTGATGCAGACAGAAGTGTAGCTCCGCATACGATACCAACCATCAGAGGTGCTGCAAAGTCGCGGATGGAAGAAACTCCCATCACGAACAGAACAAAGATGGTGATAAAGGTGGTGAGGGAACTGTAAATGCTTCGGGTCAGGGTGTCCGTGATGCAGCGGTCAACCAGGGACTCGATCGGCTCTCTCTTTAACTCCGGCAGATTCTCACGGATACGGTCGAAGATGACGATCGTACTGTTGATGGAATAGCCGAGGATCGTCAGCATACACGCGATAAAGGTGCTGCCGACCGAAATACGGGATACCACATAGAATCCGAATACAATGGCGATATCGTGCATCAGTGCAAGGATGGCACTCGATGCGAAACGGATGTCGCGGAAACGGATCCAGATGTACAGCAGCATGCAGACTACAGCGATGATAACTGCTTTCATCGCATTCTGGCTCATTTCTTTACTTACAGTAGAAGAAATGTTGTCGAAAGTGATTTCAGAAGTATCGACACCGAAATTGTCTGCCATTGCCTGGTAAACCTGCTCACGCTCTTCCAGAGTCAGAGAACGTGTTTTGATGATGACATTGTTGCCTCCGACAACCTTTGTCATCTGAATATTGGAATCTTTTGTCACGCCTTCCACAACCGGCTCTACCTCTTTGTCCAGCTCTTCGATGGAGTAATCCTCGTTGAACGGAACGTTGATGGAAGTACCGCCCTTGAAGTCAAGGCCGAAGTTCAGTGCGCTTCCCTTTGTCTGATGCATGAAAATCATGCTGGCCGGAACGGCAAGCAGCAGAATGCAGGAGATCGTGAAGAAGATCTTTCTCTTTTCCACAAATGGAAATCCCTTGCGCTCTTTCTTGGTTCCGTAGTATTTCGCATCCTTCAGTCCCATACCGTACAGGCTGTTGACCAGCAGTCTGGAAACAACCATGGCGCTGAACATGGAAAGAACAATACCAAGAGCAAGTGTCATGGCGAATCCGCGGACACTTCCGCTCGCAAGCGCATACAGAACAGCTGCTGCAATCAGGGTCGTCACGTTTCCGTCCAGGATGGCAGAAGCTGCCTTCTTGAATCCGTCGCGGATTGCCGCATGAACCGTCTTTCCGGCACCGATCTCCTCCTCGATACGGGCGTAGATGATAACGTTCGCATCGACCGCCATACCGATCGACAGGATAACACCTGCGATACCAGGCAGGGTCAATGTCAGGTCAAATGCATTTAAAGCAATCAGATTCAGCTCAACATAGATGAGCAGTGCCCATCCGGCAGCAATACCAGGCAGGCGATATACGATTGCAAGGAAAAGGATAATCAGTACAATGCCGATCGCTCCCGCTTTTACGCTGGTGGAAACAGCTGCAGATCCAAGCTGTGCTCCAACGACGCTGGAGTTGATCTCCTCAAGTTTCAGGGAAAGGGAACCGATACGGAGGGTGGATGCCAGGCTGGTTGCTTCATCCCAGTCCATGTTTCCGCCGGAGATGACTGCAGTACCATCGGAAATCACAGCGTTTACACTCGGTACACTGACGAATTTTTCATCATAGTAGATACCGATGCTCTTTCCTGCGCTGTAGGCTTCCTGGGTTGCGTCTGCAAATTTCTGTTTTCCTTCGTCGGTCATTTTCAGCTGAACGACGCTCTCGGTTGCTTTTGTGGTGGAGTTCTGCTGATGCATGGCTTCTGCGCTCTCCACATCTTTACCGGTCAGAACGACGGAGCCGTCCTCCTCGAGCTCTTCGATAGTTTTTCCGTTCAGAACGTACTCGCCGGTCGTGCTGTCGTAGGTGTAGTTTTCTGTTCCGTCATCGTTGGTCTGTTTGATGAAATACAGGCTTCCCGGTTTACCCATCTCTTCCAGAATGGTGGTTGCATCGGTTGCACCCGGGATTTCAATGGTGATACGGTTGTCGCCCTGCAGATATACCTGTGCCTCTTCGCTGTACTGCTGCGCACGCTGTTCCAGCTTGTAGCGGGTATCTGACATTTCTTCGTCTGTCGGGTTGTCCTTTACGGCCTGATAGGTAATGCTGACACCGCCGGACAGATCCAGACCCAGGTTGATGTTCTTCATCGAACCGGTTCCGGTAGGACCCCATCCTTTGATCATCGTCCATCCAAGAAGCACTGTTACAATGGCTGCCAGGACGAGTGCGATGATACTCTGTTTCTTCTTCATCATGTCGCGATTTTCCTCTTTTCTTTAATCTTCGGCCAGAGCTGCCTTTATCATCAATGCACACTCGATCCGTTTCTGCTGCATCTTGCATCCGATCTCGTAAACATCGTTGATCTTACCTGTGAAATTGTAGGAGTTTGCCGCGCATCCGCCGCTGCAGTAGAACCGTGCAAAGCACTGGCTGCACTCCTTCTTGGAATAAACGTTGCATTTTTTGAATTCGTTGACAGTTTCTGTCTTTTTCACGCCTTCGTAAACATTTCCGAGGCAGAAATCTTCCTGTCCTACGAACTGGTGGCACGGATAGAAATCGCCCCACGGTGTTACCGCAAGGTACTCGGTTCCGGAACCGCAGCCGGAAAGACGTTTATAAACACATGGTCCGCCGGTCAGATCGATCATAAAGTGGAAGAAATTGAAGCCTCTTCCTTCTTTTTCTCTCTTGATCATCTCTCTTGCCAGAATGTCGTACTGTTCGAAGATCACCGGAAGGTCTTCCTCACGGATCGCATAGTCCTCGGTCGGAGGCGCTACAACAGGCTCAACCGAGATCTGCTTGAAGCCGAGGTCTGCCAGATGGAGAACATCAGCTGCAAAGTCTGTGTTGTAATGCGTGAAGGTTCCGCGCACATAGTATTTATCCTGATGACGAAGCTCAGCGAATTTCTGGAATTTCGGCACGATCAGATCGTAGCTTCCGGCACCTTTGCGGAACGGACGCATGTGATCGTGAACTTCTTTTCTTCCGTCGATACTTAATACGACGTTGCCCATCTCTTTATTGCAGAACTCCATGACCTCGTCGTTTAAGAGAACACCATTGGTGGTCAGGGTGAAACGGAAGTTCTTGTTATGTAACTTCTCCTGTTCCCTTCCGTAGGCTACGAGCTGTTTTACAACATCCCAGTTCATCAGCGGTTCACCGCCGAAGAAATCTACCTCGAGGTTTCTTCTGCTGCCGGAGTTTGCGATCAGGAAATCAAGCGCTTTTTTGCCGACTTCCAGGGACATCAGTGCACGTCTTCCGTGATACTCGCCCTCTTCTGCGAAGCAGTAACGACAGGCAAGGTTGCAGTCGTGTGCAATGTGGAGGCAGAGTGCTTTTACGACGGTCGGACGGTTGGAAAACTGATCAATTGCGTTTTCGTAAATGTCTTTTGTAAAGAGCATGCCGTTGTCTGTAAGTTCCTGAATTTCTTCTCTGGCTTCGGTGATGTCCTGCTCGGCATATTTACTGCTAAGCGCCTCTGCTGCCTCTTCTGCATTTTTTCCTTCGTTCATGCAGGAAAGGACATCGTATACGCAGTCATCCACAACATGGACGGAGCCGCTGTTGACGTCCAGCACCATGTTGAAGCCATTGCTTTTATATAAATGTATCACTGTGGTATTCCTTTCTATAACTCTCTCTTTTTTTGATGTGCCTGGCAAAAAGAATGTTCCCAAATCCGGCGAAACCGGTTCTGGGAACACCTTTTACTCGTCCTTATGGATTACTTTTACTTATGCTCGCAGCTCTGGTTGCCTACGGTGCAAGAAGTCTTACATGCGGACTGGCAGGATGTCTGGCACTCACCGCATCCACCTTTTTTTACAGTGTTCTGTAAGCTTTTTGTATTTAAAGTTTTGATGTGTTTCATGGCACATTCCTCCTTCATTGTAGTTGACGCGCGACTTTTTTATAGTCTTCGGCCATTAGCTCTTCCCATTATAGCATAGGTTTTTCAAATTTAAAAGTCTGTTTTTTGAAAAAATGTTCTGTTTTGTCCGCTTTTATCTGCCGTGTGCCGTCATTCCGCCTGCCATTCCGCCGACGGCACAGACTGCTGCCGCCCACAGAAGTCTTCCGGCTCCGGCAAATCCGCCCGGCAGGAAGACTGCGGAGACGATGATCAGAATGGCAAAATACACGATTCCAAAGCAGATGCCCCAGAGAAACCGCCGTTTTCCCGCCATGTTTCCTGCCATTCTTCCGCCGGAAAAGCTTGATGCCAGATAGATCACCACAATGCCCGCCTGCACCCAGCTTTCCTTCCAGGAAAATTTCCAGAGCAGGAAAGACAGCAGCAAAAGAAGAAGCACCGAGATCAGATAGGAAACGAGAAGAGCCTTCAGCCAGCTGATCCCGCTGCCCGCACCCACCGCCCATGTTTTCTTTTCTTCCATAAGAAAAAGCCCTCCCATACTGTAAATGTATGGAATGGCTTTTCCGGATATGCCTGTTTCTTTATTTTTCGTCAAACGGATGATTCTTTTTGAATTCCAGCCATGCGGCCATGCTCTTTGCGCGTTTCGCCTGCATCTGAAGGAATGCCATGCAGAACATAACGGCTGCAGAAAGTGCGGAGCTGATCGCCAGCGGAAGCACCATCGTCTCATCGCCGGTGTTGACCGGGATGCTGCGGATGCTTACAGTGGTCTGTGTCTTCTTCTGCGGAATCTTTGTGCTTCCGGTATTGGAATTGGAAGAGCTGTTGTTACTGCTGCTCTTCGACGGTGTGGCTGTCGGAGTCGGAGTGGATGTCTTATTCGTTCCGTAGTTGTCCGGTCCTACAAGGATCGTTCCTGCGGCACGCAGCGTACTTACGTCATCGGCTGCACTTGCTGTCATTTCACCTGCACTCAGGTTGGATTTCTGCTCTGCAGCTGCAAGCAGTTCATGCTCGCCTTCGTCCGCCGTCTCAGCTTCTGCTGTTTCCGTCTGCTCCTCTGATACAAGGCTTCTGGACAGACTTACTGCCACCGGCTGGATCAAAAGAGAGACATTGGAGATCAGATAGCCGTCTTCTGTGCTGTCCGTACCGGATGGATTGGAAATTTCATCGAAATTTTTTACGGTTTCGTTTTCTTTCTGAATTTCATCTTTTACAAGGTCATCCAGATTTTCATCCTGTTTCCACTGGTCCGATGATGCATCATTTCCCGTTCCGTTCTGGTTATCCTGGTTTGTATCGTCCTGGTTTGTATCATCTGCTGCAAGATCGTCTTTTGCTGTATCATCCGGGGCAGGTGTCACGGTTGGATCTTCTGCCGGAGTTTCCGGATTCTCCGGATTTTCACTGTCATCGGTATTCTCGCCCGGTGCTGTCGTCGGAGTTACTTCCGGCGTTACGGTCGGTTCCGCATCCGGTGTCGGCGCTGCCGTTGGTGTATCCCCTGTATCTTCTCCGTTGTCCGCATCCGGTGTCGGAGTTGCCGTTGGTTCCTCCGCCGGCGTTACGGTCGGCTCTGCGTCCGGCGTTTCCGTCGGTTCTGCGTCCGGGGTCACCGTTGGTTCTGCGGTTGGCTCTGCATCCGGCGTTTCCGTCGGACCCGGAGTTGGTGTTACGGTATCTTCTGCCGCATCCGGTGCCGGAGACTCGCCTGGCGCAAGCGTTGGTGTTTCCGAAACCGTTTCTTTTGCTTTTTCTGCTGCCAGAACAGCCTCATATCCGGCTTCTGTCACCACGATTTCATCTGCCGCAAAAACGGTATCTGTTACTCTTCCCCTGAAGTCTGTTTTCTGCTGTTTCTTTCGATACGTTTCCAGCTCTTTTTCATCCATTCCGACGAATACCAGATATTTTTCTGCTGCTTCCTCCGCTGCCGTTTTGCTGGTATCTGCAGCAGTGTTTTTTTCGGTTGTTTTCCCGTCCGCCTGCAGTTCTGCCGCTGCAACCGCAAGAAGCTCCTGTGCTTTTTCCACGGTTTTTACTGCTGTCTCTGCCGTTGTACCGTCTGCCGTATCATCGCCGGTTTTCAGATTCACATAAACGGCTGCCCGTTTTGTCTCTGTACCGTTCTCCGTTCCGGAGACAGTTTCGTTCTGTACTGCGCTTTTTTCCGTTCCTGCCGATGCGCTGGCACGGAGCGGAACTGCATCGGAAAATACCAGTGTGCCCGCAAGGACAGCACCCATCACTTTCCATGCCTGTTTTTTCTTCATTGCGTTTCTCCTTATGTTCTCTTGGTCTATCCTAAAAAAATCTGTCTTTTTGTGTCATAATTTCGCATTACAGCATTATAGCACAAGAAAGAATCCCGCGCAAGGCTGAAGTCGCCTTGAAACGCGGGATTCTCATCTGCTTTTATCGCTTTTTAGTTTGTTTCCATTCTCGTTGTCGTGAGCTGATCCGGGGATAAATTCAGGATTTCCATAAACTCATCACCTGTGATTGTCTCTTTCTCATACAGATATTTTGCCAGCTCGTGGAGTTTCGGCATGTTATCTTTTAAGAGCTGCTCTGCTTTGTCGTACTGTTTTCTGACTGCTGCAACAACCTTCTCATCAATCTGTGCTGCTGTCGATTCGGAGCATGCCAGGGAAGTGTCACCGCCGAGGTACTGGTTCGTTACCGTCTCAAATGCAACCATACCAAATTCCTCGTTCATACCGAAGCGGGTGATCATGGCTCTTGCCACCTTCGTTGCCTGCTCGATATCGTTCGAAGCACCTGTCGTGATGGAATGGAACACCAGATCCTCTGCCACACGGCCGCCGGTCAGGGTTGCAATTTTATTTTCCAGCTCTTCACGGCTCATCAGATTATGCTCATCTTCATCCACCTGCATCGTATAGCCGAGGGCGCCGGACGTACGCGGGATAATGGTGATCTTCGTAACTGGAGCGGAATGGCTCTGCAGTGCTGCGACGAGTGCATGGCCGACCTCGTGGTAGGAAACGATCAGTTTCTCTTTGTCGGTCATGATCTTATTCTTCTTCTGGTATCCGGCGATGACAACCTCAACGCTCTCCTCCAGATCCGCCTGGGTGACGAATTTTCTTCCATCACGGACGGCACGGAGTGCTGCCTCGTTGATCATATTGGCAAGTTCTGCACCAGAAGCACCGGATGCCATACGTGCGATCGCATTGTAATCGACATTGTCGCCCACGCGGATGTTTTTCGCATGGACTTTCAGGATTTCCTCACGGCCTTTTAAGTCAGGCAGTTCAACCGGCACACGGCGGTCGAAACGGCCCGGACGAAGAAGTGCCGGGTCCAGGGAATCCGGACGGTTCGTCGCTGCCAGAATGACAACGCCTTTCTTTCCATCGAATCCATCCATCTCGGCAAGCAGCTGGTTCAGGGTCTGCTCACGCTCGTCGTTTCCGGAGAATCCGCCGCCGTCACGTTTTTTGCCGACGGTATCGATCTCATCGATAAAGACGATACACGGTGCTTTCTCATTTGCCTGCTGGAACAGGTCACGCACCTTCGCAGCTCCCATGCCGACGAACATCTCGACAAACTCAGAACCGGAAATGGAGAAGAACGGAACATTTGCCTCTCCGGCTACTGCCTTTGCAAGCAGCGTTTTACCGGTTCCTGGAGGGCCGACAAGCAGTGCTCCTTTCGGCATTTTTGCACCAATTTCTTCATATTTTTTTGGATTATGCAGGAAGTCAACAATCTCCTGTAAAATTTCTTTTGCCTCATCCTCTCCGGCAACATCTGCAAATTTAATGCCGGTTTCGGACTGTACATAAACCTTGGCGTTGCTCTTTCCAAAGCTCATCGCATTTCCCATGCCGCCCATCATCTTGCTCGTCATGCGTTTCATCAGCCACTGTCCGAGCGCAACCATCACAACGATCGGTATTACCCATGTTAAAAGAAATTCCATGAGTGGCGACATCTGCTCTATGATCGGCGTTCCGAATTCGGTAATACCTGCCTCATATAAACGATCTACCAGCTTGTAATCATTCATCACACCCGTCTTATAATAATTCGCCGGGCTTGATTTGTCGCTGAAAATAATCTCATTTGACTGGATCTGGACTTCGCTGATTTCGTTGTTATCTACCATCTGCAAAAATTTTCCGTAATCAACTTCTGTTACTTTTGGCTCGAGAAGTCTCGGGAAAAGCAGAAGATTTAACAGCAGAATGACGATCAGCGCAATCACATAATAAAAAATTATGGGTTTTTTCGGTTTTTGCACCTGTTTCATCTGTATCCCCTCCTGTTTCTTGATTTTCTTTCTTTTTTAGTAGCATAAACTTTTCTTTCGCTAAAATCAATCAAATTCTGACATTTCATGAAACTTTTATACTTTTTTATATTTTCGCTATAGAAAGGTAAGTTTCTTGCTTTTCCATCTGTTTTCGGCTATACTTGCGAAAGACTGGGAAAGTCTCTTTTTGAAATTTTGCCCCGAAATGACGGGGTTCATTCGATAAAAAAGCTATAGAAACGGAGGTTTTGTGTATGGGACACAGGTTTACATATGTGGTTTCGCCGGAGGAGGAACGGGAAAATCTGACTGTGGAATGGTTTCTCCGCCGGCATGGATATTCGCGCCATATTATTACGGGCTTAAAACGCACAGAGGACGGCATTTTCCGAAACGGCGTCCGCGCCTGGACGAGCCAGACCGTGCACGCCGGGGATGTGATCGAAACGCACCTTGTCGAAACAGAACCCTCCGACGGAATTCTGCCGCGACCGGTTCCGTTTTCGGTTGTGTATGAGGATGACGACATCCTCGTTGTGGATAAACCCGCTGATACGCCGATTCATCCGTCGATTGGAAATTATGAAAATACGCTGGCAAACGGCATTGCATGGTATTTTGAACAGAAAGGTGAACCCTTCGTCTACCGCTGCATCAACCGCCTCGACCGCGACACCACCGGCCTTATCGTACTCGCCAAGCACGCCTTAAGCGCCGCCGTCCTCTCCCAGGCCATGCGCTCCCGCGAAATCCACCGCACGTATCAGGCCTTCGCCCTCGGCGAAACCGCTGCATCCGGCACCATCGACGCCCCGATCGCCCGCCTCAACGGCTCCCTCATCCAGCGCACCGTCGACTTTGCCTCCGGCGAGCGCTCCGTAACCCATTACCGCACCCTCGCGCACTGCTCCGTTTTCTCCCACCTCGAACTCAATCTCGAAACCGGCCGCACCCACCAGATCCGCGTCCACATGGCTTACATCGGCCATCCGCTGCTCGGCGATACCCTCTACAACAAAACTCCCGGCACTTTCCCCCGCCAGGCACTTCACTCTGCATCGCTCTCCTTCGTCCATCCGATCACCGGAGAACCCTTAAACTTCCACGCACCACTGCCGGAAGATATGCAAAACCTGCTGACATAAACCAACCCCCGTGAGTTGCCGCTCACGGGGGTTTTGTTGTCCCTGATGGAACTGTCATGTCTTTTTGCCGGTGACATTGTATCATACACAAAATTTAGTTTCAATCATCATTTTCATACAGTTCTGATTCTCGGTACTTCATCGATATGCAAATATTTGCTGATGCATTTCACAATCATATCATGATCCGAAACCTGTCCCATGCCGGACACTGCTACGGTTGCCACAACGCCGACTTCTTCCACGCAGATCGGAAAACCTCCGCCCAGCATTGCGTATTCCTTCGGGTCCAGTACCATCTGTTTTACGCTCTCCGGCGCATTCGTCGCTGCCATGTAGAGCTGCAGCGAACTCCGCTCCGTCAGAAGCACCGAATTGCTCTTCCGTCTCATCAGCTCCACATTGTGCGGCGTAATGCCGTTATCACAATACTGGAATACAACTTCCCCGTTGCTTCTGCGGATCATGATGCCAACCTGTGCTCCGCGCCGTCTTGCCTCCATCAGGATCATCGTTCCCAGTTCCCATGCGTCTGCATTTGTAAAATGCGTAAACTGCAGAATATCCTCCTGCATATCGAGCACTTTCATCAGTTCATCCATTGTCATTGTCATACTTTTGCCCCGTCCTTTCTGCCATTTTATATTTTTTTAGCTTTTCGCCCCTCGTTTTCTGACTTTCAGTTTATCATTTTCCCAAATTCAAGTCAAGCCAGCCACCCCCGGCATTGGCTAACACGATATCACCGAAAAGCAAAAATTCCACGCCGCAGAAGTTCCCTCCCACAGCATGGAATTTCTCATTTTTATTTTTCTACCATAATACACTTCCGCGGGCAGTTCTCCGCGCAGAGGCCGCAGCCTGTACATTTTGCCGGGTCGATTTCGGCGCGCTGGTCCACAACGTGAATTGCATCCGACGGGCAGTTCTTCTCGCACTTCTTACATCCGATACAGCCGATCTCACACGCTGCCATCACCGCCTTGCCCTTCTCGGTTGAGCGGCATTTCACCGTGATCTTCTGCTCATACGGAATCAGGTCGATCAGATTTCTCGGACAGGCCTTCACGCAGGCACCGCATGCCTTGCACGCTTCGCCGTCCACAACGGCAATGCCGTTTTCAATATGGATCGCATCAAACTTACATGCCTTCACGCAGTTTCCAAAACCAAGACATCCGTTTCCGCAGCTCTTCGGACCGCCGCCCGGTACAAAACCGGCGTAGGAGCAGTCCCTTGCACCCGTGTATTCATACTTGTTCTTTGCCACGTCACACGTACCGGCGCACCGTACCACTGCTTTTCTGCGCTCCTGTGCTCCGGCTTCCTGTCCCATAATGGCACCGATCGCTGCCGCAACCGGCGCTCCGCCGACCGGACAGACCGAAATCGGGGCTTCACCCTTTACCACTGCAGCCGCCGCTCCGTCACAGCCCGGGTAACCGCAGCCGCCGCAGTTGTTGCCCGGCAGCGCTTCACGGACCTTCGTCTCGCGCTCGTCCACTTCCACATAAAACTTCTTTCCGGCAATTCCAAGGAGAATACCAATCAAAAGGCCGGTTCCACCCACCATCAGGGTGGCTGCTAAAATACCATTCATCTCTTCATCCCTCCTAGATCATTCCGGAAAATCCCATAAATGCCATTGACATCAGCATAGCCGTAAGAAGAACGATCGGCATTCCTTTGAATGACTCCGGGATATCGTTGTACTCCATCTTTTCCCGCAGGCCGGCCATCAGCACCATGGCAATCGTAAAGCCGATTGCGGTTGCCAGACCGTAAACCGTACCCTGCAGAATCGTGTAATCCTTCTGTACGTTGATGAGTGCCACACCGAGTACCGCGCAGTTTGTTGTAATCAGCGGAAGGTAAACGCCGAGCGCTCGGTACAGAGACGGAATCGTCTTTTTCAGGAACATCTCAACGAGCTGTACCAGCGCCGCGATGACAAGAATGAAAACGATCGTTTTCAGATAATCAAGTTCTGCCGGTGCCAGGATAAATTTGTAAATCAGACTTGTCACAAATGAAGAAATCGTGAGGACAAAAATAACCGCTCCGCCCATGCCGGCCGCCGTATCCATCTTTTTGGAAACACCGAGGAACGCACAGATGCCGAGGAACTGGCTTAAGACAACGTTGTTCACCAGCGCAGCACCGATGGCAATCAAAATCAGTTCTTTCATTTCGCTTCCTCCTTTCCTTTCACAGCCTGGCAGTATGCCT
The DNA here is from genome assembly GCF_003479865.1 of Blautia sp. AM47-4. Taxonomy (NCBI): domain Bacteria; kingdom Bacillati; phylum Bacillota; class Clostridia; order Lachnospirales; family Lachnospiraceae; genus Blautia; species Blautia sp. AM47-4. The sequence continues at coordinate 171,363 of NZ_QUHY01000004.1, forward strand.
TATTGGCGCATGCCATACAGCCGGTCTCTTCTGCCGGGACTGCCGGTTTTCCGGTTTTCTCTGACTTCTGGCGTTTGATGCGGTTCTGCACCGCAACGAGCATTGCCAGCACAAGGAATGCACCCGGCGCCATGATGAAGATGTTGACCGGCTCGTAAGCACTCGGCATTACCTGGATACCGAACAGGGTTCCGGCTCCGATCAGCTCACGGAACATACCGATCAGGGTCAGGCCGACGGTAAATCCAAGGCCCATGCCGATACCATCAAATAAAGACGGGATCGGACCATGTTTTCCAGCATATGCCTCGGCGCGTCCCAGGATGATACAGTTTACAACGATCAGCGGGATGTAGATGCCAAGGGCGGAATAGAGTGCCGGAATAAAACCTTCCATCAAAAATTCCACGATGGTTACAAACGATGCCACAACAACGATGTATGCTGGCATACGCACGCCGTCCGGGATGATTTTCCGAAGCAGGGAAATCATCAGGTTGGAGGCGGTCAGGATGACCATCGTCGCAAGGCCCATGCCGATACCGTTCTTTGCAGAAGTGGTAACCGCAAGCGTCGGACACATACCCAGCATCATGACGAAGGTCGGGTTTTCTTTTATGATACCATTATAAAGCCGTTCCAGCGGCGTATCTTTTCTCATGAGTTCCCTCCCTCTCCGGAAAGCAGACCGGATTCACTGCAGTAGTTAAAACAGCAGATTCCTGCATTGACACCGTTTGTTACAGCGTTCGTTGTCAGAGTTGCTCCGCTCAGCGCATCGATTTCATCATCCGCGGATGCGCCGGATTTTGTGTAGGAGAATGCTTCTACGTTTTTATCCTTGAACTGATTCTTGAAATCGTCTGTGTCGGCACGCATACCAAGGCCGGCCGTCTCGGAAAGTGACAGGAAAGAGATTCCTTTTGTCGTTCCGTCCGATGCAATTCCCATCGAGAACTGCATGCCGCCGCCATAGCCTTCGGTTGTGGAGATGATCTCAACCAGGCCGATCGTCGCGCCGGATGCGTCTTTTGCAAGCAGCAGTTCGTCAATCGTCTGTGCTTCAAAACCGTGGCCGATCAGTGCTGCCGTAAGCTCTGCCTGTTCTGCATCGCTCATTGTTACTTCTTCAAAGGAAACTGCCTCCGGGAATACGTTCTGGCAGGATTCCTGTTTTTCTTTTTCCTGCTGTTTCTGGATCGGCTCTAAGGTTACCTGGTGGGCCGCACCGAGAAGCAGGCCGGCGATCAGCGTAATCGCCGCAAGAATCAGGGCATTTTTTACTATTTTATTCATGCTTTCTTCTTGCCTCCTCTTCCGAATCCAACCGGCACGGTCACGCGCTCAATAAGCGGAACCAGAAGGTTGGTAAAGATGATAGCATAGGAAACGCCCTCTGCCGAATTTCCAAAGATACGGAATACACCGGTCAGAAGTCCTAAAATGACCGCGTAGATATACTGTCCCTTCTTTGTGATCGGGCGGGTAACGTAATCGGTTGCCATGAACCATGCGCCAAGCATCAGACCACCGCCAAAAAGATGCGCGCCAAGGAAATTGATATCAAAACCGTGGCCGCCGAAAATCAGGGCAAATAAAAGCTCTGTTCCAATGTAGATGAGCGGAATATTGAGGTCGATCACATGAATACAGACAAGGAAGATGCCGCCAAGCAGAAGTGCCAGTGCGGAAGTCTCACCGATCGTTCCGGTCGTATTTCCAAGGAACATAGACAGCAGATTCACCTGCTCTCCTGCTTTTGCTGCGGCGAGCGGTGTCGCACCGGATACGGTATCCACGAGGTGTGCGGCTGCCGGGGCAGCGAAGTTTGTCATATGACCCGGGAAGGAAATCAAAAGGAAACATCTTCCTGCAAGCGCCGGGTTCATGATGTTCTGGCCAAGACCGCCGAAAAGCTGTTTTACAACGAGAATTGCAAACACACCACCGATCACCGGCATCCAAAGAGGTGCCTGCACCGGCATGTTCATTGCCAGCAGAAGACCGGTTACCAGTGCACTGCCGTCGGCAATCGTCACCGGTTTCTTCATTCCTTTTTCATACAGATATTCCGTCAGGGGACAGACTGCCATCGAAATCGCAATCAGAAGCAGTGCCCGAAGGCCGAAATTCCAGACTCCCACGCAGGCTGCCGGGGCAAGGGCAAGCAGGACGGCAAACATGATTTTGTCTGTCGTCACCTTGGACCGCGCGTGTGGGGAAGATGATACGTGTAATAATCCATTCATATGTAAGATCCCCCTATTTCTTCTTTCTCTTTGCCAGAAGCACTTTACGCATCGAGCTGATTTCCTGCGTCAGCGGACGTCTTGCCGGGCAGATAAAGGAACAACAGCCACATTCACAGCACTCCATTCCGCCGTATTTCAGGAACTTCTCTTCCTCTCCGTGCTCCGCAAAAACGGAAAGGCGGGCCGGAAGAATCTGACCCGGACAGACGGAAACGCAGCGTCCGCAGTTGATGCAGGCAGATGGTGCCAGCGCAGATACTTCATCCTCCGTAAGGCAGGTCAGTGCAGATGTTGTCTTAGTAACAGGAACATCCATTGTAAACAATGCTTTTCCCATCATCGGGCCTCCGCAGATGATCTTAGCTGCCTCATGTTTCAGACTGCCTGCCTGCTCTAAAAGTTCGGACAAGAGCATGCCGACCGGCACTTCAAAGTTGCATGGATTCTGTACTGCATCTCCCGTCACGGTAACAATACGGCTCATCAGCGGTTCGCCGAAGCGGACTGCCTGGTAAATAGCGGTTACGGTGTCGATGTTGTCCACGATACAGCCCGCGTCCGCCGGCAGCATGGAGGAATTTACCTTTCGTCCCATTGCTGCATAGATCAGCATACGCTCGGCACCCTGCGGGTATTTCGTTTTAAGCTCCAGAACCTCAATGTTATCCTCCGGAAGCACCAGCTCACGGAACTTCGCGATACAGTCCGGTTTGTTGTCTTCAATGCAGATGACTCCCTTTGCCCTCGGGAACATATGCAGCATGATTTTTAAACCTCCGATCACCTTTTCCGGCTCTTCGAGCATTCTGCGGTAGTCGCTTGTCAGATATGGTTCGCACTCGGCACCGTTGACAAGAATGTGGTCAATCGCTGACGGATCTTTCGGTGATACCTTGACGTGTGTCGGGAAACCCGCACCTCCCATTCCGACGATTCCGGCTTCTTTGATCTTCTTCCGGATCGTATCTGCATCGAGCTTTTCCCAGTGCGGGCACTCCTCAAATGTTTCTTTTTCATACAGCCCGTCGTTCTCCACAACGATACAGTCTACCGGGGAACCGGCTGCGGAAACTTTTTTCTCAATTCCTTTTACCGTGCCGGAAACCGATGCGTAAACAGGAGCCGAAACAAATCCTCCCGCTTCTGCGATTTTCTGTCCCGCTTTTACATGGTCGCCTTTTTGTACGATCGGCACAGCAGGCGCTCCGATGTGCTGTGACACTGCGTAATACAATAAGTTGCCCGGCTGCGCTTTGACAATCGGTTTGTCCTTGGAGAGCTCTTTTCCCTCGTACGGGTGAACGCCGCCATGAAAAGTATTTCTTTTCTTCTGAAACATGCTTTTCACCTCATCCTTTCTCTTTTCTATGCTGCATTTATCAATTCACAGCCTTTTTTCGGTTTTTTATGCAAAAAAGGCTGGTGCATTGCCCTGATTATTTCGGTTATTCATATCGGACTTCTTTTAACAGGAGTCCGCATGCCGGTGCAAGAAAACCCGCACTTTCGCGATTTTTTGCTTTGAGAAGCTCCGTCATTGATGCGATATCCCGTTTTCCCATCCCGGCCTCCACAAGCGTTCCGGTCAGGATCCGCACCATGTGGTACAGAAAACCGGTTCCGGTATAGGAATGATAAGAATCCCGTCTTTCTCGCAGAAATCAATTCCGGTAATCGTCCGTACCGTCGATTTTTTCATACGTTTGTTGGCACAGAAGCTCCTGAAATCATACGTTCCGATAAACGCTTTCGATGCTTCTTTCATTTTTTCCACATCGAGCGGTGCTTCCGGAAAATACACGTATTTCCGCTCGAAAACATGCTTTCTGCCATCGATCACGATACGGTATTCGTATGTTTTGTCCACCGCATTCAGACGGCTGTGGAAGCGCTCCGGCATCCGCGCGAGGCTGGTGACTTCGATGTCTTCCGGCAGATAATGGTTGATTGTCTGCAGAAGTTCTTCATCGGATAGATCGGTATGGAACTTTGCATTTGCGACCTGTCCCGCCGCATGGACGCCGGCATCGGTTCTGCCCGCGCCGTGGATCTCCACCGGCTCTCCTGCGATCCTGGACAGCAGCGTTTCGAGCTTGCCCTGAATCGTGTTGTCCGTATTTCCCTGCTTCTGCCAGCCGTTATAGCGCGTGCCGTCGTACTGCAGGATCATTTTATAATTCATCTTTTTCTCCTTTCCAAAGTGGCCGCTTATCATTCGGCATCCATGCTTTTCTCAATCAAAAAGCTCCGTAACGCTGGACTTCGCGCCAGATTTGCTTCAAACAGCACCACTTCTGCTCCGCCCGGAAAGCTGTTCTGTAAAAATTCAGCGGCACGGCGGATCTGCAGTTTCACATCCTTTACTTCCTTCTCCACTTTTTCCTGTTCCAGTTCACATACCGTTTCAAAAAGCTCTTTCATCTGATCTGAATCGGTTTTGCGACATTTTTTAGCGGTCTCCTCGAGTTTTTTTAACTTTTTCAAGACCCGCGCATTCGTTTCTTCCTCGCCCTTTTTCAGCAGTCCCTGCTGTTTGCACACTGCAAATCCCTGCTCTTTCTGTTGTAGCCAGGATGCGTATGTCTCATCTTTTTTCTGCCTGCAAAGCCCGGTAAACTGGCGAAAGCACTCGGAGAGCTCCTTTGCCGTGTGCTCCTGCTTCTGGCAGCCAGATGCCTCTTTCTGAAGTGCCGCATGAAACAGAGACAACAGTACAGATCGCTCTTCTGCGGAACCATTTGCCGCCATCTTCTGTTTTTCTGCCATGATTTTCCGGAAAATGCACCGGTCAGAATCTCCTCTACACCGTAATCCTGTCCATATTTTTCGTAAATCCTGTAGTACGAGCTGAATTCCTCCGCCGTCTTTTCTTCCTGCAAATATTGTCCGATCAGTGCTTCGTCGACCGGAAAATGCAGGATTTCATAACTTTTCAGCACTGCCGACAAATCCTCCCAGCCGCGTGCTGTCACAAAACGCTTCTCATCCGCTTCCTGCGAAACAGAATAAAAATGGTCACTGTGTGCCATAAGGTACGTTGTCACGGCGCTGTGGATCTGATTTTTCTCTGCGTAGGAGAGCCAGACGGAAAGCTCGGGAAGCACCTCGATCTTCCGCACACGGTCAAGCGTTGCCACATCAAATTCCCGCACAGATTTATTATATTCCGGCGGATTTCCGGCGGCCACGATCAGCCAGTCATCCGGGATGTGCTGATTGCCAAATTTTTTGTCCTGCAAAAGCTGCAGCATTACCGGAGCGAGGGTCTCGGAGACGCAGTTAATTTCATCGAGAAAGAGGATACCCCGCTTCTTTCCGGTCTGCTCCATGCAGTCATAGATCGAGGCGATGATCTCGCTCATCGTGTATTCCGTTGTATGTACCATTTTCCCTTCGATTCCACGTGTGCAGATCTCCGGAAGGCCCATGGCACTCTGACGCGTATGGTGTGTCATCGTGTAGGCGACAAGCCCCACACCGCACTCTTCTGCGATCTGCTCCATAATTGCCGTTTTTCCGATGCCCGGCGGGCCGATCAGGAGAATGGGACGCTGCTGCCGGAGCGGAACCAGCGGAAAACCAATTTCATCTCTTGCAAAGTATGCGCGCAGGGCTTTTTCAATTGTCTCTTTTGCTTCTTGTATGTTCATATGATCTCTCTTATCTTATGCACTCTTTATGTACTCTCGAAATCTTTCTGTGTTTGATTTTGCGAGATGCTTTTTTGTCAGTTTTGTTCAAAGAGTACATTCTTCTGTCAGCAGTTTTTTTGCCCATTTTGGGACAAGATTCATTTTTTCGGTCTGTCTGACAAAGACAAATGCCGTCTCGTAATCGGGCTTTTGTTCGGGATAAATTCCGTCTCCGTCGGTAAAATAGATCAACGCTTTTAAGTTTCGGAATACATGCTGTTTCCGCAACTCTTCCACTTTCTGAAAGACAGGACGGAAATCGGTTCCGCCTCGGCCCTTGATGATAATTGTTTCACGGTAAGCTTCCCATTCTTTCGGTGAATGGATCATCGTGACATCCTGCACGAAGCTGTCGCACTGGATCAGGCAGACGTTCCATCGGGAAAAGAAGTTTTCTTTTTCTTCAAGAATGCTGCGCGTCTCACCAAGGAACTTTGCTACAATTTCTTTTTTGCACGAACCGGATGTGTCGATCGCGATAACCAGCTCTTCGAGACGGTTTCCCTCGCGCGTCTCCGGCGGCTCGATGAAAGGGAAATTTCCGTAATACATAAGCCCATAATGGTAAGCGACTGGATCGAAGCTGTCGAGATCCAGCTCCATTTCCTCGCGGGTAACGGTAAAGCGTTTCAGGAAGCGGCGGTAATCGTACGCTCTTTTTTCGATCCCGGACAGGGTTTCTTTTTTTCCACCACGGTTCTGGCCTCGCCGCAGGCCGCCGGTGCCGTAGTTTTCCGCCAACTTGCGGGAAGCACGTTTCCAGACTGATTGAAAAGACTCGATAAGTTCCGGTTCTTTTCCCGGCACCAGCCATGAACCGGAGACTGTTTTTCTTTTTCCGGCATCAGCCATGAAACCGGGGGCTGTTCTTTTTTTTCCGGCTCCGGTGTTTCTTTCCCAAACCGGCGGATGCATTCCAGCAGCAGGTGCTGATAGCCTTCCTTGAGGAACGATGAATTTTCGGCACACATGCAGAGTACAAAATCGGAGTTAAAATATATCGTATGACCGTCGGATGTGATGGCTTTTGTCCTGTCGGATGGCTGATGCTGAAAGAAAAGAATCGCTTCACCAAGTTCCGGGTACAGCCAGCAGAGGTTTTTGCGGGCTTCTTCGAAAAGCCGGAGCGCCAGCGCTTCTTTTTCTTTTGTGGGCTTTTCTTTTTGAAACGCAGCTTCTGTTTTTCTGCTTTCCGTATTCTCCTGCATCGGATCCTGTGAGCTCCGGTTCAGGAGAATGCGGAAGGCCTGCCATTTCTGCTGGTCGGCAGCAAGGTTGAGAAAACGTTTTCGGTCTGCATCGGACAGCCATCCGGTCTGCAGAATACGTTCCAGCTTTGAAAAATCATCCTCACGAATCAGCATTTCGACAGCGGGACGAATGCGTTTCCGCAGGTATGCGGTATATGCGGCTCGCTGTTCTTCCGGAAGATCCTGCGATTCACAAAAGCTGGAAAGTGCAGCCCGGAGGCGCTGCTGTTCGGATGTCGTCGTTCTGAAACTACTCCAGTCATCCATTTTATTCACTCCCTTACTCGCCGCGTTTTCTCACTTGTACTCAATCTTACGCTGCCGCGTAAGCGACATTCGTCGTTCGCCAACTGAAAATAAATTTTCATTTGGCTCACTTGCACTCAATCTTACGCTGCCGCGTAAGCAACATTCGTCGTTCGCCAACTGAAAATAAATTTTCATTTGGCTCACTTGCACTCATTATATCGTCATTTTTGAGCATTGACAATGTTGGATCGTGTTATTTTTTTCACACTTTTACCATATTTTTATGATATACTTGATATTATAAAATACGATTGCAGTCGTAAAAGTGCAAAGGAGATCCTTTTTATGAACAAAGAAAACAGAAAAGCTGCCAAGGAACGGCGTGCCAAAGAGCGGGAGCACGAAGCGAAAGTAGCGCATTACAAAAAGATCTGGAGCTGGGCCGGACCGGCTCTGATTGTCGTTGTGATCGTCGGCCTTATTATTGCCAGCGTACTCGATTCCAAACGACTCTCTGTCAAAAGTGCCTCGGAGGATACCTCCACAGCCTCATCGGCCGCATCCGCCTCATCAGCCTCCACTTCGGCTTCTGCCTCTTTGCAGACCGACACTTCCCTTACCATCGAGGACGGTGATACCGTCAATATCGACTATGTCGGCTCCATTGACGGCGTGGAATTTGAAGGTGGAAACACAAAAGGAAACGGCGCTGATCTTGTGATCGGCTCCCACACTTACATCGATGACTTTGAAGAACAGCTCATCGGCCATCACCCGGGCGACAGCGTAGATGTAACCGTCACTTTCCCGGAAGACTATGGAAAAGACGAACTCAATGGAAAGGAAGCTCTTTTCAAAGTTACCATCAACGGCATTTATAAATAGAACAACCAAAAAGACATCCCCAGCAGATTTTCCGTCTGCGCCGGATGTCTTTTTCTTATTATTTTTTTGTTAAGTTTTTTTCAAAGGCGCTTCGATGTATTAAAAAAAGTACATCTTCTTATTCCACAATTTTGTAATACGCCCGCGCCGTCAGCACATAGACGATCAGGTAAACCACGGCAAACGCCGCAATCGTAATCGCTGTTGCAGCCAGGAACAGATTGCTGTCCGGGAAATTCAGCATTGCCATGATACGCCTGGTCAATGGAAACGCTACCATTGTATGCACCACGGCCACCGCGAGCGGCAGGAAAAAGACCGTTACCACCTGTGACTGAATCGTCTGACGGATTTCTTTGCGGCTCATGCCGACCTTCTGCATAATCTGGAACCGTTTTCGGTCATCGAAGCCTTCTGAAACCTGCTTGTAATAGATAATCATAACAGCACCCATCAAAAACAGCGCGCCGACGAAAACACCTAAAAACAGAAGTGAACCATACAGACTGTAAACCGTATTGCGCTCTTTTTCGCGCACTTCCACCCATCCGTTAAAAGATGATTCCGTCAGTATCGTCTCAATCTCATCTCCAACTGTGATCTGTTCGCCAGCATCCCCGATAAGATCCAGAGCATATTCCCAACTGTATCCTTCTGGCTCCTTTCCCTGCACAGCCGCATACGCTTCCTTTGCTTCATGGTTCCGCGTCACCACCGTCATTGTCTCATACACCTGCGTCTTCTCATCCAGAATGTACGATTTTTTATCGGTATTCCATTTTTTTACTTCATACATCTGATTTCCCAGTTCAATCGTGTCATATCCATAATTTTTCTGTTTTGCCTGAAAAACCAGAGCCTGCCCTGGTTCCAGCTCTACCTGTTCGCCGGTTACCTGATTGTACTCCGACTCTTCCATGATTTTTATCAGTGTGCTCGCCGCAGCATCATCTGACTGTGTTTTTTCTACTTTGTTTCTATCTACAGCAGCAAGCATAACATAGTATCTCTGATCACTTTCATACTTTTTTCTGAGCTGCTTTTCTTCCAGATGCTGATCAATCCCAGTTTTCACTTCCTCTATCATCTTCTGACTGACCGGCTCCACCGTCTTCATAATGCCGCTCACGCCAGTATTTGCTTCGATCGAAATCTGATGTGGAAACCGCGTATAGGTAACCTCCTCAATTCCCGTCCACAGACATGTGCTGATGGAGATAACCAGAAGCACACCCGTTGACAGAATACAGATATTCGCAAGACCGACCGCATTTTGCTTCATGCGGTACAGCATGCCCGAAATGCTTGTAAAATGGCGTGTCTGGTAATAGTAATTCTTGTTTTTCTTCAGAATTTTCAAAAATGCAATACTTCCAGCAGAAAACAGGCAGTACGTTCCCACCATAACCAAAGCGATTGCATTAAAAAACTTATCAAGTGCATCCATCGAGGATTGGCAGGTCAGAGCCAGATAATAGCCAACACCAAGAAGCATGAATCCAAGAACCGCCGTCAAAAGCTTCGTTTTCGGTTCCCGCTCACCCTGCGCGCCGCCGTGCAGCAGTTCGACCGGCTGTGAGACGTGGATCTGGCGAAGGCTTAAGAGAAAATTGATCACAAAAGTCAGGCCGAACAGCAGCATCGTACTTCCCACGGCTTTTGCACTGAACGCAAAACCAATTGTTCCGTTCAGTCCGGTCAGCTTCATCAGCACCAGAAACAGCAGGCGGTACAGCAACACACCGAGCAGAATACCGATTCCAAGCGATGCCGCCCACAGATACAGACTCTCAAAAAAGAGGATCTTCGCCAGATGCTTTTTCTCCATGCCGAGAATCTGGAACAGACCGAACTCTTTTTTTCTTCTTTTTGCCAGAAAACTGTTGCTGTAGATCAGAAAAATCACCGCGAACAGGCCAATGATATAGGTTCCCATCCCCATCACTGTCAGGATCGTATCTTTTCCGATCATGGAATCAAAGCCACTTCCCTGCGCCAGTGTATCCATGATAAAAAACATCACCACCGTGCCGATGCATGACAGCAGATACGGAAGAATATTCTGACGGTTTTTGCTCAAATTTGTTTTTGCCAGTCTGGCATACAGCAGATTATTCATCCCGTTCACCACCCGTCGCAAGAATTGTCAGCGTATCGGAGATCTTCTGATACATCTCATCGCGCCCTAAAGAACCGCGATACAGCTGGTGGAAGACCTCGCCGTCCTTAATGAACAGCACACGTTTCGCCGAGCAGGCCGCCTTCACACTGTGCGTTACCATAACAATCGTCTGGCCCTCCTCGTTGATCTCCCCGAACAGTTTCATGAGGCCATCCGCTGCATGGGAATCGAGCGCGCCGGAAGGCTCATCCGCAAGAACCAGCTCCGGATTGGTAATCAGCGCACGCGCAACGGCTGCACGCTGCTTCTGTCCGCCGGACACCTCATATGGGTATTTATTGAGGACCTGGGTGATGCCGAGTTTTTTCGCAATCGGCTCTGCCCGAAGACTCATCTCCTCGTATTTTTTTCCTTCCAGCACGAGCGGCAGATAAATGTTGTCACGCAGGGAAAAGGTATCGAGCAGGTTGAAGTCCTGGAACACGAAGCCTAAGTTTTCGCGGCGGAATCCGGCAATCTCCTTCTCTTTTAATTCGCCGAGATTCTTTCCATTTAACCGCACCTGTCCGCCAGTTGGCTTGTCTAGTGCTGCGAGCAGATTCAGAAGCGTCGTTTTTCCGCTTCCCGATTCGCCCATGATTGCAACAAATTCGCCCCGTTCCACTGTAAAATTAACGTCTTTCAACGCTTCCACCCGGTTGCTGCCAAGGCGCGTGGTATATGTTTTTTTCAGATGTTCTACTTCCAGAATTGCCATGTCACATTTTCCTTTCTGTCTGAACTGTTTTCTTAATTGACAAGGCTTATTATACCCGTCCGCGCCCTCTTCTGCCTTAGGATCATCTTACAAAAAGACCGGCAACCTTACATTTCTGTAAGATTCCCGGCGAAGCTCTCTATGTACTACAGAGATACGGTATCCAGCCCAAGATACACCTTCGTTCCCACTCCCATCTCCGACTCGATGCGGATGGTATGCGAAAGTTTCTCCATGATCTGGCGGCACAGATACAGTCCGATGCCCGTTGACCGCTTGTCTGCGCGGCCGTTGCAGCCCGTGTAGCCTTTTTCGAAAATCCGCGGCAGATCCTCCGGCGCAATGCCGATGCCGGTGTCCTCAATCACCAGCGTTTTTGGTGCATCCGGTGACAGATAGATGTGAATACTGCCACTTTTCGTGTATTTCAGCGCATTTGACAGAATCTGCTCCAGCACAAAGACGAGCCATTTTTCATCTGTCAGCACCTCGCAGTGCACCGGCTCGTAGGAAAGGATAATTTTCCGGCGGATAAAAAGCGGGGCATATTTCCGCACAGCCTGGCGGATCAGCGCATCCAAATCGTACCTTGCAAAGACAAGATCCGATGTCATTTTTTCCATGCGCAGGTACTGCAGCGCCATCTGCACATACTGCTCCGTTTGGAAAAGTTCGCTCTGCATTTCACGCGAAAGCGGCGTATCCTCCTCCTGCAGAAGCAGCCGCATCGCCGCAATCGGCGTTTTGATCTGATGGGTCCACATCGTGTAATACTCCATCATATCGCGGTATTTCTGCTCCATCTTAATCTGTTCTTCCTGAAACTGCCGCTCGTAGGATGCGATGATCTGCTGGTAATCCCGCGCCAGAAGCCCGTCCGCCTCCGGAAGCGCTTCTGTTTTGCCCTGCGGTTCGGCGGCAAGGAGTGCTAAGACCAGATGATGTTTCCGGTACTTCCCATAATGAAAGCAAAAACCTGCGGCTCCGGCAGCAGCCATCAGCACGATCATATAAACGGTGACATCCTGCGGCACATTGCGCAGAAAACAGAGGAGTGAAAATACTCCTATAAAAGCGGCAATCCGCACGGCCGATGCAAGATGCTCTTTCAAATACCAGTTAAGAAGCATAAACTCCTGCCGGATTCCCTCTTTCTGTTGTTCCATCCTTTTCTCCTGTTCTGCTTCCGTCATGCGATCAGGTAGCCGACACCCTTTTTCGTCTGGATAAAGTCTGTAAGTCCTGCCTCCTCCAGTTTTTTCCGCAGGCGCGTGACGTTGACGGTCAGCGTGTTGTCATCTATAAAGCTGTCCGACTCCCACAGATGCATCATCAGCATATCGCGGCTGACGGCTTTTCCTTTATTTTCGAGAAGGGACTGCAGAATGCGCCACTCATTTTTTGTCAGCTCAATCCGCTTTCCCCGGTAATTCAGCACACCACTTCCCGTATCGAGCATGGCACCGCGGTGCTCGAGGAAATTCGTTTCTCCGGCAAATTCGTAGGTGCGGCGGAGCATCGCCTGGACTTTGGCGGTCAGGACACTTAAATCAAACGGCTTCGCGATAAAGTCATCGCCGCCCATATTAACGGCCATAATGATGTTCATGTTGTCCGATGCAGAAGAAAGAAAAATTACCGGCACTTTCGAGACTTTTCGAATCTCCTGGCACCAGTGAAATCCGTTAAAAAAGGGAAGATGAATGTCCATCAGCACTAATTGCGGATTTTTCACGGCAAATTCGGCGAGAACGCCGGAAAAATCCTGTACGCAGAACGCATCCATGCCCCAGGAAACCAGGCTCTGCTGCACGGCGCGGGCGATGACTTCATCATCTTCTACAATCATAATTCGATACATGGCTGTTCCTCTGTTGTCTCTAGCAAAGCGGATATTCGCAATCCGCTTCGCTACTTGCTTGATTCCGTTAAAAATATGGACTCCGGGCGGGTGTTTTCAACGCACAGCCGCTCCCGGAGCCGTTTTCGCAGATGATTATACTCTTACAATGTAATCTGCTTTTCTTTCTTTTGCCTCCGGGTACTCGCAGTCACGATAACCGAGGATGCAGTGGCCGATGCCAACGTAATTTTCGGAAAGTCCCCACTCTTTTAAGAGAGCTTTTCCCTCCGGGCTTGCAAACTCTTCTTTTGCACGATGGATCCAGCAGGAATCCACACCAACGGCATGTGCTGCCAGCATCAGATTTCCCATGACAAGAGAGCCGTCCTCCACATAAGTTCCGCGCTCCGGGTCAGCAAGCACGATCAGAACGGTCGGAGCGCCGTAGAACGGATCGGATGTTGTACCCATAACAGCCGCATTCATTTTCGAAAGCTTTGCAATCAGCTCCGGTTTCTGTACCACAACAATCACCGGCGACTGTTTTCCCATGCCGGTTGCCGCATACGTTCCAGCCTCCAGAATCGCATCGAGCTGCTCATCCGTAATCTGCTCCGCTTTGTATTTGCGGATGCTTCTTCTTGTTTTGATTGCATTTAATACTTCGTTGTTCATGGTAAAAATCCTCCTGTTCTTTTTTTGTTTTTATCGCAAACGCCGCAGCTTTGTATACCGGACGCATTGCCTGCCTACATCTGTTTCCGCACAATCCGATACTCGTCGCCGAGCTGGTAGTACGGACAGTTGTAAAATTTATCCTGCAGAAAACGTGCCATCTCATCCTCATCGAGATCCACCTCGCAGGTGTAGCACTCATAATCCTCATCATACACAAAATTGCCACACGACTCACAGCTTGTGGCCATCTGGCGGGAGTGCTTTTTCTTTTGTGCATGGGGTGTTGGTTCTGTCATATGGTAATTCCTCCCATTTTTTACACCATTTTCGTATCAAATTACACCATTTTACGATATTTACGGTACTTTTTCACTTTTCCAAGAAAACCCGGGAAGCCGCATAAACACTGGGATTTCGGGGCTTTTTACTTCTTATTTTTCATCCACAACCTGGAAGATATAAAATTTCAGGTAATAGGACTCATCCGCCGCCCACAGAATTGGATGATCCGGGGCCTGGGTGCGGTATTCTACCTGACGAAGGCGTTTGTGGACGTTGTGAGCCGCCTGGTTGATGGTTTTCGTGAAGAGTTCGTAGTCCATAAAGTGGGAACACGAACAGGTGCACAGATAGCCGCCGTCTTTGACCAGTTTCATGCCGCGCAGATTGATTTCACGATATCCCTTGATTGCGTTTTTGATGGAGTTTCTTGATTTTGTGAAGGCCGGCGGGTCAAGGATAACGACGTCGAATTTTTCTCCCTCTTTTTCAAGACGCGGCAACAGTTCAAAGACATCCTCGCACACGAAAGATGCTACGTTTTCCAGACCATTTAAGGATGCGTTTTTCCGTGCCTGCTCTACGCCGAGCTCTGATGCATCAACGCCGATAACTTCCTTTGCTCCTGCATATGCCGCATTCAGTGCAAACGATCCGGTATGGGTAAAGCAGTCGAGCACTCTCGCGTCCTTGCAGAGCTTCTGCACAGCCAGACGGTTGTATTTCTGATCCAGGAAGAAACCAGTTTTCTGGCCGTCCTTGACATCGACGAGATAGTGGACACCATTCTCGACGATTTCCACGCTGGTGTCAAACGGCTCGGAGAGAAATCCTTTCACACGCTCCATGCCCTCCTGCTCACGCACTTTTGCATCACTTCGCTCAAACACGCCGCGGATCTTAACCCCGTCAGCCGCCAGAACCTCCTCCAACAGGCGGATAATCGTCATTTTCATTTTGTCGATACCAAGTGCCAGTGACTGAACGACCAGCACATCGGAGAATTTATCCACTACGAGTCCCGGCAGGAAGTCTGCCTCGCCAAAGATCAGGCGGCAGCTTGATGTGTCTGTCACTTTTTTGCGGTATTCCCAGGCATCCTGCACTCTTTTTCTCAAAAATGCTTCATCGATTTCCTGGTCGATATTTCTTGTCATCATACGGATGCGGATTTTGGAATGCTCGTTGATAAAACCTCGTCCCATCGGATATCCGTCGAAGTCGCGCACCAGCACGATATCTCCGTTTTCATATGCTCCTAAAATCGAAGCGATCTCATTATCAAAAATCCAGGCTCCGCCCTGCTTTAAGGCGCGGCCCTCTCCTTTTTTCAGTGTTACAACTGCGTTGCTCAAAAGTTTTTCCTCCTTAAAACAATATAGTTAGTCATATCTAATCATAGACAAATGTGTTTTGCTTGCATTCTCAAAACCGCGCTTCCAGCGCTTTTTGCTGCTGCACAGCTCCTTTTTGCACGAGTGAACTATAACGTCAGATTCCTCTTCCGTCAAACTTCGGAATGAAGCTCTCCTCGGCCACCGGGCCTTCCTGTAAAAAGGCGTTGGTGACGCCGAGGGAAAACGTATAGTCCAGCAGACGCTCATACTCCCGCTTTGTCGTTTTCCGGTTCAGCGGACTTATGTTTTCCACCTGCGGAAGCGGCGTGTACTGGCTCATGAGGCTCAGCCAGACGGTATCGCCGTACGTCTCATAGACGTATTTTACCACAGCTTTTGCATTTTTTACAGCACCGGGCAGCAATAAATGGCGCACAATCACACCTTTTTTCATCAGACCATTCTCATCGAATACAGCCCTGCCCGTCTGACGCACCATTTCCGCCAGCGCCCGTTTTGCTGTTTCCGGGTAATCTTCTGCCCGCGAGTACGCTTTTGCAAGCGAGGGAACCATATATTTAAAATCCGTCAGGTAAATATCGATCAGCCCATCAAGGGCCTGCAGGGCTTCCACGCTCTCATACCCACCGCAGTTATAGACAATCGGTACGGTAAGTCCCTTCTCTTTCGCCAGAAGAAGTGCTTCCCGGATCTGCAGCACGTAGTGGCTCGGCGTCACGAGATTGATGTTATTCGCATTCTGCGCCTGCAGCTCCAGAAAAATATCCGAAAGCCGCCCGATCGAAATCACTTTTCCGCTCTCCATCTCCGCAATATGATGGTTCTGACAGTAAACACACCGCAGATTACATCCGGAAAAGAAAACCGTCCCCGACCCCGTCGTCCCGGAAATACACGGCTCCTCCCAGAAATGCAGTGCAGCCCGCGCCGCCGCAACCCCGGAGGGCGCCTTACAATATCCCGTCTTTCCATGCTCCCGGTCCGCTCCGCACTTCCGCGGACAAACCCGGCACCGGCTCATCTCCTGTTCCAAATCCAGCATAATATTTCTCCCTTTTCTCTTTAGAAAAAAGCCGTGTCTCCGGAAAATAGTTTCTTCCACAGACACAGCTTTTGTATTTCTATGCGTCAATTAATATGCCAGAATTTCATATCCATCTTCTGTTACCGCAACCGTAACCTCCCACTGGGCTGACGGTGCGCCGTCTTCGGTGTAGACAGTCCAGTCGTTGTCGGAGTCGATGAAAATTTCATCGGTTCCGAGATTGATCATAGGCTCAATGGTGAATACCATGCCCGGCACGAGCAGCATTCCGGTATCTCGTCTTGTGACATAGCTGACGAACGGATCCTCGTGAAACTCCAGACCGACGCCATGGCCACCGATGTCACGGACAACTTTATAGCCCTGGCTCTGGGCAAATTCATTGATCACCGCGCCGACATTGCCAAGCCGGTTAAACGGACGTACTTCGGAGAGTCCGAGCTGTACGGCTTTTAACGTATCTTCCACCAGCTTCTTTGAAACATCGTCTACCTCACCGATACAGAACATACGGGAAGAGTCGGAAAAATATCCCTTGTAAATGGTAGAAACATCAACATTGATGATATCTCCGTCCTGCAGAATTTCCTCTTCGTTCGGAATTCCATGGCATACCGCATCGTTGATGGAGGTACACACGCTCTTCGGAAATCCCTCATAGTTCAGCGGTGCTGCAATTCCGCCGAGTTCTTTTGTCTTTTCTGCGACCAGACGGTCGATATCTTCCGTACTCATGCCTGCATGAATGTTTTCGGCCACATAATCCAGAACTGCAATATTGACAAGACCGCTTTCACGAATCCCATCGATCTGATCAGGTCTTTTGATAATTTTCTTCGGCGGAATTTTCCATCCCTTTAATTTATAAGAATTGATTTTCTCATCCAGCGCCAGATGGCAGTCTTTGTACTTCTTCCCGCTGCCGCACCAGCAGGGATCATTTCTTCCAATTTTTTTCAGCATAATGTTCTATCCTCTTTCTGAACGCGGAACGACAGATCCGATTTTCTGTCTCCCGCTGAAATTCATATAACTCCTCTACTACTTTACCACACTCCGGCAAAACTGCAAGCAAAAGTTCCCAAATGAATAACTCTCTCAAAAGAGACCATCTGCCCAGATGACAGATCCCGTTTCTCCCAGAATCCCAATCGCCGACTCCGGCCCGTAATGCACCATATCTTTTGTGGTCAGCAAATGCCAGCCTCCTTTCCTGTCGCTGCCGAAATATGGATTCCAGGTAAAATTACAATTCAAATCAGGTATATTTGCCCCGATTTCCGGCAATACTTTTTCATGAAACCACCAAAGAAAGTAAGAAAGGAAGATGCACGATGAGTGGAGATGCAGAGCTTTTAAACTTTATTTACCAGAACTCCCAGATGGGTGTCGACACGATCCGGCAGCTCATTGGAGTCGTTGAGGACAAAGACTTAAAAGAACATCTGAAAACCCAGTTTCAGGGCTATGAGGAATTTCATCAGGCGGCAAAGGAGCTGCTGAATGAACACGGCTACGATGAAAAAGGCCTTGGCATAATGGAAAAAGCACGCACGTATTTTATGATAAACCTGCAGACTATGACGGATCCGTCCGTCTCACACATTGCCAGCATGCTGATTACCGGAAGCAGCATGGGCATCGTCGAGGCAATCCAGAAGTACCGCCAGTATGAGGACGCGGATCCCAAAATCCGGGATCTGATGGATAAGCTGCGAAAATTTGAAGAATACAACATGGAAAAGTTAAAAGATTTCTTATGAAAATCATATTCAGCCAAACTACCCGCATCTGCAGATCCTGCGAGTGGCAGCTTCTTTCGGATGCAAAGGAATCGAGAAACGATCCGGTACCGGCACAAAACAGTGCCGCACCGGATTTTGAGTTGTTTTGACCGTTTTACAAACTTTACATACATTTAACACAAAACTGTTTTTAGATGTGTTATCTTCTAAATGTAGGTTTTTTCTCGAGTAAGACCTGCAAAACGTGTATCTATTGTTAAAACCACGAAAAGAAAAAGAAAATTACGTAAAGGGAGAAATTATGGACATTTTTGGAGTGTTATCCTTTGTCGGTGGCCTTGCCATGTTCTTATACGGCATGAGTGCCATGGGCGATGGCCTGACCAAACTTTCCGGCGGTAAACTGGAATACCTGCTGGAAAAGCTGACATCAAAGCGGATTATGGCAGTTCTTTTAGGTGCCGGTGTTACCGCAGTTATCCAGTCCTCTTCTGCAACTACTGTTATGGTTGTCGGATTCGTAAACTCCGGCATCATGAAGCTGAACCAGGCAGTCGGCATCATCATGGGCGCCAATATCGGTACCACCATCACTTCCTGGATCTTAAGTCTTACCGGCATTCAGGGCGACAATGTATTCATTAAAATGCTGAACCCGTCGTCCTTTTCCCCCATTCTTGCAATCATCGGCGTTTTTATGCTGATGCTGGCAAAGAGCGATAAAAAGAAAAATGTCGGTACCCTGTTAACCGGTTTTTCCATTCTGATGTTTGGTATGCACACCATGAGCAGCGCTGTATCACCGCTCGCAGATGTACCGGAATTCACGGGACTTCTCGTAAAATTCTCAATTCCGGTGCTCGGTGTTCTTGCCGGAACCATTCTGACCGCCGTGATCCAGAGTTCCTCTGCTTCTGTCGGTATTCTCCAGGCACTCTGCGCAACCGGTTCCGTCAGCTACGCCGTAGCGATCCCTATCATCATGGGACAGAATATCGGTACATGTATCACCGCATTGCTCTCCTCCATCGGTACAAGCCGCAATGCACGCCGTACCGCAATGGTTCACCTTTATTTTAACATTATCGGTACTGTTCTTTTCCTGGTTCTCTTCTATGGAATCAATGCCTTTGTACATTTTCCATTCCTGGAAACCTCGGCAAATGCAGCCGGCATCGCAATCGTTCACTCCGGCTTCAATATTTTCGCAACACTGATCCTGTTCCCGTTTGCAGACGGACTGGTCAAACTTGCGAAACTGACCATTCCGGACGGACCGGAAGAAAAAGCAGACGAAGCTGTTCAGATGCTCGATACCCGTTTCCTCGACAGCCCGGCTTTTGCTCTGCAGCAGTGTAAAGTTGCAGCCGCAAAAATGGCAGAACTGACCGAAACCGGCCTTGTTACTTCTGTTGACCTGATGGCCTCCTACAACGAGGCGGATGCGGAAAATGTAGATATTCTTGAGAAAAAGGTGGATCATTTTGAAGATGCCCTCGGCACATATCTGGTGAAGCTTTCCAGCGAAAAGCTTTCCCCGAAGGACAGCCAGACACTTTCCATGATTCTGCACTGCATCGGCGATTTCGAACGAATTTCCGATCACACCGTCAACATCATGAAAGCTTCAAGAGAGATGCATGACAAGAACCTGCAGTTCTCTTCTGATGGAGCCGCAGAGCTTGCTGTTTATGGAAAAGCAGTCAAAGATATTGTCAGCCTGACCTTCTCCGTTTTCAATAATGAAGATGTAAAAAAAGCAAATGAAGTGGAACCACTCGAGCAGGTGATTGACAGCCTGAATTCCAGCCTGAAGAACCACCACATCGAACGGCTCCAGAGTGGAAAATGCACGATCGAGCTTGGTTTTATCCTTTCCGATGTGATGACCGACTTCGAACGGATTTCCGACCACTGCTCCAACATTGCCGTCTGCGTCAGCCAGATCCACAGCGGATCCTTTGATACACATGAGTATCTGCATGCATTAAAGAAAGAAGAAGAATTTGAGACAGAATATAAAGAGCTGAAAAAACAGTATCAGCTGCCAACGCTGAAAGCCTAAAAACAGACTGTACTGTAACCATAAGCTGTACAACCGGGAATTTTTATGGTAAGAATCTTCCCTTCCTTAGGCTATCACTGTTTTGTTTTATTACCATATCACAGATGCATTACTCAATCTACTATTTTTCTCTGAATTTTTCCAAAAAATACCGACTGCCCATCAATATTGATATATTCTACATTGGCAGTCGGTATTTCTATTTCATTCTATTCTTTTCTTTATACAACCTGATCCTTCGCAATAAATACCGGGAAGGAATCGGTTCCTTTGAGCTGTTTTCCTTCAGATACCGTAACGTATTTATCAGAAACAACGTACTCAATCTCAGCGCCTGCTTCAATCACAGTATCCTGCATCAGAATGCAGTTCTTTACTTTTGCTCCCTTGGCTACCTTGACACCACGGAACAAAATGCTGTTTTCGATTTCGCCTTCGATCACACAGCCGTCTGCTACCATCACGTTTTTCGCTTTTGATCCGTTGATATAACGGGTCGGATTGTCGTCGCGGACTTTGGTATAGATCGGGTTGCCGGAGAAGAGACTATCCAGATTCTCATCTTTTAAGAGCTTCATGTTCTCATCAAAATAGCTCTTCATATCGTCGATTCTTGCCTGATAACCGGTAAACTCATATCCCTGAATGTTCAGTTTCTCCGTTTGCGGTGCCAGAACATCACGCTCAAAGAATTTATTTCCAAGGACAAAGCCTTTTTTGATTTCGTCGATCAGAAGCTTACGCTCCATCACGTAGATATTCATCGATACATTTTGTACTCCGTGTTCCTCTGAGTTTACAAAAATCTTGCTGATCTTCTGTCCTGCCATGGAGAAGGTGTAGTGCAGATAATTGGTTTTCTCGTAAGAGCTTCTGACGCCTTCCGGAATCGGCTGCTTGGTATAAGCTGCAGTAACATCTGCGCCGCTTTCGATATGCTGATTCAGCATCTCTTTGAAATCAAAATTGCAGGCAATGTTGGTATCTGCCATAACAACGTATTTTTCTTTCTGCCATTTCAGGAAATCGAGAACATTTGCCAGTGCTTCCACTCTTCCGGAGTACACCTGAATTTTCTTCTCGGAATAAGGCGGAACAATGTTTAAGCCGCCTTTTTTTCTGGCAAGATCCCACTCACGTCCGGAGCCGAGATGATCCATCAGCGAATGGTAATTTTTGCGGACGATAATGGATACATTTCCGATTCCGCAGTTTACCATGCTGGATAAAATAAAGTCCACCATGCGGTAACGGCTGGCAAAAGGAATGGAGGCCATCAGACGCTCGTTTACCAGATCCGGTACCTGCTCATCATAGCTGTTTGGGAAAATGATGCCCAGTGCATCTGCATTTGCGTTTACCATTCTTCTTCACCATCCTTTACATTTGCATTTACCATTGCATTTGGTCCTACTTTGGCACGCTCACCGATATGGATTCCGGATCCGATGGTGGCAACACCTTTTTCACCGTCATGCGGCATTTCTCCTACCACGCATTCTGGCCAATCACAACGTTTTCCGCAACAATACAGTGTTTCACGACTGCTCCGGATTCGATCACGGTTCCTCCCATGATAACGGCATCTTCTACTTCTGCGCCCTCTGCGATTTTTACGCCGGAGAACAGAATCGAATGTTTGACATGACCTGCAATACGGCAGCCATCGGTGATCATACAGTTTTCCACAACAGCGGTTTCGGTGATCTTATGGCCTGTTTTTCCGCTGTTTCGGCTGTAAATCTTCCAGTTATTGTCAAACAGGTTGATTCCGCTGTGTTCCGGATCGAGGATTTCCATGTTTGCCTCCCACAAGGAGGAGATGGTTCCTACATCTTTCCAGTATCCGCTGAAGTGATAAGCGTACATATTGCGTCCGTCTTTTAAAAGATTCGGGATGATGTTGTTTCCGAAATCATTCGAAGAATTCGGGTCTGCCTCGTCCTCAATCAGATATTTTTTCAGGATATCCCAGTTAAAAATGTAGATACCCATGGATGCCAGATTGGATTTCGGCTGTTTTGGTTTTTCCTGAAACTCGGTGATTTTGTCATTTTCATCTGCCACCATAAGTCCGAAACGGGATGCTTCCTCCCACGGTACTTCCATAACCGCAACGCTGAACTCTGCCCCCTTTTCCTTATGGAGCGGAGGAAATCGCTGTAGTCCTGTTTGCAGATCTGGTCTCCGGAAAGGATGATGACGTACTCCGGATCGTAGCTCTCGATGAATGGAATATTCTGGTAGATGGCATTTGCAGTTCCTTTATACCAGTCAGAACCTGAGGCTTTCTGATAAGGAGGCAGCACGTGAACACCTCCATGGAGGCGGTCCAGATCCCACGGCTGGCCGTTTCCTATGTACTCATTTAACACCATTGGCTGATACTGTGTCAGAATACCTACGGTATCAATTCCGGAATTTACGCAGTTAGAAAGTGGGAAATCGATGATTCTATATTTTCCGCCAAATGGAACTGCCGGTTTTGCAAGCTTCTCGGTCAGCGCATAAAGGCGAGATCCCTGACCTCCGGCAAGAAGCATTGCTATCATTTCTTTTGCCATAATCTATCCCCCTGTTTTAATAGATGCATTCATTATAACACACTATTTGCTCTATGGACAATCTTTTTGTGCATTTTTCACTATTTTTTATTTTTTTACCGATTTTATTCTGTATTTTTCTCCAGTTTTACAGTTCTTTCGTGAGCTTTTTACATTTTATGCCACCAAGCTGGGCTTGCAGATTGCGGAAATCGCTTATCTCTTGCAGTCACAGCCTTGCTCCTTTGACCGTACAAAAAGCAGCCCCGCAAAGCCTTATGGTAAAGGTCTGCGGGGCTGCTTCTATGTTTTTTGATTTTTTATGCTTTTGTAACGGTAACTGCCTCTTCGAGATCGAACTGATCACCGTATGGTTTGCAGTCATCATAGGCGAGGGACTGCAGAACAACATTCAGAATGCGGTATGCACAGGTCTGAAGCTGTCCAAGCGGCAGAGTTCCGTCTGCAACAGATGCTACAATTTCCTGACGGTTTCCTTGCTGGCCAGGCATCTGCAGATCGTTTCCTGCAAGAACACACTCTCTTGAAGTGGAATGTCCATATTTCAGGTTATATTTGTAAGCGAACAATCCGCTCATGTCCTCTGAGGTTCCCCAGTCGGTCATGACATAGCCTGCGAAGCCCCACTCATCTCTTGCTGCTGCGGTCAGAAGGTCGTGGCTGTTGGCAGTATGCACACCGTTTACCAGGTTGTAGGAAGACATGATCGTCATCGGCTGTGCTGTCTTGACTGCGATTTCAAAGCTCTTCAGATAGATTTCACGCATTGCGCGCTCGCTGATGTGCTCATTGACGTACATACGGTTGTCTTCCTGGTTGTTGGCTGCAAAGTGCTTAATGCTGGTTCCGATTCCGGCATGGGACTGGATTCCTCTGGTATCGGCTGCGGCGCACATACCTGCCACCAGCGGATCTTCCGAGTAGTACTCGAAGTTTCTTCCGCAAAGCGGATTTCTGTGAATATTCATGCCAGGCGCCAGCCATACGGAAATGTGGAATTCTTCCATCTCTTTTCCGACGATATCACCGCATTTCCGGATCAGATCCATGTTCCACGATTGCGCAAGAAGCGCTGCTACCGGGATTGCGGTGCAGTACTGGAAATACTCCGTGCCGCCTTCCGGAACTTCGATTTCATTTTTGTTAAACGCATCTTCCAGAGGATTTCCGGAGGATACCATCTTTCCGTCTGCATCAACGACAAAGTGCGGAATCAGACGAAGACCGGCCGGACCGTCTGCAAGAATCGTATTGTAAATACCTCTGTCCTCAAGAAGAATGGAAGTTGTATCTCCCGCTGCTCCAGGCGCCATATCGGAAGAAGATCCGATAAATCCTTCCTGGCCAAGTCCGTCTGCAGTACCATTGCAGACGGCAGCCATCTCCTCTACGGTCAGCTGCGATACGAGATCTTTTAACGTCGCTTTTCCGCTCTTTACATCTGCCGCTGTCAGCTTCTCTCCCTCATAAGCCGGGAATGCTTCCGGTGTCTCACTGTAGACAACAGTCTCCGTCTTGATGCATTTGCTGCAGATATCGATCTGTTTTGCAGCTGCTTTTTCTTCTGCCTCACCTTCATAGCTGTACGGTGTTACGCCTGCTTTGGAGAGTTCCTGTGGAGCGTCATCTGCCGGGAAGAGATTCTTTCCCTGAACCGTAACAACGGTCTCTTTGAGATTCAGGGCTGCTGCTACTTTCGTTGTTCTGGAGCTGTTGCCGACACGGATGTAATACGTTCCTGCCTCGAGTACCCATGCTGCTTTTTTCTCATCGTAGGAAGCCATAGATCTCGTCGGGAAGGAAATGGTAATCGTCTGGGACTCACCCGGCGAGAGCAGATCGGATTTTCCGAAGCCGCCAAGCTCCTGATACGGTTTCTCAATCGTGCCATCCGGTGCGGAATAGTAAACCTGTACGACTTCTTTTCCGGCGAATGTATCACCAATATTCTTTACGGATGCGGTAACGGTAACGTTCTTGGCATCTGCCTCCACGTCCCTTACTTCCGTCTCAAAATCAGTATAACCTTTGCCATAGCCGAAGCAGTAGTTCGGGGTTACGTTGAAGGTGTCAAAATAACGGTAGCCGACATAAATGCCGTCGCTGTAATACTCATCGTTGGTGTCACCGTTGTTGTGGCTGAAATTTTTTGAGGACGGATAGTCTTCATAGGAAGCAGCCCATGTATCAGTCAGCTTTCCGGATGGGATGCTCTTTCCGAGAACAACGTCTGCAACGATGTTTCCGGTTGCATTTCCGGCCTGTCCTGCAAGAAGAATTGCATTCAGTCCTTTGATTTTCTTTAACTCTGTGGTGTCTACAAGGTTCGCAATATTCAAAATAAAACTGTTTTCTCATAATGCTCTGCCAGATAGGCAATGTCAGCGAGCTCGTTTTCGCCGAGCAGATAATCGCATGCTCTGTTATAGCGGTCTGCACCTTCACCGGAGTTTCTTGACAGAACATAGATAGCGGTATCGGTGTCCTCTTTTTCGGTAATTACCGGCACGTCAGGCTGCACAAATACTTCCGAGAACATAACAGCAAAAATCGGAACGTGAAGCTCCTCTGCTTTTTTTGCCAGCTCTGCCTGATATGCAGCCTGCGCATCTGCAAGCACTTTGTCATATTCATCGAGCCATTTACCAGTCAGAATTTCAAAGCCGGCCTCTTTTAAGCCCTGTTCGATCGTAACAACCGTTCTTGTGTTAACGTCTCCGGAACCGGTACCCCCTTTTACCGTGTGGCGGACGCCGTTACCATAAACTGCGACTTTTCCTGCACCGGCAAGCGGCAGGGTTCCGTCGTTTTCAAGAAGTGTCATGCACTCACCGGCCAGTTCACGTACCAGCGCGGAATGTTCTTTTTCTCTTGCAGATACTTCTCCTGTTTTTGATGCATAAAATGTTGCCATAATTCTAATACCTCCCAATAATAAATTCACATATAGCGCTTATATTGTAACGCATTTTTCGTCATTATGCAAAAGTTTTTTCACCCGTTTTCTCATATTTTATTTGTATTTTGTACATTTTCTCTTATTATCCGACTTTTCTGTCTTTTTTTCGCTCATTGATTTCTTTTTTTATTTTTTTATATTGATGCTTTTATTCTATTAATTTTCTGTAAACGATACGCTTTTTTACCTTTTTTTCGTCTTCTTTTACAAAATTCGTTGACGCGTTTGATTTTGGCAGTATAATGGAATCAGAGATCAATTTTAGGAGGCCCCCATTATGTTAAAACAACTTTCTATTTTCGCAGAAAATAAAAAAGGCACGATGCAGCAGATCACACAGATTCTGTTTGAAAACGACGTCAATATTTTAGGTTCTGTCAACAACGACAGCGCAGAGTACGGCATTGTCCGCATGGTCGTTTCCGATCCGGATAAAGCAGAGCAGGCGCTTCAGGCTGCCGGTTACATGACACGCCAGACGGATGTACTCGGTGTTGAAGTCGTCGATCAGCCGGGCAACTTAAATTCCCTTCTGAAAACACTGCTTGAGACAAATATCAGCATCGACTATATCTATCTCTCCTTCAACCGCGAGTCCGGCTGCCCGATCATGGTGTTCCATGTACCGGATGTATACGAGACAGAAGCAAGCTTAAAAAGCAAGGGATATACCGTTCTCTAGAGCATGTTTGAAAAACACGAAAAAAGACATCTGGCGAAGTGATTTTTCACCTCTGCAGATGTCTTTTTCTATATCATCTATTCTTTTGCTTCATCCTCAAACAGGTGATCCCGCGTAATGTTTTTTGCCCACAGTCCGCTCTTATACCGTTTCAGAACCCACGGCCATTTTACAAACTCATCTGTACACAGCAGGAAATAAACCACAAGGACAGGAAGCTTGAAGACAAACGCTGCAATAAATCCAAGCGGCACCGCGTAGCACCACATATCAATCGTATCGCAGACCAGTCCGAACTTTGTGTCACCTCCGGCACGGAATACTCCGGCAATCAGCGTCGTATTGACGGCCGCCCCCATAATATAATAGGTGTTAATCAGCAGCATATATTTCAGATAATGCATCGCGGTCTCATTTAAAGAAGCAAACTTCAGTACAAACGGCGTGATACCCAGCACAACCAGTCCACCCACAGCTCCGGCAACAACCGTCAGCTTCAGCAGTTTCGATGCATATTCCTTCGCCTTTTCCAGATTTCCTTCTCCCATAACATTTCCAAGCAGAATACCGCCTGCACTTGCCACACCAAAGCACAGCACGGTTCCGATATTTCTTACAACGACAACGAGCGAGTTTGCCGCTACCGCATCGCTTCCCAGATGGCCCAGGATCACAGAATACATCGAAAATGCAACGCCCCAGGAAAGATCATTCCAAGTGCCGGAAGTGAAAGCTTCACAAAATCGGAAAACAGCAGCTTGT
Organism: Blautia sp. AM47-4; assembly: GCF_003479865.1. Classification (NCBI taxonomy): domain Bacteria; kingdom Bacillati; phylum Bacillota; class Clostridia; order Lachnospirales; family Lachnospiraceae; genus Blautia; species Blautia sp. AM47-4. Next base: position 198,550 of record NZ_QUHY01000004.1, read on the forward strand.
TGCGGATAAACATATACCGCAAATCAAGCTTGATATCCTTACTCATAATCGACACAATCACGCAGCCGATCAGTTCAATGACACGCGACATCGCCGTTGCGATTGCAACGCCGGTTGCTCCAAGCTTCGGAAATCCGAAGAGGCCAAAAATGAAGCATGCGTTGAAAAATACGTTCAGTGCGAATGCCATCATATTCATCGCCATGCTGATCGTCACACGGCCGAGGCTTCGAAGTACCGCAAGATAGATCTCCGTGATGCCCCAGCACAGGTAGGTCACACCCATGACGCGCAGATACGAAGCACCGATCCGGATCAGTTCCGCATTATCTGTAAACAGACGCATCATCATCTGCGGCATGGTAAAAGCAATTCCTGCCACAACAACGGAGATGATGACGGAGAATCGAAGTGCGATTCCCTCAACAGTCTGAATTGCGCGCATATTGCCCTTTCCAAAGTACTGGGCACACAGAAGTGTTGCTCCTGTTCCCAGTCCGTAATAAACCATAAATAATACATTTGCATAGTTGGATGCCAGAGATACCGCGGAAATAGCGGACTGTCCCACGTAATTCAGCATCACGACATCGGCAGAGTTGACTGCCGCGCTTAAAAGATTCTGAATCACAATCGGCAGAACCAGCTTAAAAATCTGGCTGTAAAAACCCTGCTCTTTTGTTGTTGCCCTCATGTTTCTTCTCCATTTCTCTTCTTTATTTGTTTTCTTTCTTTTCCTGTTTTGCCTTCACATACGGATATCGGACCTGCGTGTAAACAAACATCACCAGAATATAGATGCCGCATGCAATCGCCGCTGGAACGGTAAGATCCGACAGATTGACATACGAGGTTCCGATCATCAGAATGCCGATGAAAAACAGCAGAATGTGAAGTGTCCGCTTTTTCATACAAAACGCAGACTTCTGATACTCTTCCGGGAAGATATCCGGCAGACGCCAGCAGGCCAGGAGTACCATAAATTCCGTCACCATATCGGTTCCGACACCCATGTTGGAAATCAATGTCAGATCCATTCCCGTAAGGATCGGAATGGCGCCCATCAGGAAAAAGACCATCAGAAGGATCGCCGGAACACCGTTTCTATTCTCCTCCGCGGTTTTTTCCGGCAGCCAGCCCTGTTTTGCGGCAGCCTGCAGTCCTCTTGTCACCCAGCTCAAGGTTCCGTTCAGGGTGGTAAGCAGCGCAAATACGGCACCACCGAACACGAAAAACAGGTACAGCCAGGTTGGAAAAATCTCCTGTGCGACAAGCGTCAGATTCTGAAATGCGACCGTTTCGACCGGAAGCACGCCGCCTGCCACGATACCGATCAGCACGTAGAATACAGCAACGATACTCGTGGAAAGCACGATAACCTTTGGAATCGTGCGGGACGGCTCCACGATATCATCTCCGTTCTCCGCAACGAATTTTGCGCCTCCGCACGCAAAACTTAAAAGCGCTACGCCTGTGAAAAAGTTCTTCGGACCGTTCGGCATCAGGTTGGATACCGTCGGTGTCAGGGCATCCCAGCTCACCTTGGGCAGACCGAATACAATAAATAAGAACAGGCTCAAAAGCAACAGCACAACCATGCCCTTTTGCACCAGTGCGCTCGATTTCAGTCCGATGAGATTGACGGCGGTACAGATTACAAGTGCTGCCATTGCGACAGCCGACTCGCCAAACTGTGGAAAAATCGAGCAGAAATAGCTCGCAAAGCCTTTCGCGTACGTTGCGATCAGAACCTGGCTTAAGACAAACATCGCAATGTACATAAAGCCGGCTTTTTCACCCATCAATCGTCGGATGTAAGTAAAGCCGGCGCCTGATGACGGGATTGCGGACGTCAGGATGATGAACGGTACACAGGTGATAATGGCAAGCACGGCACCTAAAATAAACGCTGCGGCAATGCCGTGTCCTGTCAGACCGATGACGATTCCCGTCAGTACCATGATGCCCGAACCGATGATCTGTCCGATCGCAAGTCCCATACAATCGGAAAAATTCAGTTTTTTATGACCTTCCCCCATACATTTTCCTTCCTTTCTCTCCCGTTTCTATTGGCGGATCCCAACAGAAACGCATAGCATCCTATTTTTTATTCTACCGAAATCTCATCGTTTGTCAATTTGCAAAATGCGCAAGGTTTAACGCTTTACCTGTACAGAATAGACAATATTATAATTGAACTTGTTTCGCTTTAATTTTGAACTTTTCAACATTTCTACAATTTTCAGTTTTTCTATTGAACTTTTTTCTTGTCCATGCTACAATAAGCACAGTTTTGAACTTTTTTTTATTTTGTATTCTATCTTAAGGAGATTTTCTATGACAAATGAAACCTTTTCCGACCGTCTGAAACTGGCCATGCAGGCGAAACAGTTCAAGCAGGTCGATTTGATCCGAGCGGCCCAGCGGCGCGGTGTGAAGCTTGGAAAAAGCCATGTCAGCCAGTATGTCAGCGGAAAAACGGTTCCGCGCTCCGACATTCTTCACTTTCTGGCCGATGTGCTCCAGGTCGATCCCGACTGGCTGCTTGCAAAAGATTCCACAGTAAACTATACGGCAGATACGGTTTCCGATCCGGCAGAATCCTTTTCTGATCCATCTGCCGCTTCCCTTTCCCAGACAAAAACAGGAGGTTCCCCTATGCGAGAATTTAAAAAATCATCGAAACTCGACAATGTCTTATATGATGTCCGCGGACCTGTCGTAGAAGAAGCAAACCGCATGGAAGCGTGCGGCACACAGGTTCTGAAACTGAACATTGGAAATCCGGCTCCATTTGGCTTCCGTACTCCTGATGAGGTCATCTACGACATGAGCCATCAGCTTACCGACTGCGAGGGTTACTCTCCTTCCCAGGGTCTCTTCTCTGCACGAAAAGCGATCATGCAGTATGCGCAGTTAAAGAAACTGCCAAATGTTTCTATCGATGATATCTACACCGGAAACGGCGTCAGTGAGCTGATCAACCTCTGCATGTCCGCTCTTCTGGATGACGGGGATGAAATCCTCATCCCATCCCCGGATTACCCGCTCTGGACCGCCTGCGCAACGCTGGCCGGTGGAAAAGCCGTCCACTACATCTGCGATGAACAGTCCGAATGGTATCCGGACATTGATGATATGCGAAAGAAGATCACCGACCGCACAAAAGCGATTGTTATCATCAATCCGAATAACCCGACCGGTGCACTCTATCCGAAAGAGGTACTGCAGCAGATTGTCGAGCTTGCCAGAGAACATCAGCTGATCATCTTTTCCGATGAAATTTATGACCGGCTCGTCATGGACGGTCTCGAGCATGTTTCTATTGCATCCCTCGCACCGGATCTGTTCTGTGTCACCTTCAGTGGTCTTTCCAAATCGCACATGATCGCAGGCTTCCGTATCGGCTGGATGATCTTAAGTGGAAATAAAGCTATCGCAAAGGACTATATTGAAGGGCTAAAAATGCTCTCCAACATGCGTCTCTGCTCCAATGTTCCGGCACAGTCCGTTGTCCAGACCGCTCTTGGCGGCCACCAGAGTGTCAACGACTACATCATTCCGGGCGGACGGATTTACGAGCAGCGCGAATACGTTTACAAGGCATTCTGCGATATTCCGGGTATCACCGCAGTCAAACCAAAAGCTGCGTTCTACATGTTCCCGAAAATTGACACCAAAAAGTTCAATATTACAAACGATGAAAAATTTGCTCTCGATCTGCTGCGCGACAAGAAACTTCTGATTGTCCACGGCGGCGGCTTCAACTGGGGACAGCCGGATCACTTCCGCGTTGTTTACCTGCCGCGAATTGAAGTTTTAAAGGATGCGGTTGGAAAGATCACCGACTTTCTCTCTTATTATCATCAGTAAAATTCTGATCACTTTTTTCACAGAGCTCCACCGGAAATACCACCTTTTTTTCCGGCGGAGCTTTTTTCCTTTACCGGATTCTTTCCTGCTGCATTACACTTCACCGGTACCCGGCAAACAACAGGTAACTTTTCGTTACTGTTCACTCAGCAGTGAAACACTTGCTGTTTCGCTGCGTAAGAAAGTGATTCAGGCGTGAGCAGCCCTCCTTTTGCGAAGCAAAACTTTAAATGAGGGCTGCGAATGTTACAGTTCGCTGGGAACCAGTGAACTGTAACAACTTTTCTGTTCCACGGCTTAATTTCGATTGCGGCTCCTGTTCCTTTATGTTATAATTCTTTCAAATCAAGTCACAACCTTTCTTTTGAGTTCTGTTCTCGCTGTATCGCTTCTTGGCGGATGCCGCGCCTCCGACAAACCCGTTACGCTGACCGTATGGACGTATTACAACGGAGATCAGTTAGCTTCCTTTGAACGTCTTGTTGAGGAATTCAATACAACGATCGGAAAAAAAGAGCATATTACGGTCGAAGCCTCCAGTCAGGGCAGCATCAATGACCTGGAAAAAAATGTTCTCGATGCCGCCAAAGGAAGGGTTGGTGCCCTTGCCATGCCAAATATTTTTTCCGCCTACGCCGATACCGCCTATACGCTTGAGCAGATGGGACAGGTCGTTGATCTTTCCCCTTATCTTACAGAGAAAGAAAAGGCTGCCTATCTTCCCAATTACCTGGAAGAAGGTGACTTTTCCGATGACGGCAGTATCCACATTATTCTGACAACCTCCACAAAATTCCTGCGTATCATGGAAATGGCAAGTATTGAACTGGGTGGCTATGAGATGCGTTTTGATCTCAACACGGTCTATGTCACAAAGAACTTTTTTCCCATGCTCAACCTTCCATCTGAAGATGTTTCCGGGCTTTCCACCCGGTATTTCCAGCAGATGCTGCGTGAATTTGACCAGACACATTCTCATACCGTATGGGTCGGGCATTCCAAGGTGTATGAAATTTCATTTTCTGACGGAACAATCCGCTACATCCGTATGGAGACCTCCCGCGAGGGCTATGCGCAGATCGGACTTGTCGAAGATTTTACCTCCGTTATGCTGGAACGGCAGCGCATAGAGCACGAGCGTGATTACGATGCATTGACCGGTCTCTACAATCGACGCGCGTTTCAGCGGGAAAGTGAAGCTCTTTTTGAGCATTCGGAAGTTCTCGGTCACGCTGCCCTTCTGATGATCGACCTTGACAATCTAAAACGCACCAACGACACCTTCGGCCACGACTGGGGCGATGCCTATATCCGGCAGGCAGGACAGTGTTTTATCTCCTCTGTGCCGGCTAAAACGCTCTGTGCCCGTATTTCCGGCGATGAATTTAATCTTCTGTTCTACGGCTACCAATCGCAGGAAGAAATTCGAGCACTTCTGCAGAATCTTTCCCTTGCGGTTTCAAATACAGCCCTGGAGCTGCCAAGTGGTCGTAAACTGCCCCTTCGCCTTTCCGGCGGAGTTTCCTGGTATCCGGAAAACAGTACAGATCTGTCTACGCTGAAAAAATATGCGGATTTCGCAATGTACCAGGTAAAGAAAGCAGAAAAAGGGTACATTACCGAATTCGATCTGGAGCTTTTTACAAAAAACGCAAAGGAAACCGAGATGCGCCGCCTGTTCCATAAAATGTTGAATGAAGAGCTGTTTACGTATTACTTCCAGCCAATTGTTTCCGCTGCGGACGGCAGTATCTACGCCTACGAGGCGCTGATGCGCGGAAATCTCCCGGCACTTACTCGTCCGGATCAGATCCTGCAGCTGGCTCACGAGGAAGAGTGCCTGCATGAAATAGAACGTCTGACTATGTTTCTCTCTGCAAAATCCTATGCCACATTCCTCTCCACCCATCAGATACGCGGTGATGAGCTTCTCTTTGTCAATTCGATTGCAAGCCAATACATGAATCACGATGAGTCAGTGGCTTACGTCGAACAATACAGCTTTCTTCAGGATCGGATTGTCATCGAGATCACAGAGGAGGATTCACAGGATCTTACAGCTCTGTTGAAAAAACGTGAGATGCCGGGATTTTCCAGTGTATTTGCCCTGGATGACTACGGCAGCGGCTACAGCAATGAAAAAACGCTTCTGGAGCTTGCACCGGCGTATATCAAGCTGGATCTTTCCATCATCCGCGATATCGACTCCGATCCGGACAAGCAGCAGATCGTAGAAAATATTGTTTCCTATGCACATCAAAGAGGCATGAAAATCATTGCCGAGGGTCTGGAAACTCCAGCTGAACTTTTGAAGGTACTGGAACTGGATGTTGATCTCCTGCAGGGCTATTTTCTTGCAAAACCGTCCGCTGTTCCGAAACCTGTCAGTGCAGAATCCGTTGCTGTCATAGAACACTTCCGGAAGCATCTTGCGTAATTCCACCTCTTCCTGCAGCATCATTTCAAATCACAGCATCTATGTCTGATCTGCTGCTTCGAAACAGGTACCAGTCAGCGACCCGGAGCGTATCTGAGCAATCATCCCTCAAAAAACATCCATAGCAAACCCTGCAAAAGCACAATGTCATTAACTTTAGCAAAGAGCAGAAATCGTAAGCATTTATAAAACTATGATTCCTGCTTTTTGTTTGTATATGGGCATACTTATCCCCTTCTCTTTGTACTCGT